>DBMN01000269.1 GCA_002298965.1 Rhizobiales bacterium UBA697 | reverse complement strand
GGGGAGGGGCAGGGGGTGGGGTGTCGCGGCGCCGGATGGGGTCGAACGGACCTCGCGGGCTCGCGTGAAATCCGCCCGCTCTCCGCTCGTCGAACCGCCGAACCCCACCCGCCTCGCGCTGCTCGGCACCCTCCCCTGAGGGGAGGGTGAAGGCGCGGCTCCGCTTCTGGATATCGCCGACGAGGGTCCCCGCGGAAAGGTCCTGCGCGAAGCGTCGACGATCGACGGCTCGTCACGGCGACAGCGGCGGAAGGGCCTCCCGGGCCCATCCGCCGGAGCGCCGAGCGCCGCAACGCCTTCCCCATCGTTCACACGTGCGGCAGCAGTCGCTTGCCGCCGGCGTCGACGGAGTCCTCGAGCAGGCCGCCGCGGCGGGCACGGTCGAGGGCGATGGCGACGGACGGGGCGGTCGCGACCTGGACGTCCGGCCGCTTGATGCCGTAGCGCACCAGGATGCGGCGGACCGGGCGGTTCATCGCGGCGAGGATGACGACGGTGTTGCGCTTCGTCATCTGCTCGATCACCGAGCGCAGCGCCGTGGCGCCGGTGGTGTCGACCAGCGGCACGCCGTCGAAGTCGAGCACCAGGAAGCGCGGCCGGTCGCCGATGCGGCTCAGCGTCTGGGCGAGCTGGTTGGCGGCGCCGAAGAAGAACGGCCCGTGGATGCGGTAGACCACCACGTCGTCGTGGATGTCCGAGGTGTAGCCCGGCCGCACGCCCGGTTCGTCGGCGACGTCGCGCTCGAGGAGCTTCCCGCCGGTCAGCAGACGGGCGCCGGTGCGGGCCTCGACCTCCACCGCCTCGGCCATGTTGTGCATGAACTGGATGGCGGAGAGCACCACGCCGACCTCGATCGCCACCGTCAGGTCGACGAAGACGGTCAGCAGCAGCGTCGCCACGAGCACCAGGCGCTCGCCCCAGTCGGCGTTGCGCAGCAGGTGGGAGATCGCGTGGACCTCCGACATGTTCCAGGCGACGATGGCGAGGATCACCGCCAGCGAGGCGAGCGGCACCCACCAGGCGAGCGGCGCGGCGACGATGACGAAGACGCCGAGGAAGACGGCGTGGAGGATGCCGGAGATCGGGCCGGCCGAGCCCGAACGGATGTTGGTGGCGGTGCGGGCGATGGCGCCGGTCGCCGGGATGCCGCCGAAGATCGGCGAGAAGACGTTGGCGATGCCCTGAGCCACCAGCTCGCAGTTGGAACGGTGACGCCGCCCGGTCATGCCGTCGGCGATGACGGCGGAGAGCAGCGACTCGATGCCGGCGAGCAGCGCGATCGTCACCGCGTCGGGCAGGATGGCGATGAGCTTCTCCCACGTCGGGATCGACAGCGCCGGGGCGGGCGGCGTGCGCGGGATGCCGCCGAACTTCGAGCCGATGGTGGCGACGTCGAGTTGGAAGATCGCGACCGCCAGAGCCGCCGCGACCACCGCGAAGAGCAGGCCCGGCAGCTTCGGCTTCCACCGCTTCAGTCCGACGATGACGCCGAAGGAGAGGACCGACACCGCGACGGTGGCGACGTTCCAGGTCGGCAGCGCGTGCCACAGCACTTCGATCTTGTCGAGGAATTCGCCGGGGAGCTTGCCGGTCTTCAGGCCCAGCAGATCGGCGACCTGGGAGACGAAGATGGTGACGCCGATGCCGGCGGTGAAGCCGATCGTCACCGGATGCGGAATGTATTTGATGTAGGTGCCGAGCTTCAGCAGGCCGATGGCGATCAGGATCAGGCCGGCGATGAAGGTCGCCAGCGCCAGACCGTCGTAGCCCTGGGTCTCCACCACCCGGTAGACGACGACGATGAAGGCCGCCGTGGGACCGCCGATCTGGAAGCGCGAGCCGCCGAGTGCCGAGATCAGGAAGCCGGCGATGATCGCCGTGGTCAGACCGCGCTCGGGCGAGACGCCGGAGGCGATGGCGATGCCCATGGCGAGCGGCAGGGCGACGATGGCGACGGTCAGGCCCGCCACGATGTCGGCCATGAAGCGCTTTCGGTCGTAACCTTCCCGCAGAACCGTCACCAGCTTGGGCGTGAAAAGATCGGTGTAGGACTCGTTTGCGGGGGGCATCGAGGACTCGGCGTGTTTTGCGATGGGAGCCATGAGGCTAACATGCTTGAACGACGGCGATCCAACCCAAATAGTACGCCGAGCGAACGTTTGGCGCGGGCCAGCCGCGCACGGAACGCACATTCGAGGAGCACGACCCATGGTGAAGGCGATCCGCATCCATCAGACCGGCGGACCCGAGGTTCTCACCTACGAGGACGTCGAGATCGGTCAGCCCGGTCCGGGTCAGGCGCTGGTGCGCCACGCCGCGATCGGGCTGAACTTCATCGACTGCTACTTCCGCTCCGGCCTCTATCCGGCGCCGGGCGGTCTGCCGCTGATCCCCGGCAACGAGGGCGCCGGCACGGTGGTGGCGATCGGCGACGGCGTGACCGAGGTCGCGGTCGGCGACCGCGTCGCCTATGTCGTCGGACCCGGCTCCTATGCCGAGGAACGGCTGGTGCCGGCCGATCGGCTGGTGCAGCTGCCCGATGCGATCTCCTTCGAGGTCGGCGCGGCGGCGATGCTGAAGGGCATGACCGTCCGCAATCTGCTCCTGCGCACCCACAAGGTCGGCCCCGGCACGACGCTGCTCTTCCACGCGGCGGCGGGCGGCGTCGGCCAGATCGCCGGCCAGTGGGCGAAGCACCTCGGCGCCACCGTCATCGGCACCGCCGGCGGGGCGGAGAAGGTGGCTCTCGCCAAGTCGCTCGGCTACGACCACGTCATCGACTACAAGAAGGACGACTTCGTCGCCGCGGTGAAGGACATCACCGGCGGGCGCGGCGTCGACGTGGTCTACGACTCGATCGGCAAGGACACGTTCCCGAAGTCGCTCGACTGCCTGCGTCCGCTCGGCCTCTTCGTGTCGTTCGGCAACGCGTCGGGCCCGGTGCCGCCGTTCTCGCTGCAGGAGCTGGCCTCGCGCGGCTCGCTCTTCGCGACGCGTTCGACGGTCTTCTCCTACATCGCCCAGCGCGCCGATCTCGAGGCGTCGGCCGCCGATCTCTTCGCGGTGCTGACGAGCGGGGCGGTGAAGATCCCGGTCTCCAACTCCTGGAAGCTCGCCGATGCCGCCTCGGCCCATCGGGCGCTCGAAGCCCGCGCCACCACCGGATCGGCCGTGCTGATCCCGTGACGACCACGCGCCGTCCGCGCCGTCGTTCGGCATTGTCGAACGGTGCGGTGCGGCGGCGCGATCTGGTCGTGGGCCGCGCGGCGCGACATGTTCGGGCGACGATCCATCGTTCCCCGAGGTTGCCATGACCGCCGACGCCTCCACCCGCCGCCTCGATCTCGTGCTCTTCCTGCACGGGGTCGGCGCACGCGGGCTCGATCTCCTCGATCTCTCCGACGACTGGAAGGGGATGCTCCCCGGTGTCGCCTTCGCCGCGCCCGATGCGCCGTACCCGTTCGACGGCGGCCCCTTCGGCCGGCAGTGGTTCTCGGTGCTCGGCGTGACGCCGGCCAATCGAGCCGAGCGGATCGCCCAGGCCGCCTCGGCCTTCGACGCGGTGGTCGATCTCGAGATTTCCCGCGCCGGCACGGTCGCCGAGCGCACGGCGCTGGTCGGCTTCTCGCAGGGCTCGATCATGGCGCTCGACGCCATCGGGCGGGGTCGGCGTTTCGCCGGCGTGCTCGCCTATTCCGGCCGGCTCGGGCGCCCGGCGGCGAGCGGCTTCTCGGCGACGCCGGTGCGGCTCGTCCACGGCGAGGCCGATGCGGTGATCCCGGCCTCCGAGAGCGTCGTGGCGGAGGCGGTGCTGAAGGCGGGCGGCGTCGCGGTCGATCTGCATCTGAGGCCGGGGCTCGGTCACGGCATCGACCCGGCGGGCATCCGGCTCGGCGCGGCGTTCCTCGCGGGGATCGCGTCCGCCTGAGCGGGTTGCGTCGGCCGACGGCGGCGTGCACCATCGCGAACGGTTCGCGAGAGGGCTTACGGCATGCACAAGGGACGGCTCGAGGCCTTCAGCGACGGCGTGCTCGCCATCGTCATCACCATCATGGTGCTGGAACTCAAGGTGCCGCACGACACCAGCGTCGCGGCATTGGCGGCGCTGTGGCCGGTGTTCCTGTCCTACGTGCTGAGCTTCGTCTACGTCGGCATCTACTGGAACAACCACCACCACATGCTGCAGGCGGTGAAGACCGTCGACGGTGCGACCCTGTGGGCCAACCTGCACCTGCTGTTCTGGCTGTCGCTGGTTCCCTTCGCCACCGGCTGGATGGGCGAGAACCATTTCGCGGCGACGACGGTGGCGCTCTACGGCGTGGTGCTGATCGCCTGTGCGCTCGCCTATGCGATCCTGGCGGTGGTGCTGCGCCGCCGTCATCCCGACGGCACGGCCTTCGCCCGCGCCTTCGGCTCGGGCCACAAGGAGATCGTCTCGCTGGCGATCTACGCCACGGCGATCGGCCTCGCCTTCCTGGTGTCGTGGGCCTCGCTGGTGCTCTACGCCGCGGTCGCGCTGATCTGGCTGGTGCCGGATCGCCGCTTCGAGAAGGCGCTGGCGGAACTCACCGGGGGCAAGTGAGGGCGGCCCTCAGTCGACCGCCGTGCCCGCCAGATCGTAGGCGTCGGTCTTCTCGATCTTCACCGTGACGATCTCGCCGGCCCTGAGCGGGCGGCGCGAGGCGACGTGGACCACGCCGTCGATCTCCGGGGCGTCCCACTTCGTACGCCCCTTGGCGACCGACGGGCCGACCTCGTCGATGATCACCGGCACGCGCCGGCCGACGCGGGCCTTCTGGATCCGGTCGGCGATCACCTGCTGATGCGCCATCAGGCGATTCCAGCGCTCCTGCTTCACCTCTTCCGGCACGGCGCCGGCGAGTTCGTTCGCCGCCGCGCCTCTCACCGCCTCGTACTTGAACGCGCCGACGCGGTCGAGCTTCGCCGCCGAGAGCCAGTCGAGCAGGTCCTGGAAGTCCTGTTCGGTCTCGCCGGGGAAGCCGACGATGAAGGACGAGCGGATCGCGAGATCCGGCACGCTCTCGCGCCACTTGGCGAAGCGGTCGAGGGTCTTTTCCTGCGCCGCCGGGCGCTTCATCGCCTTCAGAACCGGGGTCGCGGCGTGCTGGAGCGGGATGTCGAGATAGGGAAGGATCTTGCCCTCCGCCATCAGCGGCAGCACCTCGTCGACGTGCGGGTAGGGGTAGACGTAGTGGAGGCGGACCCAGACGCCGAAGTCGCCGAGTTCCCGCGACAGGTCGAGGAACCTGGCGCGGACCTCGCGGTCCTTCCACGGGCTCGCGGCATAGCGCAGGTCCTGGCCATAGGCGGAGGTGTCCTGCGAGATGACGAGCAGTTCCTTGACGCCGGCCTTCACCAGCTTCTCGGCCTCGCGCAGCACGTCGGCGGCCGTCCGCGAGACGAGGTCGCCGCGCAGATGCGGGATGATGCAGAAACTGCAGCGGTTGGAGCAGCCTTCCGAGATCTTGAGATAGGCATAGTGGCGCGGCGTGAAGCGGACGCCCTGCGGCGGCACCAGGTCGACATAGGGGTCGTGGGCCGGCGGCACGGCGGAATGCACCGCCTCGATGACGCTCTCGTAGGCCTGCGGCTTGGTGATCGCCACCAGGTTGGGGAACTGCGCCTCGATCTCGCCGGGCTCGGCGCCCATGCAGCCGGTGACGACGACCTTGCCGTTCTCGGCCATGGCCTTGCCGATCGCCTCGAGGCTCTCGGCCTTGGCGCTGTCGAGGAAGCCGCAGGTGTTGACCACGACGACGTCGGCGCCGGCGTGGGACTTGGTCAGTTCGTAGCCTTCGGAGCGCAGGTGCGTGACGATGCGCTCGCTGTCGACCAGCGCCTTGGGGCAGCCGAGCGAGACGAAGGAGATCTTGGGGGCGGTTTGCGCGGTGGTGTCGTTCATGGCGGCCACATAGAGGGCGCGGGGCGCCGATTGCAAGGGTTTCGGCGCGCAGACCCGCTCAGAGGCGCACGGGACCGGCCGCTTCGATCGCCCGCTCCACCAGATCGGCGACGCCGGCATCCCGGCCGATCGCCGCGACGTGGTGGAGGATGCCGGGCGTCCTTTCGACGAGTGCCGCGACGTCGTCGAGCGCGTGGGTGCCGGTCGAGACGAAGAGGCCGACGACGATCCGCGGCCGCCACGTCGGGATGACGTCTTGGAAGAAGGGCTCTTCCTCGATGAAGGCGACGCGGATCGGCGCGGCGAGGCGCTCGGCGAGCGTCGCGGCGATGGCTTCGCTCGACAGCCGGCTGCCGGCATCACCCGAGGCCGAGCCGTGGGCGACCAGCAGGGTCGGAAGATCCGCCGGCTCGCCGCCACCCTGCATCGAGGCGATGGTGCGCAGGCGTTGCGCGATCAGATCGACGAGGCCGGGGTCGAGACCGAAGACGGGGAGGCGGCGATGCGCGCCGAAACCCCGCTCGGCGAGGATCGCGGGCAGTTTCGTGCGGACGAATCGCCCCTCCGCCATGAACAGCGGATAGACGTCGACCGGGCCGGGCGCGGCGTCGCCGAAGAGGGCGCGGCGGGCGTCGTCGAAGCTCTCCGGCCGTTTCAGCACGCCCCAGGCGACGGCACGGTCGCCGCGCCGTGCCAGCCGCTCGGCGAGGAGCCGCACGGTCTCGTCGCGCGGGTCCGCGCCGCCGTCGCCGTGGGCGACGAGAAGGAGCGGACGGGCGGCGTGGTCTTGCGTCATGAGCGCTCCGTGGCGGCGGCGCGAGGGGCGGTGAGGCCCGTCGCGGCCGGCGTCATTCTTCTTCGTCGGCGTCCAGGGCCTTCTTGACCGACGATTTGGTCGACGGCTTGGAGCCGCCCTTGGCGGCCTTCTCGTCGAACTTCCGCTTGATGGAATCGGTGTCGGAATCGCCCAGCGGGTTGTCGCCGGCCTTGTAGGACGGCGCCTTGGTCGAGCCGGACGAGCCCTGCTTGCCGGTCGAGGGCGGCGTGGTCACGGGGGCCGGGTCGGCCTTCTTGGTTCCGGGCGACACCTCGCGGCCGTTGATCGAGACGCGGTCACCCTCGAAGTCGATGCGCCAGACCGCGGCGCCGTCCTTCTGCTCGGCGAGCGACAGGGCGAGGGCGAGCTGGTCGGCGGCCTGCTTGCCGCTGTCGCCGGCTTTGGGATCGCGCAGGGCGGTGATCGCCTGTTCGAGACCGGTCGCGCGCGCCGTGACGGTGCCCGCGGCGCCGGCCGGTCCGGCGGTCATGCGGCCGTCGATCTTCAGGTCCCATTCCTTGGAGGCGACACGGTTGCCCTCGAAGACGATCTCGACGACGCCCTTGGGCAGGGCCTTCGTCACCATCTCGGCGGCGACCTCGTCGGAGAGCGGCTTGTCGGCGGCGAAGTCGGCGCGGTCGAGGAAGATCGCCAGTGGTGCGGCGGCGTTCCAGCCGGTGGCGCGACCGCGAATCTCGAGGTCGCTCGGGATCAGCCGTCCCGCCCAGGCCGGGATGAAGAGCGAGCCGACCTTCAGCCCCGAGAGCGTGGTGCGGAAGTCGACGATGCCGTCGGTGGTGGCGCCGGTCGCCACCATCGCCATCTCGACGCGGCCGAGCGTGGCGAAGCCGACGGGCGTCTCGAGCTCGACGGTGTCGAAGGTCGCGGTGTGGTCGAGCCGTTCGAACAGGGGGCCGAGTTCGCGCAGACGCGCCTTCAGGTCGGCCTGTCGTTCCGTGAAGTCCGTCTTGTCGTGATGGGCGACGAGATGGCGCCACAGCGCCAGGAAGGGGGCGTTGCGGAAGCCGGTCAGCTTGGCCTCGGCCCGCGAGGCGCCGACCTTCAGCGTCGCCTCCATGTCCGGCATGCCCTTGGCGGCGCCTTCGGAGAGCGCGAAGGTCTCGGTGATCGAGCGCAGCGTCTGGGTCGCCGTGACGTCGAGCGCGTCGCCGGAGGCGCTCGCGGTGGCGGTGCCGGAAAAGTCGAGCTGCTCGTCGGTGCGGCGGACGTCGATGCGCGGCGTGTCGCCGGCGGCGGGCACCGTCTGTTCGCTGATCACCCGGTCGACCTTCAGGGTCTGGCGGGTGAAGGACGACAGCGTGGAATCGAAGACGCCGTCGGCGCGGAAGCCCTCGAAGGCGAGCCGGCCGGTCTGTCCACCGGCCGCCCAGGTCCAGGGCGCGAAGGAATCGACGCGCCAGGCCCAGGTGCCGTCGGGCTTCGGCGTCAGCCGCGACACCGAGCGGCCGAGCGTCGCCTCGACGCCGAGCTTCTTGATCGGCGCGGCGAGGCGGTCGAAGTCGATGGCGACCTCGTAGTCGTCGCCGACCGGGGTGACGGTGACCACCGGCGTCTCGCCGGCCGCCGGGCGGCCGACATAGTCCTCGACCAGCGCCTTCAGCCGGTCGGCGCCGGCCTGATCGGCGGGGGCGGCGGCGGCCGCGAGCGGCGCGGCGAGGACGGCTGCGGCGGCGATGCGACCGAAGCGCGAAGCGG
>DBMN01000268.1 GCA_002298965.1 Rhizobiales bacterium UBA697 | reverse complement strand
GAGATGTCCGCCGAGGCCGCGGTCGCCGCGCTCGAGGCGGCTCCGAAGGCCGTCGCCGAGACCTCGCCGACCGACTACGCCGCCCGTCGCCAGGCCGCCGCCGGCCTCGCCGCGCCGGGTGGCGGTGGCACCGATCCGAAGAAGCCGACGGCTTCGCTCGACCCGAGCGCCATCTACGACAAGCGGGCCGCCGCCCGCGCCGCCGCTCGCCGCTGATCTCCGGCCAACCAGAGGACCAAATCATGACCCTCGTTTCCGAAGGCCGGCGCCCCGGCCACTTCCTGCTGTCCGAGGCGAACGGCACCCGCTCGCGCGACGTCGCCACCCTGATCGCCGGCTCTGGCTCTCTCGCCGCCGGTCTCGTTCTCGGCCGCATCACTGCGTCGAAGAAGCTCGCCCCTCACGATCCGGCCGGCAACGACGGTCGCGAGACCGCCGTCGCGGTGCTCCTCGCGAATGTCGATGTCCCGGCGTCTGCCGACATCGAGGCCGTCGTCATCGCCCGCGATGCCGAGGTCAAGGCGGTGTCGCTCGGGTTCGCCGCGGCCACCGACACGGCGCCCGAAAAGGCCGCCGTTCTCGCCGCGCTCGCCGCGGTCGGCATCATCGGCCGCTGATCGCGGCCCCTCTCATCGGAAAGGAACGGCGATCATGGCCGACATGTCCATCTTCAATGCGGACGAGTTCTCGCTCGCCTCGCTCACCTCGCTCGCCAACGAGAAGCCCGCGGTGCCCGGCCAGATCGGCGCGGCCGTCGACTTCGAGGAAGACTCGATCACCACCACCTCGATCAAGATCGAGACGGAGGGTGCTTCGCTCGCCCTGGTCGAGCCGACCCCGCGGGGCGGCTCCGGCGAGACCGTCGATCACGAAGGCCGCCGCCTGCGCACCATCGACGCCGTCCATCTGCAGCGCGACGAATCGGTCTACGCCGACGAGGTCCAGAACGTTCGCGCCTTCGGATCGGCGACCGAGGTCGAGACCGTGCAGTCGCTGGTCGATCGCAAGATGACCAAGCACTCGCGCGACTTCGACCTGACCGAGGAGTGGATGAAGCTCGGCGCCTGGTGCGGCAAGATCGTCTCCGGCAAGGGCAAGACCATTCTCGACATCTACGCCGAGTTCGGCCTCGCGACGCCGAGCGCGATCGAGTTCGACCTGGAGACGGCGACGTTCAAGGTGCGGACCGAAACCGACGTTCTGCGCGAAGACATGGAAGACGATCTCGTCGCCCCGTCCTACGGTGCGGTGCACGCCTTCTGCGGTGCCGACTTCTTCCGCGCGCTCGTCGACCACCCCGAGGTGCGCGAGACCTATCTCGGAACCGCTGCGGCGGTCGAGCTGCGCGGCCAGATGCCCGACGTCTTCACCTACGGCGGCATCACCTGGGAGCGTTATCGCGCGTCGGCGAAGGCCAAGACCGCCGTCGGCGGCGCCTTCATCGCCGCCGACGAGGCGCGCGTCGGCTTCACCGGGGTCTCCGGCCTCTGGCTCACCCGCTACGCGCCGGCCGACTACTTCGAGACGGTCAACACCCCCGGCCTCCCGCGCTACGTCCGCGAGATGGACGAGGAACGCACGGCGAAGCGGGCGAAGTTCGAGGTCCAGACGAACCCGATCATCCTCTGCACGCAGCCGGCGACCCTGCGCCGTCTGAAGCTCAAGGCCTGACGGCCATGGCCGGCACCTTCGCCGACCGTCTCGCGCGTGCGAGGCGGTCGGTCGACGCCGCGTTCGCGGAAGACTGGATCTTCCGCCCCATGGCCCGCCCGGTCGGTCCGAACGCCGCCGCCGTGCCGGATCCCGACCGCGCGATCGTCGACCCCTTCGTCGCCATCCAGCGCGAGACGCCGGCCGATGCCTTCTCGACCGGCCGCGTCGCGAGCTTCTCGCCGACGCCGTCGGCCGGATCGAGCCTCAGCGCCAGCTATGTCGTTGCCGACGGTGTCGACGTTCGCCAGGGCGACCGGCTCGAGAACAAGGCCAGCGGTCTCGTCTATTCGGTCTCGCGTCCACAGCCCTACGGCCGCGGGCGCATGACGGTGACGCTGACGCTCGCGAGGTAGCCATGGCATCGCTTTCGACGACCGCCCTCCGCCTCGCCGTCGTCGAGGCGCTGGCGCCGACGCCGCTCTTCGACGCGTCGACGCCGAACTGGCCGACGCTCCTCGGTCCGCGTGTTCTCGACAGCGGGTCGGTGCCGTGGGGCCGGACGGTGATCGACCCCGGCTTCGTGCTGGGGTCCGTCTATGTCGACGAGACGCGCGCCGACCCGCCCTCGGACGAGCACGGTTACGACCCCGAATACATCGAGGTCGGACTGGTGATCGACCTCGAGATCCCGATCGTCGATGGCGCCGACGAAATGGGCATCGGCGCCGCCGATGCCGACGCCGTCGCCAAGCTGGAACTCGCGGCGACGCAGATCCGGCGCGTCCTGGCGACGTCGCCCCTGCTCGTGCCCCGCTTCGTCCGGGGCTATCGGCGGTTCGAGACCCGATGGGATCGCGACCCGGAACTCGGCGTGCGTCTGTCGCGCCTGATGCTCCGCATCACCGTCGTGATCGAAGACGACGACTGGGACGACGTCGAAGGCGGCCTCCCCGCGCCGGCGTCGCACGTCTTCGCGGCGCTGCCGCCGGGCTCCTACGGCGGCGCGGTGCTCGCCGCGATCGCCTCGACCTGGGAAGCCCCCTCCGATCCGACGCCGCTCGAGACGATCGTCTTCGGCTTCGGACCGACGATGCCCGACACGCTCGCCGACGCGCCGGTTCGCGGCGTCGTCGGCACCCCTCCAACGGAGTGAGCCCCATGCGGATCGCCACCGTCCGACCGGCCCGTCCGGATCTGACCATCCCCATTCCCGGCACGGCGTCGACGCTCGTCGAGCCTCGCGCCGTCGACGTCGAGAGCCAGTGGTGGTCCGCCCTGATCGCCGAAGGATCCGTCGTCGAGGTCGCCGACGCCGCCGTCCCTGCCGCCCCCGAACCGACCGACGAGGACTGACATGACCACCGTCCCCTTCAACCAGATTTCCGGCGGCATCGTCGCGCCGATCTTCGCCTTCGAGGTCAACTCGGGCGGCACGTTCGAAGCCGAGAGCCGGATCGTGCTCGTCGGTCACAAGACGTCCGCCGGCGCCATGTCGACCGACACGCCGGTCTTCGCCGCTTCGCAGGAAGCCGTCGACGCGCTGGCCGGTCCGACGTCGATCCTGCGCGACATGTACCGCCGTGCCCGCGCCAACGCCCCGGCGGAAGAGATCTGGATCGCCGCGGCGCCCGACCTCGGCACGGCCCAGACCTGGACGTTGACGGTCGGCACCATCCCCGCCGCCGGCGGCATCGGCGTCGTCGACATCGCCGGCGAGCGCGTGCAGATCGCGATCGCCGCCGGCGCCACCGCCTCGACCGTCGCCACCGACCTCGCCGCCGCGGTCAACGCTCATTACGACGAGCTGACCAAGGCGACGCTGCCCGTCACCGCCACGGCCGCGACCAACGTCGTGACGCTGACCGCGGCGCACAAGGGCACGATCTTCGCCGATCTCGACATCTGGGCCGATCCGTCGGTGACCGGCAACGTGTTCGCGAGCGCGCTGACCATCGCCGCCGCGACCGCCGGCGCCGGCACGCCCGATCTCTCGACGCTCTTCGCCGCGCTCGGCGACGACGAGTGGACGACGATCATCTGTCCCTTCTCGGACGACACCAACCTGCAGCGCGCTCGCGACCTGCTCGGCGACGTCTCGGGCCGCTGGTCCTGGTCGCGCCAGTCCTACGGCCACCTCTGGACGGTGAAGACCGACACGGCCGCCGCGCTGATCACGTGGGGCGAGTCGTTGGCCGACGACCGCCACGTGGCCGGCGTCGGCCGCATCGCGTCGTCCGATGATGCAACCCCTGCCTGGGGATGGCTGGCTTCTTACGTCGCCCTGCAGGTGGGGTGGCTGCACGACGGTGCGTCCGGCAACGTGTCGCGCAATCAGACCGGTCGTGCGCTGGTCTACGTCAAGGCGCCGCGCTCGCGGTCGAAGTGGCCGTCGCACGCGACGCGCAACGCGCTCCTCAAGGCGCGGATCTCGACCTGGTCGGTCATCAACGGAGTGGTCGTCGTCGACAAGGCGGTGACGATGTCGAAGAAGAACGCGCTCGGCCAGACCGACACGACCTTCCGCGACGTCCAGGCGCTCTACCAGCTGGTCTACGCGCTGAAGTTCTTCCGCTTCCGGCTCTCGGTCGAGCACGGGCAGAAGGCGATCGCCTCGACCAATCCCGGCGGCAATGCCGCGATTTCGACGCCGAACGACATCCGCGCCACCTTCGTGCACGCCTACGGCGCGCTGGTGACGCGCGGCGTGCTCGAGGACCTCGACGCCTTCGCTGCGGCGATCCGTGTCGAACGCGACGCCGACGCGTCGAACCGCGTCAACGTCCTGGCGCCGCTCGACCGCGTCAACCCGCTCGACGTGATCGCCGCGAACGCGGTGCTCTACAGCCAGTTCTGATCAACCGGAGGCTTCCCCCATGTCCAACCAGTCGGCCGGTGGCCGCATGATCCTGACGCTCGGCGACGGCCGCCGGGTGAAGATCAAGGGCGACTTCAAGATCGACCCGTCGTCGACGGGCGTCACGACGGAGAAGAACCTCGACGGGTCCTTCACCCGGATCATCTCGCCGCGCAACTACAAGGCGGACATGACGCTCGAGCTTCCGCCCGGCGTCACCGCCGACGACCTCCTCGCCTTCGAAGGCAACCTGACGGTCGAGGAGGCCCACACCGGTCGGACCCATCTCTTCACCGACGGGTGCTTCGTCGGCGAGCCGACGACCGACCAGAAGAACCTCTCGACCTCCGGCCTCTCGTTCGAGAGCGTCGACTACCGGATGATCTGACATGGCGCCGACCCGCGTTCCCCTTTCGCGCGTCTACATCGGTCACGGCTCGGGGACGCAGGTCGCCCTCGTCTCCGAGCCGACCGGCGGCCTCTATCTCGACCACGGCGAGGCCGTCGAGGCGCAGCGAACCGCTGCGGGCGAGGTGGTCGTGATCGAGAACCTCGCCGCGGTCCGCGCCTATGTCGAGGCCTGCGTCACCTTCGAAGGCGAGGGCGAACCCTCCGCCATCCTGCGTCAGTTGTCGCTCGCCGACATTCGCAAGGTGAAGGATGCCCTCCTCGATTTTTTCAAGGTCGCGGGAACATCGGGCGGCTCTGGGACTTCCTCGTCTTCCGCGCCGGGTGGGACCCCGCCGCAGCCGAGCGCCTGACCTTCTCGCAGATCGAACGTCGGGCGCTTCGGGCGTCGAACTATCTCTCGCGCCGGAGGTGACCCATGAGCCGCGAAATCGAGGCGCGCCTCAAGCTGTCGGCGGTCGACCGCACGGCCGGCGCCTTCCAGTCGGTCTCCGGTCGCATGAAGGCGATCGACGACAAGGCGAAGGCGGTCACGGCCGCCTCGTCGAAGATCGGCGCGGCGACCGTCGCCATGGCGGGGCGCGTCGCCACCGTCGTGGCGCCGGCCGTGGTCGCCGGCGCGGCCAAGCGCGCCTTCACCGACTTCGCCGAGGTCGATCGTCGCATCACCCGCATCGGCATCACCGCCGATGCCTCGGCCGCCGCCGTCGGCAACATCCGGTCAAAGATCGTCGAGATCGGTCAGGAGACGGCAACCCCGCTCGATGCCGTCACCGGCGGCCTCGAGGACCTCGTCTCGCAGGGCAAGAGCCTCGAGGAGGCGCTCGCCTTCCTGCCGTCGGTCGCGCGCACCGCGCAGGCGTCGGGGGCCGAGGTCAAGGACATCGCCGCGACGTCCGGCGCGCTCGCCGACAGTCTCGACATCGTCGCCACGCGCATGCAGGCCGCCTTCGACGTCCTGGTCGCCGGCGGCAAGGCCGGCAAGTTCGAACTGAAGGACATGTCGCAGTACCTGCCTTCGCTGGCGCCGGCCGCCGCCGCCGTCGGCATGAAGGGCGAGATCGGGTTGAAGCGCCTCGTCGCGATGTTGCAGATCGTCCGCAACCAGACCGGCGACGCCTCGTCGGCCGCGACGAACCTGCAGAACGTCTTCCAGAAAATGGAGAGCGACGAGACCGCGAAGAAGTTCGAGAAGTTCGGCGTCGATCTCCGCAAGGAAATGGCCAAGGCGCGCAAGGAAGGGAAGGACCTTTCCGAGGTGTTCCTCGACCTGTCCGAGCGCGCCCTCAAGGGCGACCTGTCGAAGATCCCGCAACTCTTCGGCGACATGCAGGTCTCGGCGGGCGTTCGCGCGCTGCTGTCGCAGCGTGACGCGCTGCGCAAGCTCCAGGCGGCGCTCGACGGCGTCGACGGCACGACCGTCGGCGACCTCGCCAAGGTGACGGGCGATGCCCAGTCGTCGCTCGATCGGCTGTCGAACTCCTGGAATCAGTTCGTGGTGTCGACCGGCAAGACGGTCTCGAGCCTCGGTGTTCCGAAGGCACTCGATGTGGTCACCAAGGCGATGGACGAGCGGCTCCAGGCGCTCGAGGAAGCGGCGTCGACGCCGGGCGGCATGACCGAGGTCAGGATCCGCAAGCTCGTCGCCGGCGGCATGTCGCCGGACGACGCCGAGAGGCTGGTCTACGCCGACGAGAGTTGGCCGATGTTCCGGAAGAAGGGGCCGCGCGAGCAGGCTGCCGACCAGCACAAGGCCGACGTCGCTGCCTTCGGCGACCTGGATGCAGCACGCCGCGCCGTCGACGTGGCCGAACGCGCCGGCCGGACGACTGTCTATGGTCGCCCGTCTGGTCTCGCCGCCCGCGATCGCGACGCGGCGCGTGCGCGCCTCGATCGGGCGCGCGAGGCAGCCAACCGATTGTTCCCCATGGAGGACTACGGCGCGACGCCCGGCATCCCCGATTCCGAACTCGCGCCGCTCCGGCACTACATGATGCCGCAGGCGAGACCCCGGCGGGCCGGCGAAGTCGGCGGCGTCCTGCCGATGCCGAAGGCCCGGCCCGACCCGTTCGACATCCCGGTCCAGTTGGACGACGCCAGCATGGACAGCGAGATCGCCCGCATGCGGGCGCGTCTCCAGTCGAGCCTCGACGCGCAGCCCCTGATCATCCGCACCCGCACGGAAGCCGCCAAGGCTCCGCTCGACACCGGCCGCTCGTTCAAGGGTGGTGATTTCTCGGGAGCCCCGTGATGACGCCCTTCGCCGCCTCGCTCGCCCGCGCGTCGCTCGCCGGCCGGTCCTTCCATGTCGCCTCCGACGACGTGGAGGCCGGGCGGCGAAAGGCGGTCCACACCATCCCGAACGGCGGCCACGTCGTCGAGGAGTTCGGGCCGGCACCCCGCACCTATCAGGTGACCGCCTACTGCGGCGGCCTCGACGCCGCGGCGCAGGCGCGGTCGCTGCTCGACCTCGACGGCGTCGAGGGGCCGCACCTCCTGGTACTGCCGACGATCTCGGCGATGGTCACGCTGTCGACGGTTCGCCGCTCGTTCCAGAAGGACAAGCTCGGGTACGTCGCCGTCGACATCGAATGTGTCGACGCCGGCGCGGTGTCGGCGCCCGGGTTCGGCGGCTCGCTCCTCGCCCTGCCGTCGATCGCCGCGCTCGAGAACATGGTCTTCGCGGCCGTCGACGACGTCCTCTCGACGCTCGGCGCGTTCGCCGTCGACCTCGTCGGCGGGCTGCCGGCGATCGTCGGCGACCTGTCCGACGCGTTGGTCTCCGGCGCGCTCGGGGCGCTCGCCGACCTCGAGATCGTCCGCGACTTCGAGGCCGCGGTCGGCGTCGCCTCCGACGCCACGGCTGCCGACGTCGCCACCTTCGCCGCGCTCGCCGACGACATCGCGGACCTCGCCGCGGCGTCGTGGTCGATCGTCGCCGATCCTGCCGACTGGGCGGCCTCGGCGGCTTCGATCG
>DBMN01000267.1 GCA_002298965.1 Rhizobiales bacterium UBA697 | reverse complement strand
GGCACGACGGCGTTGACGAGGCCGGCCTCGCGCGCGGCGTCCGCGTCGAAGGCCTCGCCGAACATCAGCAGCGCGCGCGCCCGCTTCGACCCGGCGGCACGGGCGAGGAGCAGGCTCGAACCGCCTTCCGGACAGAGCCCGAGCGGCACGAAGGGCAGACGGAACGTCGACCCGGCGCCGGCATAGGCGAGGTCGAAGTGGAGCAACATCGTGGTGCCGATCCCGACCGCGACGCCCTCGATCGCCGCGATCGCCGGTTTGGGGAAGGCGACGAGCCGGCCGAGGAAGATCAGGCCGGGGCTGGGCTGGCCGGTCTCGGCGGTGTCGCGGAAGTCGGCGAGATCGTTGCCGCTGGTGAAGTCGCCGCCGGCGCCGGTCACCACCACGGCGCGGACCTCGTCGTCGGCCGCCGCCGCGTCGAGGGCCTCGCCGAGGGCGCGGTAGGTGGCACGGTCGAGCGCGTTCTTCCGCTCGGGGCGGGCGATGGTGACGAGCCGCACGCCGGGGCGCGGGGTGTCGACCAGGATCGTCGGCGACATGGGCGGCTGCTCCTCCGGTCGGGCGGTCAGGGCGTCGCGGCGGACGGCTTGCCGTCGCGGGCGAAGTAGAGATCGTGCAGGCGGTCGAGATCGACGTCCGCCGCCGGGCTCGAGAAGGCGACGCCGCCGGCGCGCATCAGGTGGACGTCGTCGGCGACCGACAGCGCCACGTTGGTGTTCTGCTCGATCAGCACGATGGTGGTGCCCTCCTGCTTCAGCCGGGCGATGATCGAGAACACCTCCTTGACCATCACCGGCGCGAGACCGAGCGACGGCTCGTCGATCAGCAGGATGCGCGGCTCGGCCATCAGGCCGCGGCCCATCGCCACCATCTGCNNTGCGCCTCGCCGCCCGACAGCGACCCGGTCGCCTGATGCCGCCGCTCCTTGAGCCGCGGGAAGAGCTCGTACATGCGCTCGAGATTGCTCGCGAGCTGCGGCCGGCAGCGCTTGGGGAAGGCGCCGAGGCAGAGGTTCTCCTCCACCGTCATGTCGCGGAAGATCAGTCGCCCCTCCGGCACCATGACGAGACCGTCGGCGGCGAGGTCCCAGGTCTTGCCCCGCAGCGGCCGTCCGTCGAGCAGGATCTCGCCGCGGTGGGGGACGAGGCCGGTCAGGGCGCGCAGCAGCGTCGTCTTGCCGGCGCCGTTGGGGCCGACGATGGCGGTCAGCGCCCCGTCACGGAAGCCGATGGTCAGGTCCCAGAGGACGGTGATCGCCCCGTAGCCGGCACCGAGGTTGCGGGTCTCGAGCATCAGTGGGCTCCTCCGGTGTAGCTCTTCACGACGTCCGGGTTGCGGAAGACCTCGTCCGGGGTGCCGTCGGCGATCAGGCGGCCGAAGTCGAGCACCACGGCGCGCGAGCAGAGGTTCGAGATCGTCTCGATGTCGTGCTCGACGATGACGATGGTCAGACCGTAGAGCGCGTGCAGTTCGCGCAGCTTCAGCATGAAGAGATGTTTGGCGCGGCTCTCCAGCCCGGCCAGCACCTCGTCGAGCAGCAGCACGCGCGGGCGGATGGCGAGCGCCTTGGCGATCTCGAGGCGCTTCAGCTCCTGCAACGCCAGCGACGTCGCCGCGTCGGCGTCGGCCTTGTGGGCGAGTTCCATCACCGTCAGGATCTCGTCGATCCGCGCCGGATCGTGCCGGCCGGCACCGAAGACCTGCGCCACCTCGAGATTCTCGCGCACCGTCAGCCGCTGCATCGGCTGCGGGATCTGGAAGGTGCGGCCGATGCCGACCCGGGCGCGCTGGTGCAGCGCCGTCGCCGTGATGTCGCGTCCGTCGAAGCGGATGCGGCCGCGCGGCCGGACGAGGCCGGAGATGGTGTTGAAGAGCGTGGTCTTGCCCGCGCCGTTGGGGCCGACGAGACCGAGGATCTCGCCCTCCGCCACGTCGAAGGAGACGTCCGTCAGGGCGGCGAGGCCGCCGAAACGCACCGAGACGCCGTCAAGTCGCAACATGGCGACGCCCTCCCGTGAATTTCCCGAAGAGACCGTCGACCAGCCCGGCGATGCCGTTGGGGGCGATCAGCACCATGGCGGCGAGGACGAGACCGAGCAGGATCTCGTGGCCGACCGGGATCAGGCTCTTCGCCACCAGCTGGTCGAAGAGATAGATCACCACGGCGCCGAAGATCGGCCCGAACACGGTGTGATAGCCGCCGAAGATCGCGGCGATGATCGGCATGACGCTCCAGGTGCCGCCGAAGGCGTAGTCGGGCTCGAGGAAGCCGATCACATGGGCGTTGAGTGCACCGAAGACGCCGGCCATGAAGGCCGAGAGGAGCAGCATCCACGCCTTGAGGCGGACGCTGTCGACGCCGACGACGCGGGTGGCGACCTCGCTCTCGGCGATCGCCCGGAGCGCGGTGCCGACGTGGCTGCGCCGGATCGCGACATAGACCGCGGCGAAGACGGCGAGCACGGCCAGCACCACGAGGTAGGAGCCGGTGCGGGTCGAGAGATCGAAGCCGAAGACCGTCGGCAGCGTCGGATAGCGCTGGAGCCCCGCCGCGCCGCCGGTGATCGGCGTCGCCTCGGTCGCGAGGATGCGGAAGATCTGCGCGTAGGCGAGGATCGCCAGCGCGAAATAGGGCCCCGACAGCCGCAGCGTCGGCAGCATGGTCAGCGCGCTCGCCGAGGCGATCAGCCCGCCGAGCGGCACGGCCAGCGCCACCGGCACGCCGAGCCGGGCGGAGAGGAGGGCGGAGCCGTAGGCGCCGACCCCGAAGAACGCCGCATGGCCGAAGGAGACCATGCCGCCGAGATTGCCGAGCAGCGCCCAGGAGAGCGCGAGGCCGGAGAGCACGAGCGCCGAGACGAGCAGGCCGAGCGCATAGTTGCCGAGGCCGAGCACGATCGGCGCCGCGGCGACGACGAGAAGCGCCGCTCCGGCGAGGAGCACGGTCGTGGTCGGCCCGGAGGAGACGGGTTTCGCGGACATGGAGCCCCTTTCAGCCGCGCCGGGCGCGGGCACCGAACAGGCCGTTCGGAAGGAAGAAGAGGACGAGCAGGAAGAGCACCATCCCGGCGAGTTCCTGCAGGGCGGAACTCGCCAGCGTCACCGTCAGCGCCTCGGTGACGCCGAGCAGGATCGCGCCGAGGAAGACACCCGGGATCGAGCCGACGCCGGCCAGCACGGTGACGATGAAGGCCTTGACGGTGAAGGCATGGCCGACCGCCGGCTGGACCACGCTCATGGTGTAGAGCGCGATGCCGGCGAAGGAGGCGAGCGCGCCGGCGACCAGGAACGACACCGTCTCGATGCGGGCGGGATCGATGCCCATCAGCGCCGCCGCCGCGCGATCGGAGGAAACGGCACGCACCGCACGGCCGTACCAGCTCTTCTTCAACCACCACCACAACACCGCCATCAGCACCAGCGAGACGCAGAAGGCGACGATCTCGCCCTTCATGGCGAAGAGATCGCCGAAGGAGATCGCGTCCTGCAGGGTCGGCGAGGAGGTGGAACGGACGTCGGAGGCGAAGATCAGCAGGATCGCGTTGGTCAGCACGATGCCGACGGCGAAGGTGAGGATCAGCGAATTGAGCTCGCGATGCTCGCGGATCCGGTCGATCGCCTTGAAGACCACCCAGCTCAGCGACACCACCACCACCAGGGCGAGGGGGATCGCCGCCCACGGGTTCTGGCCGAAACGGTTCTCGACCACGTGGGCCATGTAGGCGGCGAGCAGCACCAGCTCGCCGTGGGCGAGGTTGATGATGCGCATGGCGCCGAACGTCACCGCCAGACCGAGCGCGACGAGGGCATAGACGCTGCCGACGAGCACGCCCGAGAAGACGGCCTGCAGAACGAGTTCGAACATGATGCCTCGAGGGGGCTGCGGGACGGGAGGGACGCGGCGCCGGGGCGGGCGCCGCGACGAGGGCTCACCAGGGCAGGGCCGGATAGGCGAGCGGGCCGGTCGCGGCCTCCTTCGGCGAGACCAGCACGATCTTGCCCTCGCGATGCTGGCCCATCGACAGCGCGAAGTTCGGGTTGTCGCCGGTGGCGTCGAACTGGATGCGGCCGAGGATCGACGGCCGGTCGGTCTTGCGCATCTCGTCGGGCAGGCCGCCCTTGGCGAGGGTGCCGGCGTCGCCGGAGCGCACGATCGCCTCGCACAGCGCCATGGTCTCGACGTAGGCGAGCGAGGAGAGATACTCGATCTCCTTGCCGAACATCTTCTTGTAGGCTTCGGCGAAGCGCTGGCCCTCCTCGCTCTTCACCTCGACGGGGAAGGGCAGGAACGAGGTGCCGATGACGTTGTTCATCAGGTCGGGGAATTCCTGGTACATCTTCGGCGTCGCCAGCGACCAGGCGCCGACGATCAGCTTGACGTCCGGCTTCAACACCTTGGCGGCGCGGATGATGCCGACGTAGTCGTTCTCGTAGGCCGACATCATGATGACGTCCGGCTTGTCCTGGAGCTTGATCTTGTTGACGATCGGCTTGAAGTCGGTGATCGCCGGGTCGAACTTGTGGACGGTCACCTTGATGCCCTTGGCGGAGAGCTCCTTCTCCAGCCCTTCGGCGAGCAGCGCCGGGGCCTCCTTGGTCGAGGCGACGATCGACACCGCCGTCGGCTTCAGCTCGGTCAGGAGACCGGCGATGCCGCGCTGATAGCCGGCGTTGTTGTTGATGCGGAAGAAGGTCTTCAGCCCGCGCGCCGTCAGCTCGTCGGAGACGGCGCCGGCGGTGATGTAGGTCTTGCCGAGCTTGTCGGAGGCGTCCGAGGCCGGACCGACGATGTTCGAGCCGTAGCCGCCGATGATCGCCGTGGCGCCGGAGGCGGCGAGCTTCTCGACCGCCGAGACCGCCTTGGCCGGGGTCGATTCGTCGTCGATCTCCTCGACCTCGAAACGCCAGCGCGGCTGGGCGGCGTTGCAGGCCTCGATCGCCACGCGCATGCCCTCGTCGAAGGCGCGGCCGGAGCGGGCGAGCGAACCGGTCAGCGGCATGTGGGCGCCGATGACGATCTTCGTGGCGGACTGGGCGTGTCCGGCGGTGGCACCGACGGCGCCGAGCGCCAGACCGAGAGCCGCGGACACCAGGGCATTGCGGACCATTTCTTCCCTCCAGAGGTTTGCTCGCGAAGGGGGGTGCGGAACCGCTGCCGCCGCGATCGCGCCTCGCATCGAGACGACGTCCGCGGCACCCGTTCCGGCGCCTCTCCCCGAGTTCGCGCGGGTCGGTCCCCGCGTCGTTTCCTGTCCGTCGGTCGAGCGACGGTCGTCCATCGAGTGCCACGGCCCCGGAAGCTTGTCAACAAAGTGCAGTCGGCAATTCCGCACAGCAGAATGATTTGTTCGAGAATGATGCCGATGGCGCCGTAACCCGCTTGACAACCCCATCCGCGTCCCGCATTTCATCGTGACAACGAAAATATGCGGTTTGCAATTCCGCTATGCAGAACAAAATTCAGGGGGATGCATGGGCACGGTCTCGAGGCGGAACGTCGGCTCCGTCGCGCTTCTCGTCATCGACAATCCGCCCGTGAACGCGCTCTCGGCGCGGCTGCGCGGCGATCTCGTCGCCGCGATCGCGGCCGCCGAGGCCGATCCCGCGGTGCGGGCGATCGTGCTCTCCGCCGCCGGCCGGACCTTCGTCGCCGGCGCCGACATCACCGAATTCGGCAGGCCGCCGGTCCCGCCGTCGCTGCCCGACGTGCTCGCCCGCATCGAATCTTGCGCCAAGCCCGTGGTCGCGGCGCTGAACGGCGCGGCGCTCGGCGGTGGTTTCGAACTGGCGCTCGCCGCCCATGCCCGCGTCGCTGCACCCGGCGCGACCGTCGGCCTCCCCGAGATCAGGCTCGGCCTCCTGCCCGGTGCCGGCGGAACGCAGCGTCTCCCCCGCCTGATCGGCGCGGCGAAGGCCTTTTCCCTCATGCTCTCCGGCGCCCCGGTCGAGGCCGGCAAGGCCGCCGCCCTCGGTCTCGTCGACGCGGTCGCGGACGGCGATCTCGTCGAGGCCGCCGTCGCCCTGGCGCTCGAGATCGCCGATCGCGGCGAACAGCGCCGCCTCTCCGCCGTCGCGTGCGCGCCCGACGCCGACGACCGCGTC
>DBMN01000161.1 GCA_002298965.1 Rhizobiales bacterium UBA697 | reverse complement strand
TCTCGACGATGCCGGAGCCGGCGTCGGCGAAGCCGCGCTCGATGCGGGTGGTGCGCCAGGCACCGGGGCCACCGTCGATCTCGAACAGGTTCCAGCCGGCGCCGCGGCGATCGGCGCCGGGCGTGCGCGACGCCGACGGCACGCCGACCAGCGGCACCGGTCGCTCGGGACCGGCGAGCCATTCCAGCGTGCCGCGATGGGTGTGGCCGTGCAGGATCAGCTCGGCGCCGTGGCGCTGGATCACCTCGCGCATGCGCTCGGTGCCGATCAGGCGGCCGGCCCAATGGATCGGCTTCTTCGCCGGCGGGTGATGGATCAACACCACGCGATAGAGGCCCTCGTGGGCGGTGTGGTCGAGCAGTTCGGCGAGCCGCAGCGCCTGGCCGGCGTCGAAACGGCCGGTCGCCATGAAGGGCGGCGTCGCCTCGGCCGACGACACGCCGATCACCGCGACGGGGCCGCGGCGGCGCAGGAAGGGCCAGCGGTGATGATCGCCGGCGTCGTGGTCGCCCTTCATGAAGGCGCCCCAGGCCTCCGAGGTGCGCTTCAGCGCGCCCGGGACATAGGCGTCGTGGTTGCCGGGCACGGCGGAGACGTCGCGGCCGGCGCCCAGCGAGGCGAGCCAGCGGCGGGCCGGCTCGAGCTCGGCGTCCAGCGCGATGTTGACGATGTCGCCGGTGACGGCGACGTGGTCGGGCGCATGGGCGCGCAGGTCGGCGACGAGGGCGTCGAGAACCGCCGGGCGCATGCCGCCGCGGCCGCGGTTCAGCCGCCAGTTGATCCAGCCGAGCACGCGCTTGCCGATCAGCTCGCGTGGGCGAACGTCGGGCAGCGGGCCGAGGTGAGGGTCGGAGACATGGGCGAGCCGGAACATCAGACCGAACTACCGCCCCCGCCGCGCAGCGTCCAGCGGGCCATGCGTCGGAATTGAACCGAGGCAGGCACAAAAAAAGGGCAATGCGCGGCGCGCATCGCCCTTTCGAGATCGAGATCGGCGGCCCGGATCAGGCGCGGCCGAAGGTCAGCAGGATGGCCGACACGCGCGGGTCGGTCAGGTCCAGGGCCGGCTTCCACTGATAGGCGGCCTCGGGAGCCTTGCGGGCCTTGCGGCGGAACAGCGAGAACATCTTGGTACGTCCATTCTTTCGGGCGAGCGGGCCGATCCCGTTTCGGGCATGATCGACGTTGACTTCGGTCCGTTGCGGATCGAAGCGGCTGCGCCTCGGGCAAATCGAATGCACGAGATATATGCAATTGCCGAAAAATGAGACAGCGGTCTGCCCGTCGATCACCCATGCATGCCGTGCATGACGGCGGAAAATGGCCGTGTTTTCACGATAAGCAGTCCCCACGAAGGGAAAACAGGGTGAAGAATGCGTGACTGGCCCATGATCGGCGCCGCGGCGAAGCGGTTGGCCATCCTCAAGGCGCGGTTTTCGGCGCGCACGACGCTGGGCGTTCGCGCGCTCGTCACCGATCCGTCCGGTCGCGTCCTGCTCGTCCGGCACGGCTACGTGCCGGGTTGGTATTTCCCCGGGGGTGGCGTCGAGGCCCACGAATCGGCGGCGGAGGCCGCGGTGCGCGAGGTCTTCGAGGAGACCGCGATCCGCATCGCCGGCCGGCCGCGTCTGATCTCGCTGCATGTCAACCCCCGCGTGTCGGGACGGGATCACGTCGCCTTCTTCCATTGCGACACCGACGAGGTGCAGGCCTTCGCCCGCCCCGGCGAGATCGCCGAGGTCGGTTTCTTCGCACCCGGCCTGCTGCCCGAGGGCGTCACCGGCGCGACGGCACGGCGGATCGCCGAATTCGTCGAGGGCCGGCCGCCGGCGCGCGACTGGTGATGCCCGGTTTTGCCGCTTGCCTCTTGCATGGGCGGGCGCGGTCGTGTAACCGCCTTCGAACCCCGCGACCGGGGTGACGAGAGAGTTCCGATGCAGCCGATGGCCGTTTCCCTGCGACGACGAACCGAACGACGTGGCTCCGCCCACGCCGTCGTCGCGCCGTGCCGCGCCTCGTCGCCCGCGTTCTCCTGAGGACGCGCGGCCGGAAGGGCGCCGGAGGTGGCGCGACGGATCGACACGACGACCCGGAAACGCCCCCGATGCCCCATTCCAATCCTGAAATTCGGCCCCAGACGGCCGCCGACATGCCCGCGATCGAAGCCCTGCACGACCATGCCTTCGGGCCGGGTCGTTTCGTGCGCACCGCGTCGCGTCTGCGCGAGGGCGTGGCGGCCGATCCCGACCTGTCGCTGGTGGCGCTGGTCGGCGGCCGGCTCGCCGGCTCGGTCACCATGACGCCGATCACCATCGGCACCGACGCCGCCTTCCTGCTCGGGCCGCTGGCGGTCGATCCCGACTTCGAGAACCGTGGCATCGGCGGCCGGCTCGTCCGCGCGACGCTGGAGCGGGCGCGCGCCGCCGGTCATCGGCTGGTGCTGCTGGTCGGCGATCCGCCCTATTACGGGCGTTTCGGCTTCCACCACGTGGGCCCCGACAAGGTGCGCCTGCCCGGTCCGGTCGATCCGCGCCGGGTGCTGGTAGCCGGTCTCGTCGAAGGCGCCTTCGAGGCGGTGTCGGGCGACGTCAGTCGCGCGGGCTTCTGACGCCGCGGCCACCCTCGCGCCACCAGGCGGCGGCGAAGAGGGCGAAGAGAAGGGCGGCAGCGGCGAGACCCGAGGCGAGCCGCGTCGTCTCCGCCCCCGTCGTGACGACCGCCCGCGAGGCGAGGAGATCGAGCGTGTCGCGGCCCGCCGCGCCACCGATGCTCTCGCGCAGCGCGACGCCGGGGACGACCGGCTCGCTCGCTCCGACCGGCAACAGACGACGCACGCTGCCGCCGGTCGCCGCGGCGATCGGCGCGAGCTTCGCCTCGGTCGAGCGCATGGCGGTGAATTCCAGCGGATCGGCGGGGCCGACGTGGACGAGGGCGGCGAGCGTGCCGTCCGAGGCGCGCCACAGGCCCGGAACGTCGGCCGGCAGGCTTCCCCGCCACAAGCCGGGCGCCTCGGACGCGAGTGTGGCGACGTGTTCCTGGCCGGTCGGATCGACGAGACGGACCGGGGCGACGGCATCGCCCAGCGTCCGGCGCTCGACGGCGATGGTGCGGCCGTCGGAGGTGGCGCGCAGCGTCTCCTCCTCGAGGTCGGGTTCCTGCATCAGCCAATGGGCGAGGCGCCGCAGCAGCGCGCCGTGCGGGCCGCCGCCCTCGAAGCCGCGCGCCCAGAGCCAGACCTGATCCGAGGCGATGAGGCCGACGCGACCCTTGCCGCGCCGGGCGATCGACAGCAGCGGCAGGTTCTCGGGTCCGGTCAGCAGGGTCTGGGCATCGTCGGAGGGCTTGACCGCCGAGGCGCGCAGCCAGCGGCCCCAGGAGGGATCGGCGCCGCCCTGCGGCAGGTCGCGCGTCACCGGATGGCGGGCGCCGACGGTCGAGAGGCGCGGGCGGAAGGCCTCTTCGACGGTGCGATCGAGCGGCGTCGCCGGCAGGATCTCGGCGAGCGGCGTGTCCATCAGCCCGTCGGGGTCGGCGAGATCGTTGCCGGCGGCGACCAGCACGGCGCCGCCGTTCTTCACCCGCTCGACGATGTTGCGGAAATAGGCCCAGGTCAGCAGCCCCCGACGGCGATAGCGGTCGAAAACGACGAGATCGAACTCGCCGAGCTTCTCCTGGAAGAGTTCGCGGGTCGGGAAGGCGATCAGCGCCAGTTCGTTGACCGGCACGAAGTCCTGCTTCTCGGGCTGGCGCAGGATGGTGAAGTGGACGAGGTCGACCGAGGCGTCGGACTTCATCAGGTTGCGCCAGGCGCGTTCGCCGGGATGCGGCTCGCCGGAGATCAAGAGCACCCGCAGGTTCTCGCGCACGCCGCGCAGCGACACGACGGCGCGGTCGTCGAGCGGCGTGACGTCACCGGCGAGCGGCTCGACCACGGCCTCGAACAGGATCTCGCCGGCATGGGGCACGTCGACGTCGAAATGGAACGGCTGGCCGGGGACGATGCGGGCGCGGGCGATCTCGCTGCCGTCGCGGCCGAGCGTCACCGTGACCGGCGGGCGCGGGCCGGTCGTGCCCTCGTCGTCGACGCGGAACGACAGCCGCTGCGTCTTGCCGACGAGGCCGAAACGGGGGGCGGAGAGGACGACGAGGCGGCGATCGATCTCGTCGGCACGGCCGGTGATCAGCGCATGGACGGGGGCGCGGAATCCCAGCGCCGTGGCCGTCGCCGGCACGTCGTGGACCTCGCCGTCGGTGATCGCGACGACGCCGGCGACGCGTTCGGGCGGCACGTCGGCGAGCGTCCGCGACAGCGCCTCGAACAGGCGGGTGCCCTCGCCGGGGGTCTCGCGATCGTCGAAGATCGCCTCGCGGACCTCGAGATTGCGGATCGCCTTCAGCTTCTCGAGCAGCGCGAGGCGGGCGGCCTCGGTCGTCGCCTCGCGGCCGGGCAGGCGCTGGCTGGCGGAGCGATCGGTCAGCACGACGGCGACGCCGGGCAGCGTCTCGCGCGCCTCGCGGCGGATCTCGGGGCCGGCGAGCGCCGCGACC
>DBMN01000163.1 GCA_002298965.1 Rhizobiales bacterium UBA697 | reverse complement strand
GACCGCGCGGCGCTTCGCGAACAGCTCGCCCCGATCGCCGACGAGCCCATCCCCAGCCGCCTGCGCATCGCCAACATCCGCGAGGCGAACCGTCGGCGCGGCCTCTCGCGGATGCGGGCGATCGCCGCGGCGCTGGTGGTCTTCGCCGCCGGCGCGGTCGTCGGTGGGCTCTCCATGCGCCTCGCAACGCCCTCCCCCGTTGCCGTCTCGCCCGCTCCGGTGCCGATGATCGTCGCCGAGGAGGCGAGCGCGGCGCATCGGCTGTTCGTGGCGGAGGTGGTGCATCCGGTCGAGGTGCGCGCCAGCGAAGAGACGCATCTCCTCGGCTGGCTCTCCAAGCGGCTCGGCCGGCCGATCGTCGCGCCCGATCTCGGCCGCTTCGGCTGGAAGCTGATCGGCGGGCGGCTGTTGCCGGCCGGCGAGAAGGCGGCGGCGCAGCTGATGTACGAGGACGCGGCCGGCGGACGGCTGACGCTGTGGGTACAGGCGACGCCGGGCGGCGATACCACCGCCTTCCGGTTCCGCTCCGAGGGGGCGACCTCGACCTTCGCCTGGATCGATCGCGGCTGGGGCTTCGCGGTGACGGCGGCGACCGATCGCGACCGCCTGCTGCCGATCGCCGAGGCGATCTTCCGCGGCCTCGACGGGGATGCGCCGCGGGCGGGGTGATTTCGAAAGCCCCGCGTAGAGGTCCTTCACACTGAGGTGCGAGCAACGCGAGCCTCGAAGTGCGAAGGGCCGAATGGCACGGCCCGTCGTGGCTTCGCCCTTCGAGGCCCGGCTTGGCAGCCGGGCACCTCAGGGTGAAGCCCAACAGGGACTTGCCCCGGCCTCAGCCGAGGTTCAACTCCTTGAAGAAGTCGTTGCCCTTGTCGTCGACGACGATGAAGGCGGGGAAGTTCTCGACTTCGATCTTCCAGATCGCTTCCATGCCGAGTTCCGGGTACTCGAGCACTTCGACGTGCTTGATGCAGTCCTGCGCCAGACGCGCCGCCGGGCCACCGATCGAGCCGAGGTAGAAGCCGCCGTGCGTCTTGCACGCGCTCGTCACCGCCGCCGAGCGATTGCCCTTGGCGAGCATCACCATCGAGCCGCCGAAGGACTGGAACTGGTCGACGTAGCTGTCCATGCGGCCGGCCGTGGTCGGGCCGAAGGAGCCGGAGGCCATGCCCTCCGGCGTCTTGGCGGGACCGGCGTAATAGACCGGGTGGTTCTTGAAGTAGTCCGGCATCGGCTGCTGGCTCTCGAGCCGTTCGCGGATCTTGGCGTGCGCGAGGTCGCGGGCCACGATCATCGGGCCGGAGAGCGACAGGCGCGTCTTGGTCGGGTACTTCGACAGCGTCGCCAGGATCTCCGCCATCGGCAGGTTGAGGTCGATCTGGACCACGTCGCCCTGCAGTTCGCTCTCGTCGAACTCGGGCATGAACTTCGCCGGATCGTGCTCGAGCTGCTCGATGAAGACGCCGTCCTTGGTGATCTTGCCGAGGCACTGGCGGTCGGCCGAGCAGGAGACGCCGATGCCGATCGGCAGCGAGGCGCCGTGGCGCGGCAGGCGGATGACGCGGACGTCGTGGCAGAAGTACTTGCCGCCGAACTGGGCGCCGACGCCGAGCGACTGGGTCAGCTTGTGGACCTCTTCCTCGAGCTCGAGGTCGCGGAAGGCGTGGCCGAGTTCGGTGCCCTTGGTCGGCAGGTCGTCGAGATAGCGGGCGGAGGCGAGCTTCACCGTCTTGAGGTTCTGCTCGGCCGAGGTGCCGCCGACGACGATGGCGAGGTGATAGGGCGGGCAGGCGGCGGTGCCGAGGCCGAGGATCTGCTTCTTCAGCACCTCCATCAGGCGATCATGGGTCAGCAGCGAGGGCGTGCCCTGGACCAGATAGGTCTTGTTGGCCGAGCCGCCGCCCTTGGCCATGAAGAGGAACTTGTAGGCGTCCTCGCCCTCTTCGTAGATGTCGATCTGCGCCGGCAGGTTGTTCTTGGTGTTCTTCTCTTCGAACATGGTGATCGGCGCGAGCTGCGAGTAGCGCAGGTTGCGCTTGAGATAGGCGTCGCGCACGCCTTCCGACAGCGCCGCCTCGTCGCCGCCCCGCGTGTAGACCCGGCGGCCCTTCTTGCCCATGACGATGGCGGTGCCGGTGTCCTGGCACATCGGCAGCACGCCGCCGGCCGAGATGCAGGCGTTCTTGAGGAGATCGAGCGCCACGAACTTGTCGTTCGACGTCGCTTCCGGGTCCTTCAGGATCTTGGCGAGCTGTTCGAGATGACCGGGGCGCAGATAGTGCGAGATCTCGCCAAGCGCGGTCTCCGCGAGCAGCTTCAGCGCCGCCGGATCGACCACCAGCATGTCCTCGCCCTGGAAGGTCTCGACCTTCACGAAGTCCGAGGTGAGCTTGCGCCACGGCGTCTTGTCGGGGCCGTGCGGGAACATCTCGGAATACTGGAAAGCCGGGGTCTCGGTGGTCATCGTCGAAGGTCTCCCGTGGGATCAGGGATCTCGGGCGCGACGGCCGGCCCGGGACGGGCCTGCGACCGGCGGTCGCGCCCGGCGGAGGTTCTAGAACGGTTCCGGGACGCCGCCAAGGCAGCGATTGGTCGGACGCCGAACGACGTCGCGATCGATGGAGCCCGTGCTCAAGCGGCGCGGCGCGCGGCGTCCGCGGCGACGAAGGCGTCGACGGTGCGGTCGTAGTCGGGGTGGAGGGTGCCGGCCCAGCGATCCCAGAACGTGAAGGTGTGGGCGAAGTTCACCTCGCCGGCCGAGTGGTGCTGGTCGTGGAAGATGGTGCTGGCGAGGGGCCAGGGCGCACGGGCCAGCGGCGAGGCGAAATACTCGTGGCCGGCATGGCCGACGACGCCGCTCGCCTGATCGTAGAGCTTGTGCAGGATCAACGCGATCGGCGGCACCGGCAGCACGAAGGGCAGGATCGCGAAGAAGGCCTGCAACAGGATCGCGTCGCCGATCGTCTCGGAGTGATGCGCCCAGGGGGTCGGCGCCGGGCTCAGGTGATGGCGGCCGTGGAACTTGCGGAAGACGCCGACGTGGCCGAGCCGGTGGGCCCAATAGAACCAGGCGTCGTAGAGGACGATGCCGACGCCGACCCACAGCGGCACCGACCACCAGGTCGCCGCCATCGGTGCCATGGTCCAGCCCATGCCTTGCGCGAAGAGGCCGAAGGCGAAGCAGCCGGCGACGATCGCGATCGAGGCGGGGGCCGAGGCGAGTTCCTCGCGGCGGCGGGTCGCGTGGACGGCGGGCTGCACCTTGGTGTCGGGACGGCGGCGATTGGCGAACTCGTAGGCGAGACCGACGGCGACGAAGACGACCGCCAGGACCGCCGCGCTCGCCGCCCAGAGCACCGCGAAGATCGCGAAGGGCGAGCCGAGGTCGGTCGCCTGGCGGATCACGTCGACCACGTTCATGCGCTTCTCCGCCCTCGCGCGAGATGCCGCCCGTCGGGCACGCCCCGCCCGCTCACCGCAGCGTCGCGGCGATCTCTTCCCACTTGTCGAGGAAGGCCTCCGCCGACAGGGCCCGGAAGTCCGGCACGGCGCGGCGCAGCACCGCGTGCGGCCAGTTCCACCAGGCCAACCGCTCGAGCCGCGTCGCGGTCTCCTCCGAGAAGCGGCGGCGGATCGGTTTCGCCGGGTTGCCGGCGACGATCGTATAGGGCGCGACGTCCTTCGTCACGACGGCGCCTGCGCCGACGATGGCGCCGTTGCCGATCGCGCGGCCCGGCAGGACGATCGCGGCGCGACCGATCCAGGCGTCGTGGCCGATCGTCACCCGCTCGGCGCGGCGGCGGTCGAACTCCTCGATCTCGTCGGCGACGTCCTCGAAATACTGCCAGGAGCGATAGGTGAAATGCGCCTGCGCCGCCCGCTCCCACGGGTGATTGGCGGGATTGATGCCGACCAGCGCGCCGATCGAGACGAACTTGCCGATGGTCGCATAGACGATCTCGCAGTCGTTCACCGCGTAGGAATAATCGCCGAAATCCGTCTCGATGATCGTCGTGCGGGCGCCGATCTTGACGAACTTGCCGAAGCGGCTGTCGCGGGTGACGGCGGTCTCGTGGACCAGCGGCTTCGCCCCCAGCCGCTTCTTGCGGACATGCGACGGCAGTCCCTCGTCGCCGTGCGCCCGATCTGCGGGGGCACGGTCGGAGGGCACGGGCGAGCTCGAGGGGCTCGAGGGCGGAACGGGCGTTCGGGTCATGACGGGGAATTTCTTGCAGACTTGACGGAATTACGCAACTCGTCGCGTCAAAAGGCCTTCGTGAATCCACGATATCGACGAAGTGCGGAGCGAATACCATCGCGCGACTGGCTTTTCGCGGTTGCGAAGAGCGTGGCGCGAGGGCATGTGAGGGGTGATGCGACACATCACCTCGAGGGGCGTGGTGTCGCGCCGTTCAGGTCAGGGAGACGACGATGAAGAACGAGAGCCTCTATTCGTTCCTCGAGAAGTGGGCGAGCGGCGATTCCCTGAAGCAGGACATCGCGGCCACCGTCCATGCGCTGGCCGACGCCGGTCGAGACATCGCCGCGCTGGTCTCCGACGGCCCGCTCGCCGGCGAGCTCGCCGCCGCGATGACCGAGAACGTCCAGGGCGAGGTGCAGAAGTTCCTCGACGTCCATTCCAACGACCTGCTGATCGAGGCCTGCCGCCGCGCGCCGGTCGCGGCGATCGCCTCCGAGGAGCTCGATCATCCGACCCCGATCCACCACGACGGCACGCTGCTGGTGGCGGTCGACCCGCTCGACGGCTCGTCGAACATCGACACCAACGTGTCGATCGGCACGATCTTCTCGGTGCTGCGCGCCCCCGACCACGTCGACCCGCACACCCACGACGCCTTCCTGCAGAAGGGCCGCGACCAGCTCGCCGCCGGCTACATCCTCTACGGGCCGCAGACGACGCTGGTGATGACGCTCGGCGCCGGCACGCAGATGTTCACCCTCGACCGTCGTCGCGGCACCTTCATCTGCACCAACCGGGCGATGAAGATCCCGCCGCGGACCAAGGAATTCGCCATCAACTCGTCGAACCGTCGCCACTGGAACGAGCCGACGCAGCGCTACATCGACGAATGCGTCCACGGCGCCGAGGGCGCCCGCGGCGAGGACACCAACATGCGCTGGGTCGGCAGCCTCGTCGCCGACGGCCACCGCATCCTGGTGCGCGGCGGCGTCTATCTCTACCCGGCCGACAAGCGCAAGGGCTACGACGAGGGCCGTCTGCGGCTGATCTACGAGTCGAACCCGATCGGCTGGGTGGTCGAACAGGCCGGCGGCGCGGTCTCGACCGGCAACGAGAACCTGCTCGACCTCGAGCCGCGCATCCTGCATCAGCGCATCCCGCTGATCTTCGGCAGCCGCGAGGAAGTCGAGCGTATCGAGAGCCATCACCTCGTCGACGAGGACGAGATCGAAGCCGCCGCCGAGTGAGGCGACGGGGGACGACATCCCGATCTTTCGAGGCGCCCGCGGATCTCGAGGTCCGCGGGCGTCTTCGTTTCGCGACTCGGCGACGCGTGTGTCGCGAACAAGTGCCCGACACGACGAGGAAAGTAGAACCGCGTAGGATTTGAGCGTTTTGTATGGTCGCGTGCACTATCGTCGGGCCAGCCATGACGTGGCGTCGGGACGAGACTTGTCGTCCCCCCCGCCAATCCGGCCGCGGGAGCGCGAACAGCGACGCCCCGGCCACCCGGATTAGTCGTCTCCGCGACGAAAACCATCGGGACGGCCTTTCAATCGATCGCGCATTGCGCCGACGCGCTCTTCGAGCCCTCTTCGCGCAGGCGGAACCGGATCTACTCGGTGCATCGACGTCGTCGTGATGCATATTGGTTCTGCAACTATTCTCGTTTCTGCAAGATCATTCATCGCGATCGCGAGATGCCTCGGAGCGGTCGGGGACGGCGGCGGTCTTTCCAACTTCGGAGGTTGACTTTCGTCGCGGGGTCTGGCGGTTGACCAGCACGTGGAGCGGCGGAAATCCGCCGCTCGTCCGTGATGGTCGGCAGGACCGGCCCGCGGGCACGAGTGCAGCGCGAACCCGTCGCGATCCCGATCAACGGGACGACGGGGACCGGGAGACGACGAGATGAACAAGCCCGTGACCGACGCCCTGACCTGGAAGGTTTCCGCCGCCGTCCGCGCCCTCGCGATGGACGCGGTCGAACAGGCCAAGTCCGGCCATCCCGGCGCCCCGATGGGCATGGCCGAGATCGCCAGCGTGCTGTGGCGCGAGCATCTGCGCGTCGACCCGAAGAAGCCGACCTGGCCGAACCGCGACCGCTTCGTGCTGTCGAACGGTCACGGCTCGATGCTGAACTACGCGCTGCTGCACCTGACCGGCTTCGACGTCTCGATCGACGACATCAAGAACTTCCGCCAGCTCCATTCCAAGACCCCGGGCCATCCCGAGTACGGCTACACGCCGGGCATCGAGACCACCACCGGTCCGCTCGGCCAGGGCATCGCCAACGGCGTCGGCATGGCCATCGCCGAGCGCACGCTCGCCGCGCAGTTCAACCGTCCGGGCCACGAGATCGTCGACCATCGCACCTGGGTCTTCGTCGGCGACGGCTGCCTGATGGAGGGCGTCAGCCACGAGGTCTCCTCGCTCGCGGGCACCATCGGCCTCGGCAAGCTCAACGTGGTGTGGGACGACAACGGCATCTCGATCGACGGCAAGGTCGCCGAGTGGTTCGGCGAGGACGTCTGCGCCCGCTACGAGGCCTACGGCTGGCACGTCGTGCGCGACGTCGACGGCCACGACCCGGTCGCCCTCGACGCCGCCATGAAGGCCGCGATCGCGGAGGTCTCCAAGCCCACCCTGATCCAGGCGAAGACCGTCATCGGCAAGGGCGCGCCCAAGAAGCAGGGCACCGAGGGCTGCCACGGCGCGCCGCTCGGCGCCGAGGAGATCGCCGGCGTCCGCGCCGCGATGAACTGGCCCTTCGCGCCCTTCGAGATCCCGGACGACGTCTACGCCGAGTGGGATCGCACCACCCGCGGCGCCGAGCTCTCGGGCAACTGGGAAGCGCTCTTCGCCGGCTATGCGAAGGCCCATCCGGACCTCGCCGCCGAGTTCGACCGCCGCGTGAACCACCGGCTCCCGGCCGACTTCGACACGTTCGCCAAGGCCGCGCTCGCCGCGGTCGACGCCGAGGCCGCGACGATCGCGTCGCGCAAGGCCAGCCAGAACGCGCTCGGCGTGCTCGGTCCGAAGCTGCCGGAATTCATGGGCGGTTCGGCCGACCTGACGCACTCCAACCTGACGAACTACAAGGGCCAGACCGCGATCACCCGCGATCCGGCCGGCAACGCCGTGCTCTACGGCGTGCGCGAGTTCGGCATGACGGCGATCGCCAACGGCATGGCGCTGCACGGCGGCTTCATTCCCTACGTCGCGACCTTCCTCGTCTTCTCCGACTACGCCCGCAACGCGGTGCGCATGTCGGCGCTGATGAAGCAGAAGGTGGTGCACGTCTACACCCACGACTCCATCGGTCTGGGCGAAGACGGCCCGACCCATCAGCCGGTCGAGCACGCCGAGGCGCTGCGCGTCATCCCCAACCTCGACGTCTGGCGTCCCTGCGACGCGGTCGAGACGATGGCGGCGTGGCTGTCGTCGGTCGGCCGTGCCGACGGCCCGTCGGCTCTCCTGCTGACCCGCCAGAACCTGCCGCATCAGCCGCGCGACGCCGCCCAGCTCGCCGACGTCGCCAAGGGCGGCTACGTGCTGGTCGAGCCGAAGACCGCGGCGAAGGCGGTGATCGTGGCGACCGGCTCGGAAGTGCAGCTCGCCGTCGCCGCCCAGAAGCAGCTCGAGGCGGAGGGCCTTCCGGTCCGCGTCGTCTCGATGCCCTGCGTCGAAGCCTTCGAGCGTCGTCCGGCCGACGAACAGGCCGCCGTGCTCGGCCGTCTGCCGACCGTCGTGGTCGAGGCCGGCGTCACCCGCGGCTGGTGGAAGCTCGCCGGCCGCGACGGCGCCGTCATCGGCATCGATCGCTTCGGCGAGAGCGCGCCGGAGAAGGTTCTGTGGCCGCTCTTCGGCTTCACCGTCGACAACGTTGCCGCGACGGTGCGCCGCATCGCCGGGTAACGTAAAGAAATTCGCCGCAGTGAAAGCAACTTCTTGCACTGCGGCGAAGTTTCTCCGTCGTTTCACCGACGGGGAAGTTCGTGATGGCCGAACGTTCCACTTGAACGCAGGCGTCCGGGGTTCTAACTCGGACGTAGTCGAGCGGGGCCGCGTTCGGCTTCGCACTCGAACAGAATGAGGAGACCCCGATGCCGCTCGTTTCCATGCGCCAGTTGCTCGACCACGCCGCGGAGAACGGCTACGGCCTGCCGGCCTTCAACGTCAACAACATGGAACAGATCCGCGCCATCATGGAGGCGGCCCGCGAGACCGACAGCCCGGTCATCCTGCAGGGCTCGGCCGGCGCGCGCAAATATGCCGGCGAGCAGTTCCTGCGCCACCTGATCCAGGCGGCCGTCGAAGCCTATCCCGAGATCCCGGTCTGCATGCATCAGGACCACGGTGCGTCCCCGGCGATCTGCCAGGCGGCGATCCGCTCGGGCTTCACCTCGGTGATGATGGACGGCTCGCTCCAGGCCGACGGCAAGACCGTCGCCTCCTACGAGTACAACGTCGAGACCACCCGCACGGTCGTCAACTTCGCCCACTCGATCGGCGTGTCGGTCGAAGGCGAGCTCGGCGTTCTGGGTTCGCTCGAGACGATGAAGGGCGACAAGGAAGACGGTCACGGCGCCGAGGGCACCATGACCCGCGAGCAGCTCCTGACCGATCCGGATCAGGCCGCCGACTTCGTCAAGAAGACCCAGGTCGACGCGCTGGCGATCGCCATCGGCACCTCGCACGGCGCCTACAAGTTCACCAAGAAGCCGACGGGCGAGATCCTCGCCATCTCGCGCATCAAGGAGATCAACGCCCGCATCCCGAACACCCACCTCGTGATGCACGGCTCGTCCTCGGTCCCGCAGGAGCTCCTCGAGGAGATCCGCAAGTACGGCGGCGACATGAAGGAGACCTACGGCGTTCCGGTCGAGGAGATCGTCGAGGGCATCAAGTACGGCGTGCGCAAGGTCAACATCGACACCGACCTGCGTCTGGCGATGACCGCCGCGATCCGTCGCGTCATGTCGACCAAGGCGTCCGAGTTCGACCCGCGCAAGTATCTCGCCGAAGCCCAGAAGGCGGCCTCCGCCGTCTGCAAGGCGCGCTTCGAGGCCTTCGGCACCGCCGGCAACGCCTCCAAGATCAAGCCGATGGACCTGGAGCAGGTCGCCGCCGGCTACGCTTCGGGCAAGCTGGCGCAGATCGTCAAGTGATCGGGCCGGCGCCCCGGCAGCGGGGCGCCGCCTGAACGACATTCGCCGCCGGGCAGACCCGGCGCGACCTTCGAGGAGACGGGCGTGGGATCAACCCGCGCCGCCCGGGAGAGGCGCCGCCGCGGAGCAATCCGCGGCGGCGTTGTTTTTGAGCAGGTCGGAGGAAGAGCGGCGGCGCGGATGCCGGGCGGCGTCAGGCCACCGAGCGGCGATGGCGGCCGAGCTGCTCGAGCGTGGCGCGGGCATTCTCGCGATCGAGCTTGCGATAGGCCTCGCGCTCCCACTTCACCTGGGTGGCGGAGAACCGCAGCCGGCGGCGACGCAGCTCGATCAGGCGTTCGAAGGCCGCTTCGGCGATGGCGAGGCCGCCGGCGAGCAGCGCGATGCCGTCGACGTCGGAGCGCACCAGGACGCGCAGGACGCCGCTCTCGTCGATGTCGGCCAGATTGCCGAGGAAGCGGGCGAGATCGGCATGGCGGTCGGCGTCGGCGAGTTCGACCACCACCGCATCGACCGTGCGCTTGCCGCTGCGCACCAGTTCGACCAGGACGGCGACGCCGAGGTCCTCGTCCTTGGCCGGCTTCGCGGCATGTTGGTCGCCGTCGTCGCCCTCCGGCGCTTCGACGCCGACGGAACGGACCGGATGGAGGTCGCCGCGAGCCGACAGGCCCCGGCTGCGCGGCCGGACCTCGCCGACGGCGCGTTCCATCATCCGGCGCAGGACGCGCAGGAGGGCGTCGCGCAGGTCGTCGCGGGCGTTGAGCGCGTCGCGCAGGACCGGATCGCTCTCGGAGCGCAGATGCAGCGCGTGGATGTCGTCGTCGGAGAACTCGGCGCCGCGGTTGGCGCCCAGCCGGCGCAGGACCTCGCCGTCGCCGAGGCGGACCAGCACGCGGGAGAGCCGGCGCGACACCACCCGACGCACCGCGATGGCGGCGCGATGGTCGTCGCCGCAGCGGGTGGCGAGGTCGATCAGGTCGTCGTCGAGGAAGCCGACGGCGCGCGCCAGCACCGGCTCCGCCACCGCGATGTGATCGCCGGCGAGCCGCATCAGGAGATCGTGCGGGAAGTGCTCGAGATCGGCGGCGATCTGCGACAGGCGCTCGCGATCGGGCTGCGGCACGTGTTCGATGAGGTCGCGGACGATGTCGAAGAAGATGTCGCGTTCGCGCGTGGCATGGCCGACGTCGCCCAGCACCAGACCGGTCAGGAGCGTCAGCAGACGCCCCCGGGCGATCGCACTGCGATCGCGCGCCATGTCGAACAGCCGTTCGGCCTCGATGTCCATCTCGTCGCCCGCCCCGACGCGGTCTCGCCGCTTGTCGAACTTTTCCGTAGAGTCATCCTTCGCGTCGAAGCCTTAAGAGTCCGTTCGCGCATTGGCTCGGATCCCGCCGAATCGCGAAAACGGGTCACGGATCTGGACGCTGACCGGGCTCGCGGGCGCCGAAGTCGTTGCAGGGGCGACACAGGCGGGGCGAAACTCGTCCGCCTCCGTTGGAACACGCACCCCGAGGCCGGTCTACGGCTTGCCCCGTACCGTCCGGTTCGGCCAATATGGGGAGGACCGGGGCGGGCAGCCTCCCCGATTGCTTTTTCATTCGGCATACATGAGGGCGGCATGAGCAGGTCTATGCTTGTGGCGGCGGCCGTTGCGATCGGGACCCTGTCCCTGTCCATCCCGGCCGGCGCGGAATTCAATCCGGCGGTCCAGACGCGTTACGACGCGCTCGGCAACATCGTCGAAGGTCCGGGTGCGACGAGCTATTCGTCCGCCGCCCCCAACTACACGCCCATCCCGCGCGAGGTCGTCTCGTTCGACGGTGGCTACGCGGCCGGCACGATCGTCGTGAAGACCGCCGAGCGTCGTCTCTATCTCGTGCTCGGCGACGGCAAGGCGCTGAAGTACGGCATCGGCGTCGGTCGTCCGGGCTTCGCCTGGGGCGGCACCCACTCGGTGACGCGCAAGGCCGAGTGGCCGGGTTGGACCCCGCCGCCGGAAATGCGTCGCCGCCAGCCGCACCTGCCCGCCTACATGGCCGGTGGCCCGGAGAACCCGCTCGGCGCCCGCGCCATGTACATCGGCTCGACCTACTACCGCATCCATGGCTCCAACGAGCCGTGGACCATCGGTCAGGCCGTGTCCTCGGGCTGCTTCCGCATGACCAACGACGACGTCACCGACCTCTACGAGCGCGTCCGGGTCGGCGCCCGCGTGGTCGTGATCAACTGATCCGACGATCGGTCGCGAAGTTCGAGAAGCCGGCGAGCGATCGCCGGCTTCTTTCGTTTCGGATGTCCCGAGGCGTCGCGGCGCGGCCTCAGCGGTCGCGCGACAGACCCGCGGCCTCGATCTCGGCGAGATAGTTCGCCCACAGCACCTCGCCGTCGCGGCCGAACTCGGCGAGATGGGCCCAGGTGTAGATGCCGGAAGAGTGAAGATCGTCGAAGGTCAGGCGGACGGCATAGTTGCCGACCTCCTCGATGCCGATGATCTCGACCTTGCGCTTGCCGGCGACGAGCTTGCGCTCGGACGGGGAATGGCCCTGGACCTCGGCCGAGGGGCTCATGACGCGGAGCATCTCGGCGGAGAGTTCGTGGCGGCGACCGTCCTCGAAGGCGACGATCAGGGTGCGGCGATCCTTGGTCAGGCGCAGTTCGGTCGGCCAGTCGGCGGCTTCGCTCATCACTCGGTTTCTCCCTTCGGATGTCTCTGCCCAATAGAACGTCCACCGGTCTGCGGCAAGCGGCGGGTTGACGGCGGCGTCGCGCGCCATATGGTCCGTCTGCGGGGAGACATTCGAGGAAAGCGCATGAACGTGATCGATCAGACGGCAACCGGGCGCGAGACGCTGGTGGACCCGTTCGGGCGGACGATCCGCTATCTGCGCGTCTCCGTCACCGACCGCTGCGACTTCCGCTGCCACTACTGCATGTCGGAAGACATGACCTTCCTGCCCAAGCGCGACGTCCTCAGCCTCGAGGAACTGTCGCGGCTGTGCCGGATCTTCGTCGGCCTCGGCACCCGCAAGATCCGCCTGACCGGCGGCGAACCGCTGGTGCGCAAGGGCATCACCAATCTGATCGCCGACATCGGGCAGCACCTCTCGACCGGCGAACTCGACGAGCTGACGCTGACCACCAACGGCTCGCAGCTCGCCGCCAAGGCGCGCGAGCTGGTCGACCACGGCATCCGCCGGATCAACGTCTCGCTCGACACGCTCGATCCGGACAAGTTCCGCGCCATCACCCGCTGGGGCGAGATCGGCCCGGTGCTCGCCGGCATCGACGCGGCGCTCGCGGCGGGGCTGAAGATCAAGATCAACACCGTCGCGGTGAAGGACTTCAACGAGGACGAATACGAGCGCCTCGTCGCCTTCGCCCACGAGCGCGGCATGGAGATGACGCTGATCGAGACCATGCCGCTCGGCGAGATCGGCGGCGAGCGGGCCGATCAGTATCTGCCGCTGTCGGCGGTGCGCGAGCGGCTCGAGCGGCGCTGGACGCTGACCGACGTCGATCGGACGACCGGCGGACCGGCGCGTTACGTGCGCGTCGAGGAGACCGGCGGCCTCGTCGGCTTCATCACGCCGATGACGCACAATTTCTGTGAGAGCTGCAACCGCGTCCGCCTGACCTGCACCGGCACGCTCTACATGTGCCTCGGCCAGGACGACAGCGTCGACCTGCGCTCGGTGCTGCGCGCCTCGCCGGACGACGACGCGCCGCTGATCGAGGCGGTGCGCGGCGCGGTCGCCCGCAAGCCGAAAGGCCACGACTTCGTCATCGATCGGGCGATCGGCGATTCCGTGCTGCGCCGGCACATGAACACGACCGGCGGCTGAGGCGGCGGCGCCCCGGACCGGGGCGTCGGGGCCTTCCTTCGTTCGCAGGCCGGCCCGTGAGTTCGCCTGGCGCACATCACGCCGCGCGACATGCAGGGCGGATTCCCTCGCGTGGCGTGGCAGGCCACCCTGCGAAAGGCTATCAGCAGTCTTCCGCAGCCCGCGAGCCCCCGCCGAGGCCCCATGCCCCATCTGCGCGACAATCGTCGCGGCATCGTTTCCATGGCGATCGCCATGTCGGCCTTCAACCTGTCGGACGCGCTGACCAAGATCGCGACGCAGACGCTGCCGCTCGGCGAGACGATCTTCGTGCGTGGGCTCTTCGCCACCGCGGCGGTGGCGCTCTTCGTGCTGCGCGACGGGTCGTGGCGGCGGGTGCGAGACCTCCTCGACGCGCGGATGGCGTTGCGTCTCGTCGGCGAGCTCGGGGCGACGCTGTTCTATCTGATGGCGCTGGTCCACGTGGCGCTGCCCAACGTCTCGGCGGTGTTCCAGGCGACGCCGCTCGCCATGACGATCGGCGCGGCCGTCTTCCTCGGCGAGACGGTCGGACCGCGGCGCTGGATCGCCATCGCCATCGGCTTCCTCGGCGTGACGATCATCGTACGGCCCGGCCTCGCCGGCTTCGAGCCGAACTCGATCTGGGTCCTGGTCTCGGTCGCCTTCGTGGTGGTGCGCGACATCTCCACCGCGCGGCTCGGCACCAGCCTGCCGACCTCGCTGGTGACGCTGACCACGGCGATCGCGGTGTCGCTGCTCGGTCTGTCGCTGATGCCCTTCGAGACGGCCGTCTCCACCGTCACCGTCTGGTCCTGGCCGACGCCCGGGCAACTGGCGCTGCTCGCCGTCACGGCGGGCGCGCTGATCACCGGCTATTCCATGCTGATTCGGGCGACCCAGCTCTCCGAGACCTCTGCGATCGCGCCCTATCGCTACACGCTGCTGGTCTGGGCGATGATCTGGGGTCTGCTGCTCTTCGGCGACTTCCCCGATCCGGCGACGCTGGTCGGCGGCGCGATCGTGGTGGGAACCGGGCTCTATTCCTTCGCCCAGGAGCGGCGTGCCCGCGGCACGGCGTGAGGCCCGCCGGCGGTTCATGCCGCAACGCGGCAAAATGACGGGCGCGCCGTCTTGACGAAGGCGGCGCGGCACCCGACATGAGGGCGATCCCGCCGGAGACCGACATGCCCGAGACGACCGTCGCCCGCTCGACCACGAGCTATTTTCTCGGGGCCTTCGCCGTCACCGCCTTCGGGTTGGCACTCGGGGCCTGGCTCGGGTGGCGGACGACCGGCACGCTCTCGGGTGCGGCGACGCTGTTCTTCATCTGCCTGGTGCTGGCGGTCCTCGAGATCTCGCTCTCCTTCGACAACGCGATCGTCAACGCCAACAAGCTGAAATCCATGACGCCGATCTGGCGTCGGCGCTTCCTCACCTGGGGCATCGTCATCGCCGTCTTCGGCATGCGGATCGTCTTCCCGCTCGCCATCGTCGCGGTGGCGGCCCACATCGGGCCGCTCGAGGCGCTGCGGCTGGCCGCCGCGCGGCCGGAGGAATACGCCCGCATCATGACCGACGCCCATCTGCCGATCGCGGCCTTCGGCGGCACGTTCCTGATGATGGTCGGGCTCACCTACTTCTTCGACCAGGAGAAGGACGTCCACTGGATCGTCGGCCTCGAGCGGAACATGGCGCGCTTCGCCACGGTCGAGGGCATCGAGATCGCGGTCGTGCTCGCCTTCCTGCTCGGCTTCTCCGAACTGCTCGACCCGGCCGCCCAGCCGGTGTTCCTGCGCGCCGGGCTCTACGGGCTGCTGACCTTCCTCGCCGTCGAGGTGCTCGGCGGCCTGATCGATGCGACCCAGCGCACGCTCGGCGAGGCGGCCAAGGGCGGGCTCGGCGCCTTCCTCTATCTCGAAGTGCTCGACGCCTCGTTCTCCTTCGACGGCGTCATCGGCGCCTTCGCGCTCAGCCAGAACCTCTTCGTCATCGCCATCGGCCTCGGCATCGGCGCCATGTACGTGCGCTCGCTCACCATCATGCTGGTCGATCGCGGCACGCTGACCGCCTATCGCTACCTCGAGCACGGCGCCTTCTACTCGGTCTTCGTGCTGGCCGTGGTGATGTTCGCGCAGGTGCTGTTCCACATCCCGGAGGTCGTCACCGGGCTCGGCGGCGCGACCCTGATCGGCCTGTCGCTCGTCTCGTCGATTCGACACAATCGACGGAACGGATGCGGTACCCCCTCCTCCGAGGGTTGATGCCGGCGCCGTCGGCGCGGCACGCATAGCTCACGAACGAGCGTTCTTTTCTCGAGACTTTGTCCAAAGACTAGGACTCCGTCCGCGGCCTTGCTATAGGTGGCAGGGATCCGAAACGGGCCTGCCACCGGGGAGAACGCGCGAGCGTCGGAGCAAGGCTCGAAGGACGAGGGAGGACGTCTCTTTGAACGCACTCATTGCCTTTTCGCGTCAGGTCGATCGGGCGACCGCCGCGCTCGGACGCTGGGCTGCCTGGCTCATCGTCGCGGCCGTCTTGATCTCGACGATCAATGCCGTCATCCGCAAGATCTTCGATGCCTCGTCCAACACCTGGCTCGAACTGCAATGGGTGCTGTTCGGCGCCGTGTTCCTGCTCTGCGCCTCGTGGACGCTGCAGGCCAACGAGCACATCCGCATCGACATCGTGAACTCGACCCTGTCGAAGACGACCCGCAACGTCATCGAACTGGTCGGCCACGTCTTTTTCCTGCTGCCGATGGTCGGCATCTTCCTCTACACCGGCATTCCGTTCTTGCTGCGCTCCTGGCGGATCAACGAACAGTCGTTCTCGGCCGGCGGTCTGCCGCAGTATCCGGCCAAGGCGCTGATCGTCCTCGGCTTCGCGGTCCTGCTGGTGCAGGCGATCTCGGAACTGATCAAGCGCGTCGCGGTCATGCGCGGTCTGATCGAGGACGCCCACGCGGCCGGCGGCCATCACGCCTCGGCCGAGGCGGAAGCCGAACGTCTGCTCGCCCTCGCCGAGGCCGAAAAGGCCGCGGCGAAGCACTGATCTCGCCCGCAGCGTCGATCGCTTCCGCGATCCGCTCACCGCGCACTCTCATTTCGGACGGGACACATGGCCGAGTTCATCGCGCACAACATCGCCCCGATCATGTTCGCATCCCTCGTGATCTTCCTGCTGCTGGGCTACCCGGTGGCCTTCGCGCTGGCGGGATGCGGACTGTTCTTCTTCGTCGTCGGCGTGGAGCTCGCTCCGCTGTCGCACGGCACCATCCATCTCGACTGGGTCCTGCTGCAGACGTTGCCCGAACGCGTCTACGGCGTCATGAACAACGACGTCCTGCTGGCAATCCCGTTCTTCACCTTCATGGGTCTGGTGCTGGAACGCTCCGGCATGGCGGAAGACCTGCTCGACACCATCGGCCAGCTGTTCGGCACGGTGCGCGGCGGCCTCGCCTATGCCGTCATCTTCGTCGGCGCGCTGCTCGCCGCCACCACCGGCGTCGTCGCGGCCTCGGTGATCTCGATGGGCCTGATCTCGCTGCCGATCATGCTGCGCTACGGCTACGACCGGCGACTCGCCTCGGGCGTCATCGCCGCCTCCGGCACACTCGCCCAGATCATCCCGCCGTCGCTGGTGCTGATCGTCATGGCCGACCAGCTCGGCGCCGACGTCGGCTCGATGTACGAGGGCGCCTTCGTGCCGGGCCTCGTGCTGTCGGCGCTCTACGCGCTCTACGTCTTCATCGTCACCGTGATCTACCCGAAGGCGGCGCCGGGCCTGCCGGCCGACGCGATCGCCTTCCGCGAGGACAATCCGCGCTCGGCGGCGATTCTCGCCCGCACCAACGCGCTGTTCATCCTCGCCGGCCTCGCGACGGCGACGGTGGGCTTCGCGCCGGGCATCAAGGAGACGATCGTCGGCGGCTTCTCGCACGGCATCACCGGCACGCTCGGCTCGCTGGCGCTGCTCGCCATCGTGCTGGTGCTCGCCTGGTTCGCGGTCCGCGTCGCCCTCGTCCTCAAGTCGGGCGACGAGAACCGTGGCCTCCTGTCGCTCGCCTTCCTGGTGATCGTCTCGGGTATCGTCGGCTGGTGGACCATCCGGCGGAGCGGCATCGACGGCGGGGCGGACTTCGTCATCCTGTCGATGTCGGTGGCGGTCGCCTTCTCCTTCGCGGTCGCGGTGATCAACTGGATCTGCGACCGCTTCCTCGGCTTCCGCTTCCTGTCGCGGATCGCGCAGCAGACGACCTTCGTCATGGTGCCGCCGCTGGCGCTGATCTTCCTGGTGCTCGGCACCATCTTCATCGGCGTCGCGACGCCGACCGAAGGCGGCGCCATGGGCGCCTCGGGCGCCATGCTGCTCGCCGCGGTGAAGCGCTTCATCGACAAGGACCCGACCCGCTTCAACTTCCAGATCGTGCGGCAGGCGGCGGAATCGACCGCCAAGCTCTCCGCCTTCGTGGTCTTCATCCTGATCGGCGCCCGCGTCTTCTCGCTGACCTTCTACGGCGTCAACGGCCACGTCTGGGTCGAGGAACTGCTGTCGTCGCTGCCGGGCGGCCTCTACGGCTTCCTGATCGTCGTCAATCTGGCGGTGTTCCTGCTGGCCTTCTTCCTCGACTTCTTCGAGCTGGCCTTCATCATCATCCCGCTGCTGAAGCCAGCGGCGGAGAAGATCTTCACCACCGACCCGACCGCGCTGGCCATCGCCGCCCAGTTCGGCCTGACGACACCGGAGGACATCACCAAGACGATGATCATCTGGTTCGGCGTCATGCTCGGCGTGAACATGCAGACCTCGTTCATGCATCCGCCCTTCGGCTTCGCCCTGTTCTTCCTGCGCTCGGTCGCGCCGCGCAACAGCTACAAGGACAAGGTGACGGGCAAGACGATGGAGCCGGTCAAGACCAGCCAGATCTACTGGGGTGCCGTGCCCTTCGTGTTCATCCAGCTGGTGATGGTGACGCTGGTCATGACCACCCCGGGTCTGGTGATCTCGGCCAAGCCGCAGGTGAACGCCGCCGATCAGGCGAAGGCGCTGCAGCAGCTCGACAACATCCCCTCGATCGACATCCCGGGCCTCGACCTCGGCGGTCCGCCGAAGTTCTGATCCGGCGCGGGTCGACCCAATCGAAAGGCCCCGGCGATCGCTCGCCGGGGCCTTTCTGGTTTCTCGCCTCTGGTATCAGGAACGACGCGAGCGGATCATGAAGGCGTCGTAGCCGAACTCGGCGATCTGCCACCACAGATACTCGTCGTTGCGGAAGGCCATGACGGCGTCGTGCATCTTGCGGAAGGCCTCGTTTTCCTTCGAGATCTCGGCATAGAGCTCCTGCGAGGCCTTGAGGGAGGCTTCCATCACGTCGTTGGGGAAGGGATGGAGTTGGGCGCCGGACTGGGCGAGACGCTTCAGCGCCGCCGGGTTGCGGGCGTCGTACTTGGCCTGCATGTCGACGTTGGCCATGGCCGCGGCGGAGGTGACGATCGCCTGATAGTTCTTCGGCAGTTCGGCCCACTTGGCCTTGTTGATGAAGAACTGCAGCGAGGCGCCGCCTTCCCACCAGCCGGGATAGTAGTAGTGCGGCGCGACCTTGTAGAAGCCGAGCTTCTCGTCGTCGTAGGGGCCGACCCATTCGGCGGCGTCGATCGTGCCCTTCTCCAGGCTCGGATAGATGTCGCCGCCGGCGATCTGCTGCGGCACGGCGCCGAGCTTGGTGATGACGCGGCCGGCGAGACCGCCGATGCGCATCTTGAGGCCGCTCATGTCGGCGACGGTCTTGATCTCCTTGCGGAACCAGCCGCCCATCTGGGTGCCGGTGTTGCCGCCGGGCAGGCCGTGGATCTGGTAGCGGCCGTAGAACTCGTTGAGCAGGTCCATGCCGCCGCCGTGGTAGAACCAGGCGTTCAGCTGGCGGGCGTTGAGGCCGAAGGGAACCGCCGTGCCGAAGGCGAAGGTCGGGTCCTTGCCGACGTAGTAGTAGGGCGCGGTGTGGCACATCTCGACGGTGCCGGCTGTCACCGCGTCGGCGGCCTGCAGGCCCGGCACCAGCTCGCCGGCGGCGAAGACCTGGATCTGGAAGTTGCCGTCGGTCGCCTCCGAGACGGCCTTGGCGAGCACCTCGGCGGCGCCGTAGATGGTGTCGAGCGACTTGGGGAAGCTCGAGGTCAGGCGCCAACTCACCTTGGGCTGGGTCTGGGCCACGGCCGGGGCGGCCAGGGTGGTGGCTGCCGCGGCAGCCGTGCCGATCGAAGCGGACTTCAAGAATTTCCGACGTTCCATGTCGCGTCTCCTCCCAGAGATCACACGCCGCCGGCATCTTCGGCCGGTCGACGCCTTCCGCCCCTCTCTCGGGCGGTCCCTCGCAGGCGCCGATCACGACGGAAGACCGTGCCGGAACCGCGACGAGGTATGCGCCATACGCTACTCTGCCATTCTGAAAACACCAGCCCCATTTCGTAGGCACCCGCCGGGCGGGACCGCCGCGGCGATGGTCGCGACAAAGAAAAGGGCCCGGTGGAGAACCACCGGGCCCGGATGCTCGCGAGAGCCGTCGATCAGCCGCGACGCGCACGGATCATGAAGGCGTCGTAGCCGAACTCGGCCACCTGCCACCACAGATACTCGTCGTTGCGGAAGGCGATGACGGCGTCGTGGATCTTCTTGAACCACTCGTTCTCCTTGCCGATCTCGGCATAGAGCTCGAGGGCGGCCTTGTAGCAGGCGTCCATGACTTCCGCCGGGAAGGGATGGAGCTGGGCGCCGGCCTGGACGAGGCGCTTCAGCGCCGCCGGGTTGCGGGCGTCGTACTTGGCCTGCATGTCGACGTTCACGTGGGCGGCGGCCGAGGTGAGGATCGCCTGATAGTTCTTCGGCAGCTCGGCCCACTTGGCCTTGTTGATGAAGAAGTGCAGCGCGGCGCCGCCTTCCCACCAGCCCGGATAGTAGTAGTGCGGCGCCACCTTGTAGAAGCCGAGCTTCTCGTCGTCGTAGGGGCCGACCCACTCGGCGCCGTCGATGGTGCCCTTTTCGAGCGCCGGATAGATGTCGCCGCCGGCGATCATCTGCGGCACCGCGCCGAGCTTGGCCAGCACGCGGCCGGCGATGCCGCCCATGCGCATCTTGAGGCCGTTGATGTCGGCGACGGTCTTGATCTCCTTGCGGAACCAGCCGCCCATCTGGGTGCCGGTGTTGCCGCCGGGCAGACCGATGAAGTTGTACTTGTCGTAGAACGAGTTCAGCAGCTCGTTGCCGCCGCCGTGGTAGAACCAGGCGTTGAGCTGGCGGGCATTGAGGCCGAAGGGCGCGGCGGTGCCCCAGCAGAAGGTCGGGTCCTTGCCGACGTAGTAGTAGGAGCAGGTGTGCGCCATCTCGAGCGTGCCGTTGGTCACCGCGTCGGCCGCCTGAAGGCCCGGGACCAGCTCGCCGGCGGCGAAGACCTGGATCTGGAAGTTGCCGTCGGTCGCGTCCGAGACGGCCTTGGCGAGCACTTCGGCGCCGCCGTAGATCGTGTCCAGCGACTTCGGGAAGCTCGACGTCAGACGCCAGCTGATCTTGGGCTGGGTCTGCGCGATCGCCGGGGCGGCGAGCGTGGTGGCGGCGGCGGCGGCGGTGCCGACGCTCGCGGCCTCGAGAAACTGACGGCGCTTCATGTATGGCTCTCCTCAGTACCAGACGTGTCCGCGGCCCATGCGTCTGACGCGCAGCTCCCTTGCCGCGGAGCATGACTCGTTAGACAAGATCGCCGGGCCTCTGGCAAGAGGCTCGAGGGGGTCGGAGGGGCCTCGTCGAACGAATGTCTAACGAGCCTGCGACGGCGCGATTCCGCCGTTCGGACGCATCGCGCCGAGATCCTCGGGGCGATTGAGATTGAGGAAGGGATCGACGCCGTCGACATCGTCGAAATCGACGAGAACGACGCCGCGCGCCTCGATCCAGTTCATCACGCGGCGGACCGATCCGTCGGCGAGACCGCCGATCAAATCCTCGAGATCGTCGCGTCGATGCAGCGCCGCGACCGGGTGGACGCGGTCACGCGAGCGGGAGACCGCGACGCGCGCGCCGGGCCGGTCGGCGAGCGCCGCGGCGAGACGGGCGACGAGATCGCGCGGCAGGCAGGGCCCGTCGACGGCCACGGTGGCGATGAAGCGCGCGTCGGAGCGAAGGGTGTCCAGCCGGCGATGGGCGGCGGCGAGACCGGCGAGCGGCCCCATCGGTTCGGCGAAGAGATCGGGCACGACGTCGAGACCGAAGGCGGCGAAGCGCGCCGGATCGCCGTTGGCGGAGAGCAGCAACCGGTCGACCTGCGGCGCGAAGCGCTCGACCACATGGGCGAGGAGCGGCCGCCCCTCGAAGTCGACCAGCGCCTTGTCGACGCCCCCCATGCGTCGCCCCTGCCCGCCGGCGAGGATCACGCCGGCGATCGGCAGCGGGGGGTGGGTGACGTCGATCATCGCGGGCTCTCCGAACGGGCGGCGATGATGCGTCGGCGACGGCGATCGAGGCAAGGGTGCGGCGCCGATCTTCCCCCGCTCGCGCGCGTCACGGGTCGCGCGGCGCGCGCGAAAGCGCCAGAAGGGCCGTCTCGCGATCCCTGGAGCCCCGATGTCCACGTCCGAAGCCGCCCTGCTTGCTTCCGGTGTCCCGACGACGGAACGAACACATATACCTGTTATATATCAAATATTTAAATCAAGAATCTTGACTTTCGCGAACGTTGCGCACGAACCGAAGCCGACAGTTTCGAGCGAGCCGCAACGGGGGTCATCGTGTGTGCGCGCAAACCGCCGCCGCCCGGTCCCGCGCAACGAGGGCTCCTTTCCACGGGCCGGGCGGCGGGCGAGACCTCACCAATACCCGCAGAAAAGCAAAATCAACTAAAACGTGTATTTTCTATATTGTTATGCCAATGCTTGCAGTCAACACAGCGAATCGGTAAAAACACAACAAGTTCATTGTAGAGCCTCGGTGGCGCAAACCGTCCGTCACCCTGAATGAATGTCGGAAATTTGCCCTTCATGTTCTCCAGAGGCAGGAGCGCAGTACGAAAGCCATCTCGATGGATAAAGTCATATTAGTTGCATGCCCATACCTGACCGATTGCGGGCGATCCATTGGCATTGAGAGCGATATACATAGACATTTCCTCGACACGTTCACTGCTTCCGAAGTAGAAATTGTCGAGCCGGAGTGGACTGTGTCACCAGAGACAAATTCGATTACATTGAACACGAGAAGCTTGCGCCATTTGATCGCCGCGAACCCTGAAGCGATCGTATTTATTGATGGCAACATCCCCCCGAACGCGCCCGGCACGACATACCCCGAAGACCTCATCACCATACTACGCGAAAGAATAGGCAAAAATATCGTACTCCTTCCAGACCTGCAGCACACGGAGCCAGACATGTATGATCTGTGGCTCCATTGTTCGAATTTTATAATAACGTTCCAAAAAATTGGGGCCGAATGGGCCAATGAAAATTACAACACAACCGCTTTTCGTTACTATAACTGCATTCCAGTCCCATCAAGGCGTTGCGATGATTTCGATGAGTTCATGAGACGGCCGATTGATATGGGATACGCCGGCTCTTCCAAAAATTTTCGCGAGTCATTCATTGGAATGATGCTCGCCGAAAATCGTGAAAACAGGATAATTTCAAAAGTATCATCACACACACGATCTGGCTCAAACTTAAAAACGACGCGCGAGTATATGCGCTTTCTTTCTGAGTGCCGTTTTGTTTTTGCTACAAGAGCAAATTTGCATGAAATTTATCCACCGACCGATGTTTCCCCATTGCCGCGACAGGCCCCGGGGCGTTTTGCCGGGCGAGTGGCAGAGGCTTTGGCCGTTGGCGCCATTCCTCTGTATTGGGAGCCCCCCAGGAAATCGGGTAAGCTCTCCAAGCGGCGCGCTTCCCTCGCATTTGGATCCCGCTTCAGGGCGCTGAAGCGGATCGCTTTTCGCGGATGGGGAAGAAGTGATGCCTGGCCCTTTGACGACGACCCGGGAATGCATTCCGGAATCGTCGTCGTTCTGGATCCGTGGGAAGCATTGCAGGCACTATCGATGCCAAAGGAGCGTCTCGCGGCAATTTTTCAGGAGGGGTCGGCACTTTTCGAAAGGCTGGCGCAACCTCGCCGCTTCGTCGAGTGGCTCGAATTCGAATTGTCAAAAGATAATGAGAGACATATCGATTTCTCTGCTGAGAAAAGCCACGGCGATGACAGGCAGGACGAGACAAATCATTGATATCGATACGATTCGACGCCCTCAAACGCCTTGTTTCGACATGACGTTGTCGTGAGGTGAGCGCCTGGCCTCACGAACCGCTGCATCCCGCCGCTTGTCGATCCATTCGGCACGGTCCTGGATGTGGACACCCTTCTCCGCACCAACGGGATGGAGATCTCGCCGGCGGCGGCCTTGCGTGGGAACTTCTCCCGGCGCGAGGCAGGAGACTCTAGCGACGACGACCGAGGCAAGGGTGCGGCGCCGATCTTCCCACGCTCGCGCGCATCCCGGGTCGCGCGCCGCGCCCGAAAGCGCTAGAAGGGCCGTCTCGCGATCCCTGGAGCCCCGATGTCCACGTCCGAAGCCGCCCTGCGTTTCTCCGTCGCCCCGATGATGGAATGGACCGATCGTCACTGCCGCTATTTCCACCGGCTGATGACGAAGCGGGCGGCGCTGTTCACCGAGATGGTGACGGCGCCGGCGATCATCCACGGCGATCGGGCGCGGCTGCTCGGCTTCGACGCCGCCGAACACCCGGTCGTCTGCCAGCTCGGCGGGTCGGATCCGGCCCAGCTCGCGGAAGCCGCTGGAATCGTCGCGGACTTCGGCTACGACCGCATCGACCTCAACTGCGGTTGCCCGTCGGATCGGGTGCGTTCGGGGCGTTTCGGTGCCTCGCTGATGGAAGAGCCGGATCTCGTCGCCGACTGCGTCGCGGCGATGCGCGGGGCGGTGGCGCTGCCGATCTCGGTCAAGTGCCGCATCGGCATCGACGACGCCGAGCCGCGCGAGATGCTGCCGGTCTTCCTCGAAAAGGTCGTCGCCGCCGGCGTCGCCTCGCTGACGATCCATGCCCGCAAGGCCTGGCTCCAGGGCCTCAGCCCGCGCGAGAACCGCACCGTGCCGCCGCTCGACTACGACATCGTCTTCGACATGAAGCGGCGCTGGCCGACGATGCCGATCGCCATCAACGGCGGCATCGCCGACATCGACCAGTCCGTGGCGCTGCTCGAGCCGCGCGAGGGCGTGGCGCTGGATGGCGTGATGCTCGGGCGCGCCGCCTACGAGACACCGGCGATCCTGGGGCAAGTCGATCGCCGGATCTTCGGCGAGGCGGTCGAGGACGTCGATCCCTTCGCCGTGGTCGAGGCGATGGAACCCTACATCGCCCGCCATCTCGAGGAGCCGGGCGCCAAGCTCAATCAGGTGGTGCGCCACATGCTCGGCCTCTTCACGGGCCGACCGGGCGCGCGCAGCTGGCGGCGCATCCTGACGGTGAAGTCGATCTCGCCCGACGCCGGGCTCGAGGTGCTGCGCGAGGCGCTCGACGCGGTGCGTCGCCCCTCCTCGGCCGAGCGCACCTCAGCCGACCGCGCCTCCGCCTGAGACGGCCTCGCGCCGCGCGACGAGCGCCGCCTCGCGGTCCTCGCGCGCCTGCCGACGGGCGGGAAGCTCGGCCACGATCGCCTGCCGCCGGGCGTCGGAATACCGCGTCCAGCGGCCGATCTCGTCGATCGTGCGGAAACAGCCGAGGCAGAGTTTCTCGATCGGATGGAGCTGGCACTGCTTGCGGCAGGGCGAGGCGACGGGCGACAGCGGGGGCATCGGCGGTTCCGGACGGACGGTGACGCCCGACAGATGGCGCGGCGCGGGCGTTTCGGCAAGATGCCGGCGCGTCTCTCGATTCCAAGTTGTGGCATTACGCAATACACCATATCATGCACCCTCCATCGATCGAACTCGGGAGGGTTGCGATGGGCATCTTCGCGCAAATCGGCATGGCCACCGCGGTGTCCCTGGTGCTGGCGGTCCTGTTGCCGCTGGTCCTGATCTTCGTCCAGCACGAGGTCCGCATCCGACGCATCCGGCTGATCGAGGAGTTCCGCCGCAACTTCTTCTACGATCCCAAGGCGGCGGCGCGCGCCGAGAGGGCGGAGAGCGAGCGGCGGAGACGCGAGGCCGCGGCGAAGGCCGAGGAGGCACGCGAGGCCGAGGCCCCGCTCTTCGAGGCGGTCGTCGCCGAGACCGTCCTCCGGTCCGTCGCGGCCGAGGAGGCGCGCCGCGGTAGGCCGAAAGACTGCTGCCGCCGATCGGAGCCGCCGACCAAGTCGCCGTCGTTCGAGTTCGTGGTGACGAAATACATCATCGATCTCTTCGACCTCTGCACCGACGAGCAGCGCGAGACGATCCGCAAGGAGGGCGCCTCGGCTCTGTCGTCGAAGGAACTCTATGCGCTGGTCGGTCGGACGCGGATCTGGAGGGTGGCGAGCAACTGGTATCTGCTCTTCGCCTTCCTGCCCTATGCGATCACCGTCACCGGGATCACCTTCTTCGTCCTCGAAGGCATCGGCAGACCGGAGGTCGTCGCGCTCGGCGACAAGGATCTGCCGACCTATCTCGCCGCCGGCCTGCTCGGCGCCACCTTCTTCACCCTGCGCCTGCTGATCGGCTCGGCGATCAACTTCGACCTGACGCCGCGGGTGCCGGTCCGGGCCTTCGGCCAGTTCGTGCTGGTCACCGTGGTGATGGCGGTCTACGGCCGGATCGCCCCGCCGCTCGGCGAGGTGACGCCGGAGACCGGCTGGGGTCAGGTGCAGGCGCTGTGGGGACTGGCGGTGCTCGCCGGCGCCTTCGTCATCGGCGTTCAGCCGGAAGCCGGGTTCCAGTTCGTCTACACGGTGGGACGCCAGCTCGCCGCCAAGTCGCCGTTGCGCGGCGTCTTCGCGCTGATCAAGCGGACCGACAACCGCTTCGACGACCATGTCGGCATCGTGCCGCTCGAGGTGCTCGACGGCGTCGACTTCGGCACGCGCTACCGGCTGGAGGACGTCGGGCTCTGCGACGTGCAGAACCTCGCCACCGCCAATCCGATCCTGCTGCACATCGAGACGCCCTACGGCATCTATCAGACCGTCGACTGGGTGGCGCAGGCGCAGCTGTGCACCATCGCCGGGCTCGAGCGCTTCATGATCTTCCAGCAGTTCAACATCCGCACGATCTTCGATCTCGAGCGGATGGTGCTGTCGCGGCAGTCGACCCACGCGCTGCGCCAGTTCGTCGGCGCCATCCTGTTCACGCCGAATGCCCGGCTCGACGCCGTGCTGAAGGCGGCGGCGGAGCCGAAGTCGCCGGCGCGGACGCTGACGCCGCTGCCCGATCCGACACGGAAGACGCCGCTGCCCGACGGCTTCGCCGCTACGGTCCTGGAGACCGTCGCCGAACCGGCCGACATCGAGCAGGAGGTCTGCGACGAGGAGACCTGCGAACCGGTCTGGCGGGCGGCCGGGGGCGTGCCCGACGCCTCGATCATCCACGCGGTGCGCGTCATGGTCGACGATCTGCACGTCCATCGACTGCGCGAGATCTGGGAACGGATCGGCCGGTCGCTCGGCCGCGACGCCGAACATCTCGACGACACGGTCGACGCCGCGCCGCCGCGCGGCGACTGACGGAGCGAAGGCGCGGCGGATCGACGTCCGTCGCGCCCGCGGCTCACAGCGCGAGGCCGAGCAGCAGCGCCATCTCGGCGACGAGAACGCCGGCACCGATGACGTCGCCGGTGACGCCGCCGATCTTCGCCCGCGCCAGCGCCGCGAG
>DBMN01000220.1:5173-11328 GCA_002298965.1 Rhizobiales bacterium UBA697 | reverse complement strand
CGCCGCCGCCACCGCCGGCCGCGCCGCCACGGCCGCCGCCGGGACCGTCGAGCATGGTCAGCGTCGAGTTGAAGCCCTGCAGCACGACCTCGGTCGAATAGCGCTTCTGGCCCTGCTGGTCTTCCCATTCGCGGGTCTGGAGCTGGCCCTCGAGATAGACCTTNNCACCACGCGGTGCCACTCGGTCTTCTCGCGGCGTTCGCCCGAATTGCGGTCGCGCCAGCTCTCCGACGTCGCGATCCGCAGGTTGACGATCGGGCGACCGTCCTGGGTGCGACGGATTTCGGGATCGGCGCCGAGATTGCCGACGAGAATGACCTTGTTGACGCTTCCGGACATCGCTTCCTCCTCGGCAAACCGGCCGTCGGCTTCCTGGGCGCCCACGACGGCGCCACCACGGGCGCGGCCGCGCGCCGGACGAGCCGGGCTGAGACCCCACCCTTAGCCCGTCGCGACCGCGATCGCGACGCCCTCGCCCACCGCACGGCGCAGCCGGCGGTGTTTTTCCACAACAGTCGGCGCGAACAGAGCCGATCCGCGCCCTCCGCCGTGGTCACGCGCGCGTCCTGCTCTAGACTGGGTCTCGAGACACCGTCTCGCCGCCGGGAACGGGCTTGCATCCGTTCTTGTTGTGTTCTATTTCGAGCACGGCGGAAACGCAAGACGGATTCCCGAGGGTCCGGCAGCGATCGATCGGCGCCCGCGGGCGCCGAGACGGCGCGGCCGGCCCGAGCGGCAGGAGCGACGATGAGCGAGCCGAAGGCGAAGCCCGGCAGGAAGGCCAGTGCCGAGACATCCCGTGGCAAGGCGGCGACGCGCGAAGCCGCCTCGATCGCGACGCGGCAGCTGTTCGACCATGCCCGTACGACGATCTCGATCCGCGGCGCGCGCGAGCACAATCTGAAGAACGTCGATCTCGACCTGCCGCGCGACAGCCTGGTGGTGATGACCGGCCTCTCCGGCTCGGGCAAGTCGTCGCTCGCCTTCGACACGATCTATGCCGAGGGCCAGCGCCGCTACGTCGAGAGCCTGTCGGCCTATGCCCGCCAGTTCCTCGAGATGATGCAGAAGCCGGACGTCGACCAGATCGACGGCCTGTCGCCCGCCATCTCGATCGAGCAGAAGACGACGTCGAAGAACCCGCGCTCGACGGTCGGTACCGTCACCGAGATCTACGACTACATGCGCCTCTTGTTCGCGCGCATCGGCGTCCCCTATTCGCCGGCGACCGGCCTGCCGATCGAGAGCCAGACGGTCAGCCAGATGGTCGACCGGGTGCTGAGCCTTCCCGAGGGCACGCGCCTGTTGCTGCTCGCCCCCGTCGTGCGCGGGCGCAAGGGCGAATATCGCAAGGAACTCCAGGACTTCCAGAAGAAGGGCTTCCAGCGCGTCAAGGTCGACGGGACGCTCTACGAGATCTCCGAGGCGCCTGCCCTCGACAAGAAGCTGAAGCACGACATCGAGGTGGTGGTCGACCGCATCGTGGTGCGCGGCGATCTCGCCACCCGTCTCGCCGACAGTTTCGAGACCGCGCTCGGGCTCGCGGAAGGGATCGCCTTCGCCGAATTCGTCGACGAGAAGGACGACAAGGGCGCGCCGAAGCGCCTCGTCTTCTCCGAGAAGTTCGCCTGTCCGGTCTCCGGCTTCACCATCGCCGAGATCGAGCCGCGGCTCTTCTCCTTCAACAACCCGTTCGGCGCGTGCCCGACCTGCGGCGGCCTCGGTTCGGAACAGAAGATCGATCCGGAACTGGTCGTCCCCGACGTGTCGCTGAGCCTCGCCAAGGGGGCGATCGCGCCCTGGGCGAAGTCGGCCTCGCCCTTCTACGGGCAGACGCTCGAGGCGCTCGCCCGGCACTACGGCTTCGCCATGACGACGCCCTGGCGCGACCTGCCGGAGGTCGCCCACAAGGTGATCCTGTGGGGGACGGGCCGCGAGGCGATCGAGTTCGCCTACGACGACGGCCTGCGTCACCACAAGACGCGCAAGACCTTCGAGGGCCTGATCCCGAACTTCGAACGGCGCTGGCGCGAGACCGAGAGCGAATGGTCGCGCGAGGAGATCGAGCGCTATTTCGCCACCACCCCCTGCCGCGACTGCGGCGGCCATCGGCTGAAGCCCGAGGCGCTGGCGGTGAAGATCGACGGGCGCCACATCGGCGAGGTCTCGGCGCTGTCGATCCGCGCGGCGCTGCCGTGGTTCCTCGGCCTGCCGGAACGGCTGACGGCCAAGCAGAACGAGATCGCCGCCCGCATCCTCAAGGAGATCCGCGAGCGGCTGCAGTTCCTCGACGACGTCGGCCTCGACTATCTGACGCTGGCGCGCAATTCCGGCACGCTGTCGGGCGGCGAGAGCCAGCGCATTCGGCTGGCCTCGCAGATCGGCTCGGGGCTGACCGGCGTGCTCTACGTGCTGGACGAGCCGTCGATCGGCCTGCACCAGCGCGACAACGAGCGCCTGCTCGAGACGCTGAAGCACCTGCGCGACCTCGGCAACACCGTCATCGTCGTCGAGCACGACGAGGACGCCATCCTCGCCGCCGACTACGTCGTCGACGTCGGCCCCGGTGCCGGCATCCACGGCGGCGAGATCGTCGCGCGCGGCACGCCGGCCGAGGTGATGGCCGATCCGAACTCGCTGACCGGCAAGTATCTCTCGGGCGTGCTCGAGGTGGCGGTGCCGAAGAAGCGGCGGCGGGTCGATCCGGGCCGGGCGATCAAGGTGGTCGGCGCGCGCGGCAACAATCTGAAGAACGTCACGGCGGAGATCCCGATGGGGGTCTTCACCTGCATCACCGGCGTCTCGGGCGGCGGCAAGTCGACCTTCCTGATCGACACGCTGTTCCGCGCGGTCGCCCGCAAGCTCAACGGATCGAAGGAGAATCCCGCGCCGCACGAGCGCATCGAGGGGCTTGAGCTGCTCGACAAGGTGATCGACATCGACCAGTCGCCGATCGGCCGCACGCCGCGGTCGAACCCCGCGACCTATACCGGCGCCTTCACGCCGATCCGCGAATGGTTCACCGGTCTGCCGGAGGCCAAGGCGCGCGGCTACGGACCGGGGCGCTTCTCGTTCAACGTCAAGGGCGGGCGCTGCGAGGCCTGTCAGGGCGACGGCGTCATCAAGATCGAGATGCACTTCCTGCCGGACGTCTACGTCACCTGCGACACCTGCAAGGGCAAGCGCTACAACCGCGAGACGCTCGAGGTGACGTGGAAGGGCAAGTCGATCGCCGACGTGCTCGACATGACGGTCGACGAGGGCTGCGAGTTCTTCGCCGCCATGCCGGGGATCCGCGACAAGCTCGAGACGCTGTCGCGCGTCGGGCTGGGCTACATCCACATCGGCCAGCAGGCGACCACCCTGTCGGGCGGCGAGGCGCAGCGCGTCAAACTGTCGAAGGAACTGGCGCGCCGCTCCACCGGCCGCACGCTCTACATCCTCGACGAACCGACGACCGGCCTCCACTTCCACGACGTGGCCAAGCTGCTCGAGGTGCTGCACGAGCTCGTCGACCAGGGCAACACGGTCGTCGTCATCGAGCACAATCTCGAGGTGATCAAGACCGCCGACTGGCTGGTCGACCTCGGTCCCGAGGGCGGCGACGGCGGCGGCGAGATCGTCGCGGTGGGTCGCCCCGAAGACGTCGCGGCCGAGCCGCGCAGCCATACCGGACGCTTCCTCGCCGACCTCCTGAAACGGCGGCCCGGCAAGCGCTGAAACGGGGCCGAACGCGGCGCGCGCGCCGCGTCGGCGGGCGTCGCGGCGAACTTCACGATCCCGCGAGCCCTGCGGGCAGCGTGGCCCCCAGGGGCCACGCCCACGCCGGCGGCATGGCGCGAAAGACGGCGGTTTTCGCCGCTTTCCGCTCCATCCCATACGAAAAAGTCATACGTTGTTTACGAGCCATGCGTTTTCGCATGATCGACATGCGATCATGGCTCTATTTGGGACAGGGCGTCTGTCCTATCCTCTTTCGTGTCGGACGGGCGGTCACCTCCCAGATCGCTCTTCGGCATTTGGAATCGAATTCGGGTCCAGGCATCTCCTCCCTGCCGGATCCGACGACCGGACGAGCTCTCCTCCCTGCTCGGATCGGTTTCGAGCGCCCGCCGGCTCCTCCTCCCTCCGGCGGGCGCCTCGATTCCGGGGGTACGCCGGCGCCGTCCGCCCCCTCCTCCCGCTCCCTTTCCCGTCGACCGTCGCCGACCGATCGGCCGCGATGCCGCACGTTCGCCCGGCTCGGTGCCGACGCGAAGAGGCCGCGGACGCTCGCGCGCCGCGGCCTTGGAGACGGACGGGGTCGGTCGATCAGGAGACCGGGTCGACGTAGGCGAGCGAGAACCAGGTCTCGAGCGGCATGACGTCGATCGGATCGCCGCTGTCGCGCATCCAGCTGTCGGCGACCCAGTCGATGCCGGTGGTCTTGTCGGTCATCACCGCGGTGGCGTGGGCATAGAGGAAGGCGCCGCGCGATTCCGGCCGGCGGACGTGGTGATACTTGAGGAAACCGTTGCGCTCGAGCCAGACGAGCAGCGTCGTGGTGTTGGTCGCCTCGTCGAGGCAGTCGGTCTGACCGAGGGTGTGGGCGTCCTTCAGCTCCGAACCGCGACGATCCGGCGGGCCGCCGAGCTGCGGCGCGGCGAGCTTCTCCCACATCTGGTCGGCCTGATCGACGGCGCGGCGCTCGGCCTCGGGCGAACCGGTGTTGCGGGCGAAGATCCCGGCCAGTTCGGCGCGCTCGCTCGGGCCGATGGCGATCGCCGTCTTGAACTCGCAGCCGAAGCCGTGGCAGTAGGCCAGCCGGTCGCCGTGCGGCAGGGCCGCGCCGCGCTCGTCGAACCAACGCGAGACGCCGCCGTCGATGGTGGCGCGCGGTGCGATCGAACCGGTGGCGATGGCGTCGGTCTCCTCGACCAGGGCCATCTTCCGATCGGGCGCGTCGCCGCCCGTCTTGCAGCCCGCGAGTCCCAGCATCATCAGCAGGACGGGAACGATCTTGGCGGCCGACATCGGATCTCCCGTTCGAATCGAGCGAATCAACGAATTTCGACGACCAATTAGGAGGGTTTTCCACAGCCCGGAAACAGGCAATTTTTGCCGATCCGACGCGATTGTCCCCGACTCTTGTCCACAGGGGCGGGGAAGTGCTAGCACCCGGGGATGAAGAACATCGATCAAGTCCTTTCACCCGTTCACGTCGTCGGCGGCGGCCTCGCCGGTTCGGAGGCCGCCTGGGCGCTGGCGTCGCGCGGCGTGCCCGTCGTGCTGCACGAGATGCGGCCGGTGCGTTCGACCGAGGCGCATGCCACCGACCGGCTCGGCGAGCTCGTCTGCTCCAATTCGCTGCGCTCGGACGACGCCGAGACCAACGCCGTCGGCGTGCTCCACGCGGAGCTTCGCGCCTGCGGTTCGCTGGTGATGCGGGCGGCCGACGCCCACCAGGTGCCGGCCGGCGGCGCGCTGGCGGTCGACCGCGAGGGTTTCGCGGCCGCCATCACCGAGGCCCTCGAGGCCCATCCGCTGATCGAGATCCGCCGCGAGGAGATCGACGGCCTGCCCGATCCCGCCTGGGACAGCGTGATCGTCGCCTCCGGCCCCCTCACCTCGCCGGCGCTGGCCACGGCGATCGCCGGCCTCACCGGCGAGACGCAGCTCGCCTTCTTCGACGCGATCGCGCCGATCGTCCATTTCGACAGCGTCGACATGTCGATCTGCTGGATGCAGTCGCGCTACGACAAGGCGGGACCGGGCGGCACCGGCGCCGACTATCTCAACTGCCCGATGAACAAGGAGCAGTACGAGGCCTTCGTCGACGCCCTGCTCGAGGGCGAGAAGGTGTCGTTCAAGGACTGGGAGGCCTCCACCCCCTATTTCGACGGCTGCCTGCCGGTCGAGGTGATGGCGGAACGCGGCCGCGAGACGCTGCGCCACGGACCGATGAAGCCGGTCGGCCTCACCAATGCGCACGAGCCGACGGTGAAGCCCTACGCCATCGTCCAGCTGCGCCAGGACAACGCCTTCGGCACCCTGTGGAACATGGTCGGCTTCCAGACCAAGCTCAAGCATTCCGAGCAGGTCCGGGTGTTCCGGATGATCCCCGGCCTCGAGAAGGCGGAGTTCGCCCGGCTCGGCGGGCTCCACCGCAACACCTA
>DBMN01000220.1:4908-5112 GCA_002298965.1 Rhizobiales bacterium UBA697 | reverse complement strand
ATCACCGGCTGCGAGGGCTATGTCGAGAGCGCCGCGGTCGGCCATCTCGCCGGTCGCTTCGCCGCCGCCGAACGGCTCGGGCGCACGCCCCTGCCGCCGCCGGCGACGACCGCCATGGGGGCGCTGCTCGGCCACATCACCGGCGGCCACGTCGTCGAGAGCGAGGCGGAACAGGCCGCGGGCAAGCCGCGCGCCTTCCAGCCG
>DBMN01000220.1:0-4831 GCA_002298965.1 Rhizobiales bacterium UBA697 | reverse complement strand
CGGGCGATGGCGGCCCGCGCCCGCGCCGATCTCGCCGCCTGGAACGCCGCGGAGAGCGGCGAGGCGTGAGACCTCAGGCGGCGCCGCAGCGGGTTGCGGCGCCGGCGGCGCGCCACAGGCGCCAGATGCGGTGCCAGCCGGCGAGTTCGGCCGAGCTGCGGAACGGGTCGTGATCGGCCCGCCCCATGCGATCGAGGATCGGCTCGACCAGACCGAGCGGCAGCAGCACGCAGGCGGCCGCGGGCGGCACCTCGCGCACGTGGGCACGCATCTCGGCGAGGTTGAAGCGGGCGCGATCGGCGACCTCGGCGAGGACCGCCTTCAGACCCGGCGACGAGCGGCCGGCGAGGATGTCGGCGCGGTCGACGCCGTGAGCGTCGAGCCTGTCCTGCGGCAGGAAGATCTGGCCGCGCGAGGCATGGAAGGCGAAGGCGCGTAGGAGGCCGGTCAGACCCCAGGCGCGGCCGGCGGCGGTGAGCGCCGCACCGGCTTCCGCCGAGACGTCGCGACCGGCGAGCACATGGGCCATCAGCGCCGTGAGATCACCGGCGGTGTCGTCGCAATAGGTCTCGAGCTCGGAAACCGTCGGCATGGGATCGTCGTAGAGATCGAAGATCCGCGCCTCGAGCAGGCGATCGAAGCGGTCGAGCGGCAGGCCGAAACGGGTGATCGCCTCGGCGAGACAGGCGGCGATCGGGTGACCGGCGCCCTCCCCGCCGCGGCGGCCGGCCAGCATGTCGGCCCACCAGCGCACCCGGACCTCGCCCGGAAGCGGATCGGAGACGACGTCGCGAATACGGGCGATCTCGGCGGCGAAGGCGATCAGCGCATGGAGATGCGGCCGGCTGTCCGCGGGCGCCCACAGCGTCGCCCACCAGCGGTCGGGATCGTGGCGGCGCGCCAGATCGGCGACGACGGCGCGGGAGGCGGCGAGCCCGTCTCCCGCCGCGACGCCCGCAGGGGCATCGAGGGCGGTCGCGAGAGCGGCCGGATCGGGACGGGGCGAGAGATCGGACGTCGGCATGGACGGGGACATAGGGTGCTTGCCGCCTCAGTCCACCGCCGTCAGCGCGGCGGCGACGCGGCGCCCCTCGCCGAGCAGCACGTTCCAGGTACGCAGCGCGTGGCCGGTCGCCATCGGATCGGCCGAGATGCCCAGTTCGCGGCAGCGCTGCTTCAAGGCCGCCGGCAGGGGCACGAGATCGCGCCCGGTGCCGACCAGCAGGATGTCGATGCGTTCGGCCTCGGCGAGCACGGCGGCGAGCGTCGCCGCGTCGTAGACCGGCGGCGTGCCGGGATCCCACGACCACATGCCCGACGGCAGGCAGAGGAGCGAGCCGCGATGGCTCATGCCGCCGAAGCGGAAGCCACCGAGGCCGTAGCTCTCGATGGCCGCCGGTTGCGGCAGGTGGCCGATGCGATCGGGTTCGTCGCTCACGCCTTGGCGGCCTTGGCGGCCTCGCCGGTCTCGCCGCCGCGGCGCAGGCCGAGGGCGAGGAGGAACGGCGCGGAGACGACGATCGACGAATAGGTGCCGACGGCGACGCCGACCACCAGGATGAAGGAGAAGCCGTGCAGCGCGTCGCCGCCGAAGACGAGCAGCGCGAGCGAGGCGATCATCACGGTGATCGAGGTGACGACGGTGCGCGACAGCGTCTCGTTGATCGACAGGTCGATCAGCTCGACCATCGGCATCTTCTTGTACTTGCGCATCATTTCGCGCACGCGGTCGTAGATGACGACGGTGTCGTTGAGGCTGTAGCCGACGATGGTCAGGATCGCCGCGAGGATCGGCAGATCGAAGGGCACCTGGAAATAGGCCATGAAGCCCAGGGTCAGGATCACGTCGTGGATCGTCGTGGCGATGGCGCCGACGGCGAACTGCCATTCGAAGCGGAACCACAGATAGGCGAGGATCAGCCCCAGCGAGGCGAACACCGCCCAGACGGCCCCCATCTTGAGGTCCTTGGAGACCGCCGGGCCGACCACTTCGGTGCGGCGGAACTCGTAGCTCGGGCCGAGGCCGAGGCGGACCTTCTCCACCGCCGCCTGCTGCGCGAGTTCGCCGCCGGGCTGTTCGCCGAGACGGATCATCACGTCGGTGCCGCCGCCGATGCCCTGGATCTGGGCGTCGCCGAGGCGCAGGCTCTCGATGGTGTGGCGGATCTGGCCGAGATCGGCGGCGCCCTGGGTCTGGCGCACCTCGATCAGCAGGCCGCCGGTGAAGTCGATGCCGAAGTTGAATCCCTTGGCCGCCCAGCCGACCAGCGACAGCACGACCAGCACGATGGCCAGCGGAACGGTGAAGCGGCGTGCCGCCATGAAGGGCAGCGACAGGCCGTCGGGAACGAGGCGAAGAAGTTTCATGGATCCGTTCTCCCCTCGATCTCAGATCGGCACGCGCGTGGGACGGGCCCAGCGCAGCCACTGCGTCACCATCAGACGGGTCACCGTCACGGCGGTGTAGAACGAGGCGACCGTCGAGACCGCCAGCGTCAGGGCGAAGCCCTTGATCGGACCGGTGCCCATGAAGAAGAGCACCAGCGCGGCGATGAGGTGGGTCGAGTTGGTGTCGGTGATGGTGGCGATGGCTCGGCGGAAGCCGATGTCGATCGAGGCCACCGGCGATTGGCCGAGCATCTGTTCTTCTCGAATACGCTCGTAGATCAGCACGTTGGCGTCGACCGCCATGCCGACGCCGAGCACGATGCCGGCGATGCCGGGCAGCGTCAGCGTCGCCTGGAACAGCGACAGGATGCCGATGGTGAAGAGCACGTTGACCACCACGCCGACGTTGGCGAAGAGGCCGAAGAGGCCGTAGTTCGCCAGCATGTAGAGGATGATGCCGACGACGCCGATCACCGCGGCGCGCTGGCCGGTGGCGATGGAGTCGGCGCCGAGACCGGCGCCCACGGTGCGTTCCTCGACGATGGTCAGGGTCGCCGGCAGGGCGCCGGCACGCAGCAGCAGGGCGAGTTCGTTGGCGCCCTGGACCGAGAAGTTGCCCGAGATCTGGCCCGAGCCGCCGAGGATCGGCTCGCGGATGACGGGATAGGAGATCACGTCCTTGTCGAGCACGATGGCGAAGGCGCGGCCGACGTTGGCCTGCGACAGCTGGGCGAACTTCTGGGCGCCGGAGGTGTTGAAGCGGAAGGAGACCACCGCCTCGCCGGACTGCTGCGAGAAGCTCGCCTGGGCGTCGACCAGCTCTTCGCCGGTCAGGATGGCGCGCTTCTGGATCAAGACCGGGACCGGCGGATCGTCCTTGGAATAGAGCACGTCGGTGTCCGGCGGGCGGGTGCCTTCCAGCACCTGCGGGCCGACCGCCTCGACCAGATGGAAGGTCAGGCGCGCGGTCTGGGACAGGATGTTCTTCAGGCCGCCGGTGTCGTGCAGGCCGGGGACCTGGACGAGCAGGCGGTTGCCGCCCTGGCGCGCGATCACCGGCTCGGTGGTGCCGAGCTGGTCGACGCGGCGACGGACGACTTCCATCGACTGTTCGACGACGCGACGCGAGCGGAACTCGAGGCCCTGCGGCGTCAGCGAGACGCGGAAGAGACCGCCCTCGCCGCGCGTCACCTCGGTGTCGACGACGTTGTTGCCGGTGAAGAGGGTGTCGGACAGCGTCTGGATCAGACCGCGCAACTTCTTCTCGGCGTCGTCGGTGCGGGCGACGTCGGTGATGCGAACCTGCACGCCGGTGCCCTGGATGCCGAGACCGGTGTAGCCGATCTTGTCCTCGCGCAGGACGCGGCGGACGTCGTCGCGCAGCACGTCGAGGCGTTCCTTCACCATCGCCTGGGTGTCGACCTCGAGCAGGAGGTGGGCACCGCCCTGGAGGTCGAGGCCCAACGTCAACTGCCGATGCGGCAACCAGTTGGGAAGAGCGGCCAGCTGTTCGCGGCTCAGGAAGTTCGGAGCCACGAGAAACAGCGACAGGACGACGGACGCCATGATCGCCCAGATCTTCCAGCGCGCGAAGTGAAGCATCGAAGAACGCCCTCGGGGTTCGGTGCGCACGGCCGGGCGGCCGCCGCTCTACGACCGCGGCGCTCCGGGAGCGCGCGCGGTCGCGAAACGTCCGCCGCCCTCGGGGCGACGGACGGTCGGGATCACTCGTTGGCGGCCTTGACCGGCTCGCCCTTGGCGCGGATCTCGCCGATGGTGGAGCGCACCACGCGGATCTTCACGCCTTCGGCGATCTCGATCTCGACCTCGGTGTCGGTCACCACCTTGACCACCTTGGCGATGATGCCGCCGGAGGTCACCACCACGTCGCCACGACGCAGGTTCTTGACCATCTCGTCATGGGCCTTCTGGCGCTGACGCTGCGGCCGGATGATCATCACCCACATGATGACGAGGATGAAGACGAAGGGCACCAGGGACATGATCACGTCCTGGGCGCCGCCCGGAGCGGCGGCTGCGCCTTGAGCGAAGGCGGGGGTCACGAACATCGTTTACTCCTCGAGGGCGGGAAGCGGTCGACCCGTCCGGGCGACCGTTCGACACGGCCGTGGCCCACGCGATCGACCTCGGACGAGGTCGACCTCACATGGGCATGCGAAATCGCTGCGACAAGGGGGATTCCCCGATCGCGGCCGGACTATAGCCGCCGCTCCCGTCTTTGCAAACGCCGTCGCCCGCGACGCGTTCCAGACGGCGGTCGCGCATGCTAAACCGGCTCGAACGTCGCATCACCGGAGCCTCGCCGCCTTGTCCTCGTCATCGTCCTCGACCTCGCACGCCGCCGCGACCACCGCCGACCTCGCCCCGCTCCTCGCGCGCATCGACGCCCTCGTGGCGCTCGTCGCCCGCGCCGTGCCGCCGG
>DBMN01000105.1 GCA_002298965.1 Rhizobiales bacterium UBA697 | reverse complement strand
TCTCCCGCAAGGGGAGAAGGGGGCGCCTGCCGCTACTGCCGTGCTCGAGATCGCGAAGGGGGTTCCGCGCCCTCCCTCCCTTCTCCCCATCGCGGGAGAAGGTGGCCGCGCAGCGGCCGGATGAGGGGGCGCGCGCAAGCGCATTGGAAGTTACCGCACGGGGCGGCCGGACGACCTCGACGGACGTCTTCAGCGCCGCGCGAAGGCGGTCGCCGGGTCGGGCATGAACTTGTCGAAGTCGATGCGCGAGGCCTCGATCACGGCTTGCGTCCGCGACAGCACGCCGAGCTTCCGCAGCACTTCCGAGACATGCGCCTTGACCGTGGTCTCGCCGACCTCGAGCTCGTGGGCGATCTGCTTGTTGAGCTTGCCCTGACGCAGCATCTGTAGCACGCGCATCTGTTGCGGTGTCAGTGTCGACAGGCGTTCCATGAAGTCGGCGGTGTCGCGATCGAGCACCCGCGGCGTCTCCCGCTCGAACCAGTCCGGCAGATAGACCGAGCCCGACAGCGCGGTGGCGATGGCCGAGGCGAATTCCGCCTTGCGCGCCGCCTTGGAGACGAAGCCCGAGACGCCGTAGGACAGGACCTCGCGCACGATGCGCGGATCGTCGAGGCCGGAGACGACCAGCACCGGCAGGCGCGAGAACTGGGTGCGCAGCAGCAGCAACCCGTCGAACCCGGTGGTTCCCGGCATCGACAGATCCACCAGCGCCAGATCGTAGCCGCGTCGCAGCCCGGTCAGCATGTTCACCGCCGCGTCGATCCCGGTCGCCTCGTGGATCTCCACCTTGTGGTAGATCGAACGGATGGTGACCTGCATCGCCTCGCGGAAGAGCGGATGGTCGTCGATGATCAGGAACTTCAACATGGCTCTCTTCCGAATGGCGAGGGCGCCGGATCGATCCGGCGCCGCCCGCGGTTTGCGCGATCGGCCGCGGCGCTGACCCCGCCGCGACCGACCGACCGGGTCACTTCGCGGCGAGCTGCTTGGGCAGCCGGAAGGCCCAGAGCGATCCGCCCTGGGAGATGTGCTTGACGGTCTTGGCGACCTCGCCACCCCAGAGCGGAACCGCGCCGCCCCAACCGGAGACGATGCCGACCCACTGCTCGCCGTCCTGTTCCCAGGTGACGGGCGAACCGACGATGCCGGATCCGGTGTTGAACTTCCAGAGTTCTTCGCCGGTTTCCGCATCGAAGGCCTTGAGATAGCCCTCGGGCGTGCCGGTGAAGACCAGTCCGCCGGCGGTGGTCAGGACGCCGCCCCACAGCGGCGCCTTGTTCTTGTATTCCCACTTGATCGCGCCGGTCGCCGGATCGATCGCCTTGAGCGAACCGATGTGGTCTTCGAAGATCGGCTTGATGGTGAAGCCGGCGCCGAGATAGGCCGCGCCCTTCTTGTAGGCGATGCCCTCGTTCCAGATGTCCATGCCCCACTCGTTGGAGGGCACGTAGAACAGGCCCGTCTGCTTCGAATAGGCCATCGGCATCCAGTTCTTGCCGCCGAGGAACGACGGCACCGAGAAGACCGACTTGCCCTGCTTCTCGCCCGTCGCCGCCTTGGAGGGATCGCCCGGACGGTTCTCCTCGACGTAGATCGGCCGGCCGTTCGGGTCGATGCCCTTGGCCCAGGTGATGTTCTTCACGAAGGGATAGGCGTTGAGGAATTTGCCGTTGGTGCGGTCGAGGACGTAGAAGAAGCCGTTGCGGTCGGCGGTGGCGGCCGCCTTGGTGACCTTGCCGTCCTTCTTCAGGTCGAAGGAGACGACCTCGTTGACGCCGTCGAAGTCCCAGCCGTCGTGCGGCGTGGTCTGGAAGCCCCACTTGATCTCGCCGGTGTCGGGATCGAGCGCCAGACGCGACGACGACCACTTGTTGTCGCCGGGGCGGGTGTAGGAGTTCCACGGCGCCGGGTTGCCGGTGCCGAAGAAGATCGAGTTGGTCTCGGGGTCGTAGGTGCCGCCGAGCCAGGTGGCGCCGCCGCCGGTCTTCCACATGTCGCCCGGCCAGGTCTCGTTCTGCTTGCCGGTCATGGTCGAGGGCTTGCCGTCGAGCGTGCCGACGTGGCCTTCGATCACCGGACGCGACCAGACGAGCTCGCCGGTGTCGGGGTTGCGCGCCTCGACGCGTCCGACCACGCCGAATTCACCGCCCGACAGGCCGGTCACCAGCAGCGGACCCCGCTTGGAGGGCACGATCAGCGGCGCGGCGGAATAGGAATAGCCGGCGTCGTATTCGTCGATCGTCTTGCGCCACAGAACCTTGCCGGTCATGCGGTCGAGCGCGACGAGCTTGGCGTCGAGCGTGCCGAAATAGATCTTGTCGCCGAGGATGGCGGCGCCCCGGTTGATCACGTCGCAGCAGGGCAGAATGCCTTCCGGCAGCCGCGCCTCGTGCTCCCACACCTTCTCGCCGGTCTTGGCGTTGACCGCCCAGATGCGGCTGTAGGAGCCGGTGACGTAGATCATGCCGTCGTAGATGATCGGCTGCGATTCCTGGCCGCGCTGCTTCTCGCCGCCGAAGGAGAAGGCCCAGGCCGGGGTCAGGCTCTTGATGTTGGCCTTGTTGAGGGTCGCCAGCGGCGAGAAGCGCTGGCCCTGCGTGCCGATGCCGTAGGTCAGGACGCTCTTGGTCTGATCCTGATCCTTCATCAGGTCGTCGATCGTCGGGCCACCGGCATGGCCCGGAACGGTCGCCGCCAGCAGCGCGACGCCGCTGACCGTCGCGAAACACAATGCGCGCAGATCCATCTGATTTTTCCTCCCGTGCCTCCGGCCGCACCGCGAGGGACGGCCGGATGAATTCTTCTGATTGGATTATGCGACTGCGATCCTAATCGGGGGTACTGCGTATTCTTATTGCCAATAGGTACAAACTCGCCGCATTCCGTCTGTTGCGCTGCAGTATTCGCGCGCATCGCGGTATCGGGTTCATTGTGATTTTCGGGTCATGACGAAGTCGCGGCCGTGCGAATGCGTCGCACGACCGAGTGCTCGGCCCGATCGGGTCGGTGCCTGTGCTTGGCGGTCACTCGGTCGGCGCGAGCCGCGTGGTGCCCCATTTCGCATGGATCGCGGCGAGCCGTCCGTCGGCCGCCGCCTTCTCGATCGCCGCGTCGAGCGCGTGACCGAGGTCGTGGGAGCCGACCTTGACCGCGAGGCCGATCGGCCAGGACGAGCGCACGACGCCGGGCATCGGCCATTCCTCGACCGCGACCGGCCGGTCGAGCCCGCGCACCGCCCAGTCGACCTGCGCCCGGGTGGCGACCAGGGCCGGCACCGCGCCGGCGCGGAACCGCTCGGCCGCCACGCCGAAGGTCCGGCCGCGTTCGATGTTGGCGCCGAGGATGCCGTTGAAGGCGGCCGACAGCCAGATGTCGGCGGTCGAGTCGAGTTCCACCGCGACCTTGCGCGAACGGAAGACCGCGAAGCTGCGGGTGGTGATCACCGCCGGATCGAAGGCGATCGCCATCCGCTCCTGGGCGTAGCGGCAGCAGATGACGACATTGTCGTTGCGTCGCGCCAGTTCGGGATCGACCGGCACGTGCATCATCACGTCGGCGACCTTGCGCTCGACGATGTCGCCGCGCCAGACGTTGGCGCGCAGGTCGCCGTCGACGTCCTCGCCGGCCATGCGCACCATGATCTCGGCCTTGACTCCGAGCTCGGCGGCGAGCAGCTCGCCGATCTCGACGTCGATGCCCTTCGCCTTCCCGTCCTCTTCGACGACCCAGGGGGCGAAGTCGCGATAGACCGAGACGACCAGCACGCCGGACTGGCGGACCTTGTCGATCGGCCGCGCCGCCGCCGCTCCCGCGGCGAGGAAGAAGGCGAGCGCCGCCGCCGCCGCGGCGTGGACCGCGGATCCGGTTCGACCGGCGAAGGGGCGGGCGCGCCTCATGTCACTTCTCGCGGGTTTCGATGTAGGAGCGGATCGCCCACATCGCCTCCTGGCTGAGGATACCCTCGAAGGGGGGCATCTTGTAGGCGCCGTTCTGCGAGAAGCCCTTGCGGATGCGGCCGAGGAACCAGACGTCGCCGTCCTTCTCGTCCTCGAGATAGCGGATGTCCGGGGCGATGCCGCCCGAAACCACCTGCAGGCCATGGCAGCGGGCGCAGTTGGCGGCATAGCCGTGGCTGCCGACGTCGATCGCCTTCTTGTACTGGTCGCCGCCCTTGAGACGGTAGGGGTTTTCGTTCAGCCACTCGGTGCCGACCGGATCGAGACCGGTGGTGTCGACCGCCTGGGGCGTGACGTCGCCGTGCGCTCCGGCAGGGCGCGGCGAAAGCGTCGAGACGGCGAGCGCGGCGAAGGCCGCGAGGGCGATCGGCGCGAGCGCGAAGACATGACGATGCGTTCGATGGGACACGTTGCGTGTCATCGGCGAATTCCTCCCGATTACGTCGTTTTCGGTCGTCTTGCGCGACCTCTTTGATTGCCTGTGATGGTAGTTTCACGGACCGGACGACTGAATTGTCCTTTGGTGCAAATTCGATCCGGGTGACTGTCGCGAAGTCGTACCTTCGTACCAAACTGGACTGAACTCTACGGTCCGTTCACGGTGCTAGACTTGTGACGGCAAAAACAAAACGGGAGGAAGACCGCATGGCGCGCACCATCGCTGCTTCGATGCTTCTCGCCGCGACCGCCCTCGCCGGCGTGGCGTCGTCGGCGCCCGCCGCCGCGCTCGAGACGGCGCTCGCCCATGTCGAACGCCGCATCGACCCGCCCGGCTTCGAGGCCGAGACGCCGCCGCTG
>DBMN01000107.1 GCA_002298965.1 Rhizobiales bacterium UBA697 | reverse complement strand
CGCGGTGCGCGAGGACGGCGCCGTGCTGTTGCGCCGGCGTCCGCCCAAGGGCCTCCTCGGCGGCATGAGCGAGCCGCCGGGCGGCGACTGGGGGGCGGCGGGGACGATCGCCGAGATCGCACCGCCGGTCGCCGGGCGCTGGCGCAGAATCGCGACGCCGGTCGTCCACGTCTTCACCCATTTCCGGCTGGAGCTGACGGTGATGCGCGGCGACGTCCCGCGCTCGACCCCGGCGCCGGCCGGGCACTGGTGGTCGCCGCCGGAGGACATCGCGAGCGAGGCGCTGCCGAGCGTCTTCCGCAAGGCGGTCGAGGCGGCGCTGGAAGGCTGAGGTACGGGGCATCGTCCCGCCGACGCCCCGCAAACGAAAGCGCCCCGGGATCGCTCCCGGGGCGTTTCGTCGAGCAACGTGCGCCACAGGGGGGGACGGCGCGTCGTTCTCGGAACGATGGGTCAGGCGGCGTCGCCGTGGCGGGCGCGCCATTCCTTGCGCAGCTCGTCGATCACCAGCGGCCGGCCGTCGCGCGAGGCGTGCCAGAAGGTCCAGCCGTTGCAGGCCTCCGCGCCCTGGACGAGCGCGCCGACCCGGTGGATCGAACCGGCGGCATGGCCCGGCGCCTCGAGGCTGCCGTCGATGCGCACGGTGGCGAGATGGCGGCCCTTGGCGTCGAACAGCACTTCGCCGGGGGTGATGAGGCCGGTCTCGATCAGGGCGCCGAAGGGGATGCGCGCCTCGGCGCGCTTGCCCTTGACCAGCGACAGGGCCGTCGCGTCGAAGGGCTCGACCGCGGCGATGCGGGCCTCCGCCGCGGCGGCATAGGTGCGGTCGCGCTCGACGCCGACGAAGTGGCGGCCGAGGCGCTTGGCGACGGCGCCGGTCGTGCCGGTGCCGAAGAAGGGATCGAGCACCACGTCGCCGGGGTTCGACGAGGCGAGCAGCACCCGGTGCAGCAGGCCTTCCGGCTTCTGGGTCGGGTGGACCTTGTCGCCGGCGGCATCCTTCAGACGCTCGCCGCCGTTGCAGATCGGGATCGTCCAGTCCGAGCGCATCTGGGTGTCTTCGTTGAAGGCTTTCAGCGCGTCGTAGTTGAACGTGTACTTCTTGGTGTTCTGGTCGCGGCCGGCCCAGATCAGCGTCTCGTGGGCGTTCTGGAAGCGCTTGCCCTTGAAGTTGGGCATCGGGTTGGTCTTGCGCCACACCACGTCGTTGAGGATCCAGAAGCCGAGGTCCTGGAGGATGGCGCCGACGCGGAAGATGTTGTGGTAGCTGCCGATGACCCAGAGCGTGCCGTCGGGCTTCAGGACGCGCCGTACCGCCAAGAGCCAGGCGCGGGTGAAGGCGTCGTAGGCCTCGAAGCTCTCGAACTGGTCCCAGGCGTCGTCGACCGCGTCGACCAGGCTCTGGTCGGGACGATGGAGGGCACCGGCGAGCTGGAGATTGTAGGGCGGGTCGGCGAAGACCAGATCGACCGAGGCCGAGGGCAGCTTCTCGAGCTCCGCGACACAGTCCCCGATCAGGATCCGGTCGAGGAAATCGGCGCGCACATGCGGCGTCGAGAGGGATGCAGGCGAGCCCGTTCGGGCCGTCCGGATACGCGACTGGGACATGAACACGCTCGCCTGAGTTACGCGGCTACTCGATGGCGTCATGGTTACCGATCGCGGTAAAGGCGAGGTAAAGAGCATCGGGCACGGCGCCGCGGGAGGCCGGGGTGCGCGGCGCGCTCTTCCAACCGTCGCATCGCCCCCCTACAAAGGACGGAGACATCCACCCCCGACTCGGGACCAGACATGCTCGTCATCTTCGATTGCGACGGCGTCCTCATCGACAGCGAGGTCGTCGCCGCGCGCCTCGAGGCGGAAGCCGTGACCGAACTCGGCCTGCCGATGACCACGGAAGAGATCTGCCGCCGCTTCGCCGGCGTCACCACCCGCGAGGTGTGGGCGACGCTCGAGAAGGAACTCGGCAAGCCGCTGCCGCCCGGCTTCTTCGAGGCCTTCCTCGTCCGCGTGCGCGAGGTCTTCGCCGACGATCTCGAGGCGATCCCCGGCGCGCGCCGGGCGCTCGAGACGATCCGGGCGCGGTCGATCCCCTATTGCGTCGCCTCGTCGACGCAGATGCATTCGCTCGTCACCAATCTCGGCACCGCCGGGCTCGCCGACCTCTTCGACGGCAACGTCTTCTCGGCGAGCCTGGTCAAGCGGCCGAAGCCGGCGCCGGACGTCTTCCTGCTCGCCGCCTCGCAGATGGGCGCCGACCCGGCCGACATCGTGGTGATCGAGGATTCGATCGCCGGCGTCACCGCGGCGCGGCGGGCGGGGATGACGGTCGTCGGCTTCGTCGGCGGCAGCCACGTCACCCCCGGTCACGACGAGCGGCTGACGGCGGCCGGCGCGCGGGCGATCTTCTCGCGCATGGACGACCTCGCGGCGGTGCTGGCGGCCCAGGGCTTCGCCGTCGCCGCCTGAGGAAACACGGAAGCGCGAGGCGGCGGGAGACCGCCCGCGGGAGGAGGAGCGATGCAGACGATCGGACAGGGCACCCCCTTGGGGACGACCGTCGAGACCCCGGCGGTGCCGGAGCCGGCCTTCTTCACCGACCCGGTCGCCGCCGTGGCGCGGCTCGAGGCGCTCTACGCAGAGGCGATCGCCTTCCTCTCGCGCCGCTTCCGCGAGGTGGCGGAGAGCGGCGAGGTGAGCGCGCGCATCCGCGCCTTCTATCCCGAGATCCGCATCGCCATCGACACCCATGCCCGGCTCGATTCGCGCCTCGCCTTCGGCTACGTGCAGGGACCGGGGCGCTATGCCACGACGGTGACGCGGCCGGATCTCTTCCGCCGCTACCTGACGATCCAGATCGAGCAGCTCCTCGCCAATCACGGCGTGCCGGTCGAGATCGGCGTCTCCGAACAGCCGATCCCGCTGCATTTCGCCCTGACCAGCGACGTCTCGATCAACGGCGACGTCGAGGAGAAGATCGGCCGGCCCCTGCGCGACGTCTTCGACGTGCCGGATCTCGCCGTCACCGACGACTCCATCGTCAACGGCACCTGGACGGCGAAGAACGGCGAGGCCGCTCCCCTCGCCCCGTTCACGGCGCCGCGCATCGACTATTCGCTCGCCCGCCTGCAGCACTACACCGCGACGGCGCCGACGCATTTCCAGAACTACGTGCTCTTCACCAACTACCAGTTCTACGTCGACGAGTTCGTCGCCTTCGCCAGGCGCGCGCTCGACGAGCCCGAACGTGGCTTCACCGCCTTCGTCGAGCCGGGCAACGTCGTCTGGCGGCCGGGCGAGACGGTGCCGGAGGGCACGCAGCCGCCGCGGGCGCCGCAGATGCCGGCCTATCACCTCGTCCGACCGGGGCACGCCGGCATCACCATGGTCAACATCGGCATCGGCCCGTCGAACGCCAAGACGGCGACCGACCACGTCGCGGTGCTGCGGCCGCACGCCTGGATCATGCTCGGCCACTGCGCCGGCCTGAGGAACACCCAGAAGCTCGGCGACTACGTGCTCGCCCACGCCTATGTCCGCGACGACCACGTGCTCGACGCCGACCTGCCGCTGTGGGCGCCCGTCCCGGCGCTGGCCGAGATCCAGGTGGCGCTCGAGCAGGCGGTGGCGGAGGTGACCGGGCTCGCCGGCTTCGAGCTGAAGACGATCATGCGGACGGGCACCGTCGCGACGATCGACAACCGCAACTGGGAACTGCGCGACCAGCAGGAACTGGTCGAGCGCTTCTCGCAGTCGCGCGCCATCGCCCTCGACATGGAATCGGCGACGATCGCCGCCAACGGCTTCCGCTTCCGCGTGCCCTACGGCACGCTGCTCTGCGTCTCCGACAAGCCGCTGCACGGCGAGCTGAAACTGCCCGGCATGGCGAGCGAGTTCTATCGCCGGCAGGTCGGCCAGCACCTCGAGATCGGCATCCGCGCCATGGAGAAGCTGCGTTCGCAGCCGGCGGAGAAGATCCACTCCCGCAAGCTCAGGAGCTTCGAGGAAGTGGCGTTCCAGTGAGGGGCGACGCCCGCGCCGCGGCAGGGGCCCTTCTCCCCTCGCGGAACCTTCGCGCAATTCCGCCGAGCCGAACTCGACGCTGTGCGCGATGCTTCGAGACGGCGCGCACGGCGCGCCTCCTCAGCATGAGGCGCTCGTGTTTGCAGAGGAAATCTCCGAAGCCTCATCCTGAGGAGCGCCGCAGGCGCGTCTCGAAGGATCGCGCACGGACGTCGACCGAACCTCCGTCGAACAGCGCAGAGGTTCCCTCGCCGGAGAGGCCCCCGCGGCGGCGCCTCAATACGTGATCGCCGGCTTGACGATCAGAACGTTGACGTCCCTTTTCGGCGTGAAGTTCTGGTAGCGGACCTCGAAGCGGGTCGGGGCGATCTTCTTCACCCCGGTGCCGCAGAAGGACACCAGATTCTTCGGGTCGCCCTTGTCGATCACCATGCGGAAGTCGCCGATCGGGCCCTTCCAGTTCGCGCCCGACGTCAGCACGTAGGCGATCCAGAGATCGGGGCGATAACTGTCTTTCTTGGTCACGCCGGCGTCGAAGCCGCGGACGAAGTCGTCGTCGATGCAGAACTTGGCGCGATAGGCGGCGACCTCGCCGGCGAGATCCTTCGCCGTGCGCAGATCCTTCTTGAGGATCGAGCCGACCGAGCCGCCGACGAAGGGCTTGTAGGCATGCGACACCTTCACCGGCCGCCCGGCCGGGAAGACCTGGGTGCGGCTGACGGCGGTCTTGGTCGTCCACAGCGGCGCCCAGCTCGGCGGCGTCGAACCGTCGTCCATGATCAGGCCCTCGGCGATCAGGGCCTTGCGCTCGGCGGGGGGAAGCGCCTTCACCGCCGCGTCGAACTTCTCCCAGATCGGCATCAGCGGGATCTTCGCCGCCTTCAGCCGCTCGGTGACGTCGCGCCCCCGCAGCACCGCGGTCTGGGTCAGCGTCAGATCGGCCGGCCTGCCGTCGACCAGCGTGCGGAAGCCGAGTTCGCCGGTGAAGTCGTAGGCCGGCTTCTCGATGCCGTTCTCGATGTCGGGCAGCGGGAAGGCGACCACCGTCTCGATGTCGGCGGACGAGGTGTTGAGGAAGACGTAGTCGACGGTGACCTTCTCCTCGGAGATGAAGAGGTCTTCCGACTGCATGACGATCGCGTCCGACTTGGTCAGCGTCAGGCCGCCGAGGCCGAGTTCCGCGGTACTGTCGTTGGCGAGCGCCGGCGTGGCGACGGCGGCGAGAAGGACTGCGAACGCGAAGCGGCGAGACATGGTGACCTCCGACCCGGACGAGAGGCCGGTCGGCGCTCCCGCGTCGGAGTAGACCCGCAACGGCGCGGCGAGGCAACGGGGATCGCGCGCGCGGCCGGGCGAGACCCGGACCGGCGCACGCGCCCGGCTCCGCTCACTTCTTCGCCGGCTCGGCGGGCTTCGGCGTCGGGACCGGCGCGGCGCCGGCGGGGGTCGAGACCGGGCCGACCACCACGACGCTCGGGGCCTCGGCGAGGATGCGCTTCGCCGCCCGCTTGACGTCGTCGAGCGTCACCGCCTCGATCATCGCGTTGCGCCTGTCGATGTAGTCGATGCCGAGATCCTCGATCTGGATGCCGAGGACGGCACCGGCGATCTTGTCCGACGTGTCGAAGCGCAGCGGATAGGAGCCGATCAGATAGGCCTTGGCGGCGGCGAGTTCGGCGACCGTCGGCCCCTGGTCGCGCATCCGCTCGAGCTCCTTGCGGACGATCGCCATCGTCTCGTCGACCTTGTCGGCCGAGGTGCCGAGGGCGCCGACGAACTGGCCGGCGTGCATCTGCGGCGCGAGGCCGGTCGCCACCGAATAGGCGAGACCGCGCTTCTCGCGGACTTCCTGGTAGAGCCAGGACGAGAAGGTACCGCCGCCGAGGATGTGGTTCATCACATAGGCGGCCATGAAGTCGGGATCGGCCCGCTTCAGCCCCGGTCCGCCGAAGCGGACGGCGGCCTGCGGCACGTCCATCGCCTCGCGCGCCGTGACGCCGGCCTTCGGCACCACGTCGGCGACGGCGACGAGCTTTCCCTCCGCCGGCAGTGCACCGAAGAGACGGTCGAGCGCCGGGGCGAGCGTCGCCGCGTCGATGTCGCCGACGACGGCGATCTTCAGCCCCTTGCGGGTGAAGATCTCGGCATGGGCCTTCTTCAGATCGGCGACCGAGACGGTGGCGACCGAAGCCTCGGTGCCCTCGCCCGGACGGGAATAGGGGTGGTCGGGGAACACGGTCTTCGCCCAGGTCCGGGCGGCGACGGCGTCGGGATTGCGCGCGGCGCGGCGGATGCCGGTGATCGTCTGCACCCGCATGCGCTCCACCGCCTCGGCGTCGAAGCGCGGCTTGGCGAGGGCCAGAGCCAGGAGATCGAAGGCGGCGGCGCGGTTCTCCGACAGGACCTTCATCTCGCCGGAGAAGCGGTCGAGCTCGTCGGAGAAGGAGAGATCGATCGACAGTTCCTCGAGCCGCTTCTGGAAGGCCTGCGAGGGCATGTCGCCGGCGCCCTCGTCGAGCAGGCTCGACAGGAGGTTGACGGTGCCCTCCTTGCCGGGCGCGTCCTGGGTCGAGCCGCCGAGGAAGGAGAATTCGAGCGCGACGATCGGAACCGCGTGTTCCTCGACCAGCCAGGCCTCGATGCCCGAGGGGCTGACGACGCGCTGGATGCGACCGGCCGAGGCCGGGGTCGCGGCGACGAGGAGACCGAGGCCGACGACGAGGGCCGCCGTGGCGTGCCGCAGGCGGGAGGCGAAGAAGGTCATGATCGCGATCCTCGTGCGGTTCAACGGAGGGCGTCGAGCGTGGCGAAGCCGGCCGGCGGTTCGCCGTAGCGGATCGGTCCGCCGCCCATCAGGCCGCCGCCGACGGGGAAGGCGGCACGCGGCCGCGGCTTGCCGGAGGGCGGCGCGCTCTTCAGCTCGCCGGTGACGGCACCCTGCGGCGCCAACCACTTGGCCGCCGCCGCCTTGATCGCTTCCGGTTCGACGGCGCGGATGCGCGCGGGCCAGTTGCGGACGAGGTCGACGTTGCCGCCGGTCGCCATCTCGGCGCCGAACAGGCGGGCGAGCGAGGCCTGATTGTCCTGCACCTTGATCGCCTCGGCATAGACCTTGGACTTGGAGCGGGCGACTTCCTCGTCCGGCACGCCCTTCTCGGCGACGTCGGCGATCACCGCCTCGATCGCCTTCGACAGCGCGTCGAAGGAGACGCCGTCGCGCGGGCTGGCGGCGACGACGAAGCGGCCGTCGTCGAGCGCGTCGCTCTGGTAGAAGGCGCCGACGTTGCTGGCGAGCTGCTTCTCGATGACGATGGTGCGGTAGAGCCGGCTGGTGGCGCCGCCGCCGAGCGCGTCGGCGAGCAGTTCGAGCGCCTCGGACTGACCGGGCTCGGCGGTGTGGCTCGACGGCACCCGCCACATGCGCCGCCACGACGGCTGATTGACCAGTTCGTCGGCGAGCGACACGGTGATCGAGGCGACCGCCTCCGGGTCCTTCGGGCGCAGCCGCTTCGGCGGTTCGGCGCGGCGGGGCACCCGACCGTAGTGGGTCAGCGCCAGATCGCGCACCGCCACCTCGTCGACGTCGCCGGCCACCACCAGCACCGCGTTGTTGGGCGTGTAGAAGCGATCGTAGAAGGCCTTGGCGTCGTCGACCGTCAGCTTCTCGATCTCCGAGCGCCAGCCGATCACCGGGATGCGGTAGGGATGGCCGGGGTGCAGCGCCGCGTCGACCGCCTCGCCGAGCTTGGCGGAGGGATCGTTGTCGGTGCGCATCGAGCGCTCCTCGAGCACGACCTTGAGTTCGGGCGCGGCGGTCACCGGATCGAGCGCGAGGTTCTGCATCCGGTCGGCCTCGAGACTCATGACCAGCCCGAGATGCTCCTTGGCGACCCGCTGGTAATAGGCGGTGTAGTCCCAGGAGGTGAAGGCGTTCTCCTGGCCGCCGATCGCGGCGACCTTGTTGGAGAAGGTGCCGCCCGGGTTGGCCTTGGTGCCCTTGAACATCAGATGTTCGAGATAGTGGGCGATGCCCGACTTGCCGGCCGGTTCGTCGGCCGAGCCGGCGCGGTACCACACCATGTGGGTGACGACCGCGGCGCGCCGGTCGGGGATGACCACGACGGTCAGCCCGTTCGGCAGCTGGAAGGTCGAGACGTTGGCGCCGATGACCGGGGCGGCGGCGGAAGCGGCCGGCGCGGTCGTGGCGGGCGGGGGCGTGACCGGACCTTCGGCGAAAGCCGGTGCGGCGAGGAGGGCGGCGAGGACGGAGACGGCGACGAATCGCCCGAGCGAGCGCGGCAAGAACCGAACCTCCTGGAACAGGTGCAGGGCGGCCGGCGATCCGACCGCCGTCGTCTCGATCAGAACGGCAGCCAGGACGGCTTCCAGGAGGACTTCTCCTCCGGTGCCGCGACCGGGGCGTTGGGCGAGGGCTTGCGATACTGGTCGGGCGGCTCGATCAGCGTCTTGCGACCACCCGGATTGGCGGCGCGCTTGATCGCCTCTTCGTTGGCCATGCCCTGACCACGCAGTTCGTCCGGCTTCAGCGGGCGGCTGGTGTCGACCGACGCCGAGGTCGGACCGGCGGCACCGTTCTGCATGCGCCAGCGGGCGAGTTCCTCGGGCGACATGATGCGGCCGTCGGTGCCCTTGTCGCCGTCGCGCGCGGCACGGCGCTGCTCGTCGGCGACGTCTTCCGGGTTGCGCGGGAAGCGCGGGTCGGCGACGGCGGCGGTCCGCGGCGAGGGCAGCGCCTTGGTCGGCGGCACCACAAGCGGCGCGCGCGGCTTGTACTCGACCGGACGTTCGTTGGTGTCGATCGCGCCGAGACCCTGCATGACGCCCTTGATGGCGTTCTGCTCGAGCGTCTTGTCCTCGTCGGCGCCTTCGGGCACGAAACCGTCGGAGGAACTGGCGCAGCCGCTCGTCAGAGCGGCGAGGAGGAGGACGACTGGCGCGCCGACGGCGCCGGACCGATACTTCGTCGACACAGAACACCCTCTCCCTGTCGACCGGCCGCGCGCCGGTCGCCCGCGACCCTGCGGTCGCCATCTGACTTGCCCGGCGACCGCCGGGCTTCTTCGGCTCAGGAAGAGCCTGACTTTGTGGCATCCTCGGGGCCGGAACGGAACGCATCGATCAGAAGACCGACCACGCCCGCCACGATCCAGACGTCCGCCGCGTTGAACACGTACCACGAACGCGAGCGATCGGGCAGGAAGAGATGCACGAAATCGACGACCGCGCCCGCCCAGGCCCGGTCGATCGCGTTGCCGATCGCCCCGCCGATCAGAAGACCGAGCGACAGCGCCAGCAGAGTCGACGTCGAACGCCACAGCCAGACCGTCATCACCACGGAGGCGACCAGCGCCAAGGCCACCAGAACCCAGCGTCCCCACGGATTGTCCTGCTGGAACAGACCGTAGGAGATGCCGTAGTTCCAGACGAGCCGGAACTCGGCGAAGGGCGCGAGGCGCACCGGACCGTTCTCGGCCAGCCCGTAGCCGTAGACCAGCCACAGCTTGGAGATCTGGTCGACGGCGAGGCCGAGCCCCGCCGTCACGAGGCCGAGGGTGCGGGCCGACACGGTCATGCCGAGGCGGCCTCCGCGGCGAGCCACTCGCGATAGGCGGCCGCATCGCGGGCCGAGAGATCCGGGAATTCCGGATCCGAGCCGACGTCCGCGACGATCCGCCACGAGCGGGCACAACGCGTGCCCTCGAGCTTGACCGGCACCACCGCGACGCCGGCGACGTCGGCGAGGCGGAAGGCCTCGGCCGGACCTTCGTCGGCGCGGACCACGATCGACGAGGTGATCGCCACCTCGGCGAGGTCGATGCCGTCGAGCGCCGCCATCAGGTCGGCGTCGGTGACGTGGACGACCGGGCCGGCCTCGAGGCTGGAGCCGATGCGCTTGGCGGCACGCTCGATCTCGAGCGCGCCGGTGACGACGCGACGGACATCACGGATCTTCGCCCATTTCGCCGCGAGAGCGTCGTCGCGCCAGCTGTCCGGCACCTCGGGGAAGAGCTCGAGATGGATCGAGCCGGCGCCGGGGAAGCGATGGCCCCAGGCCTCTTCCATGGTGAAGGGCAGCATCGGCGCCAGCCACTTGGCGAGCGCGTCGAACAGCCGATCGACCACGAAGAGCGCGCTGCGGCGCTTGGCCGAGGACTTGGCCTCGCAGTAGAGCGCATCCTTGCGGACGTCGAACCAGAAGGCCGAGAGATCGACCACCATGAAGTTCAGGATCGCGCCGACGACCTTCTTGAAGTCGTAGGCCGCGTAACCCGCCTTCACCGCGTCCGAGACCTCGACGAGGCGATGCAGGATCAGCCGCTCGAGTTCCGGCAATTCGCCGAAGGCCGGGTCGCCCGCCGCATCGTGATGGGCCAGCGTGCCGAGCATCCAGCGGATGGTGTTGCGGATCTTGCGATAGCTCTCGACGTTGGTCTGGAGGATCTCCTTGCCGATGCGCAGGTCGTCGGCATAGTCGGAGGTCATCACCCACAGACGCAGGATGTCGGCGCCGGACTGCTTGATGACGTCCTGCGGCGCGACGATGTTGCCGAGCGACTTCGACATCTTGCGGCCGTCCTCGGCCATGACGAAGCCGTGGGTGAGCACGGCGTCGTAGGGCGCGCGACCGTTGGTGCCGCAGCTCTCGAGCAGCGAGGAATGGAACCAGCCGCGATGCTGGTCCGAGCCCTCGAGATACATGTCGGCCGGCCACTTCAGATCCGGACGCTTCTTCAGGCAGAAGGCGTGGGTCGAGCCCGAATCAAACCAGACGTCGAGGATGTCGCGCACCTGTTCCCAGGGGCCGAGATCGTCGACCAGCCCGCCGAGGAAGCGCTCCTTGGCGCCGGCCTCGTACCAGGCGTCGGCGCCGTGGGCGAGGAAGGCGTCATGGACGCGCTTCTGCAGCTCGTCGTTCTTGGCGAAGGTCGGTCCCGGCGCCAGTTCGCCGGTCGCGGTGTTGCGGAAGACGGCGATCGGCACGCCCCAGGCGCGCTGGCGCGACAGGACCCAATCGGGGCGATTGGCGATCATGCCGTTCAGCCGGTTCTGGCCCGCCGGGGGATAGAAGGTGGTCTCGGCGATCGCCTTGAGGGCGCGGGCGCGCAGCGTATCGGGCTCGTTGGAGCCGGCGGCTTCCGCGGCCGTCCCGCGGATCTGGCGGTCCATGTAGACGAACCACTGCGGCGTGTTGCGGAAGATTACCGGCTTCTTGGAGCGCCAGGAATGCGGATACTGGTGCTTCATCCGCCCGCGCGCGATCAGCGCGCCGGCCTCGACCAGCGCGGCGATGACACGGGGGTTGGCGTCGCCCTTGTCGCCCTTGTCGGTGATGACGGAGGCACCGACGAAGCCCGGCGCGTCTTCCGTCAGGAAGCCGCCGTCGTCGACGGTGAAGGGGATCGCGGGATCGATGCCGCGCAGCTCGAGCGCGCGGGCATTGTGCATCCAGATCTCGAAGTCCTCGCGGCCGTGACCCGGCGCGGTGTGGACGAAGCCGGTGCCCGAATCGTCGGTGACGTGGTCGCCGTCGAGCATGGGGACGGTGAACGTGTAGCCGAGATGGGCGAGCGGATGAGCGAGCGTGAGCATTTCGAGCTCTCCGCTGCTGATGTCCCGCACCTTCGCGAAGCCCTCGACCTTGGCCGCCTTCATCACCTCTTCGGCGAGCTTGTCGGCGAGGATCAGCTTGTCGCCGACCTTCGCCCAGTTCTCGGCCGGCGCCGCGGTCACTTCATAGAGACCGTAGGCGATGCGGTTGGAGAAGGAGACGGCGCGGTTGCCGGGGATGGTCCAGGGCGTGGTCGTCCAGATGACGACGGACGCGGACTTGATCAGTTCGACGACTTCGTTGGGCTCGCCATCGTTCAGCTGTGTCGCAGCAGCTTCGAACCCCTTCTCGAAGCTCTTCACCGGGAACTTCACGAAGATCGTATCGGACTGATAGTCCTGATACTCGACCTCGGCTTCCGCCAGCGCGGTGCGCTCGACGACCGACCACATCACCGGCTTGGAGCCGCGATAGAGCTGGCCGGAGACGGCGAACTTCTGCAGCTCGCCGGCGATCACCGCCTCGGCCTCGTAGGCCATGGTGAGATAGGGGTTCTCGAAGTCGCCGATCACGCCGAGGCGCTGGAACTCGGCCGACTGCACGCCGACCCAGTGCTCGGCGAAGGCGCGGCACTCGGCGCGGAACTCGTTGATCGGCACCTCGTCCTTGTTCTTGCCCGCGGCGCGATACTTCTCCTCGATCTTCCACTCGATCGGCAGACCGTGGCAGTCCCAACCCGGAACGTAGTTGGAATCAAACCCTTCCATCTGCTTCTGGCGGGTGATCACGTCCTTGAGGATCTTGTTCAGCGCGTGGCCGATGTGGAGGTTGCCGTTGGCGTAGGGAGGGCCGTCGTGGAGGACGAACTTCGGCCGACCGGCGGCCTCGGCACGCTGGGCGCGATAGAGATCGGCGTCCTTCCACTTGGCCAGGATCTTCGGCTCGTTCTCCGGCAGGCCGGCGCGCATCGGAAAATCGGTCTTGGGCAGGAAGAGAGTCTTGGAATAATCGACGGTCTTGTCGGTCATCTCGGGTCCTCGAGAGAGCGCTCGTGTCTGGGGCAGGCCCGCGCCTCGTGAGCCGAGGGGGCCTCTGGGGCGGGTGTCGCGCGGGGACACGCGACGTCGTTCCCGAACCGGCGGCGTCGCGTCAGGCGCGCGCGCGCAGGTCCGGGCCGATAATTCGCGCGATCGGGCGCGGGGACGGAAGCGCCGTCCGGTCGGTTCGCCGCTGGGTCATGGCCCGCGTTCTAACAGGAGACGCCGAGGATCGGAAGAGGCGAAGGGCCGCGCGCGGCCACGAACGACGACCCCCGCGGACCCGGCAGGGCACGCGGGGGCGAAACCGGCGCCGAGGCGCAGGCACCTCAGAAGCGATAATTGACCTTGGCGAGCACCGCGTCCGAGGTCGAACGGAAGCGGATCGACGGCGGATTGTTGCCGGCGACCGTCCGGGTCTCGGCACCGAAGTCGTAGTGCTTCCACTCGATGCCGGCCGACCAGTTGTTGGTCAGGGCGTATTCGAGGCCGAGACCGGCGGTCCAGCCGACGCGCGAGGAACCGCCCCAGCTCTGGACGACGCCGATGGTCTGATCGTTGCGGGTCTCGGAGAAGGCGACACCGCCGGTACCGTAGACCAGCAGCCGGTCGAAGGCGTAGCCGGCCTTCAGGCGGGCATCGACGATCCAGCTCTGCCGCGTCCGGCATTCGGTGGCGGCCGTGGTCGAGCACTGGCCCTTGGCCGACAGGTCGAGGGCGCTGACGCCGACCTCGCCGCCGAGCACGAAGGCATTGATCTGGTAGTTGTAACCGACCTGGAGGCCGCCGATCACGCTGCCGCCGTCGAGGTCGAAGGCGGCGCCGGGGAAGTCGCTCCAGTGCGTCTTCGACCAGATGCCGCCGAGATGGGCGCCGGCATAGAAGCCGGTCCAGTTCCAGGCCGTCGCGACCGGCTCCATCATCGCCGACGACGGGGCCGGACGATAGAGATCGGCGGCCGAAGCCGAACCGGTGGCGAGAGCGGCGGGCAGGACGATCGCCGCGACGATCAACGATTTGCGCATGACCAATCCCCCTCCACGCAGATTTGCGTAGCAGTTCGGTAAGATTGCATGTCTGCACGCAAACGCAATCGCGTTGCGAACACGAATTCTCGATCGGGGGGACGTCCGTGGCGCGCGCGCCGCCTCACTCGGTCGGCGGCAGCACCCGCGACATGCCGCGGATGCGCTCGCGATGGACGATGTAGAGGCCGGAGGCGACGATCAGCGCGATGCCGGCCCAGGTCGGACGATCGGGGAAGTCGCCGAAGACGAAGTAGGACAGCGCCGTCGCCGAGACGATCTCGAGATAGCCGAAGGGCGCCAGAACCGCGGCCGGCGCATGGCCGAAGGCGGTGACGATCATCCCGTGGGTGACGAAGGAGATGACGCCGATCGAGAAGAAGATCGCCCAGCTCCAGCCCGTCGGCCACACCACCGGCCCGGAGAGCCAGCCGGCGTTGGAGGAGATCGCGAGGCCGATGCCGAGCGCCACGGTGCCGATCAGGCCGGTGGTGAACTGCACCGCCGTCAGCGTCCCCTGCCCCGACAGGCGCCGCGTCATGACGTGGTAGCCGGCGAAGGTGAAGGCGGCGGCGAGCGGCAGCAGCGCCGTGGCGCCGAACTGTTCGAAGCTCGGCCGGATGATGATCAGCGTGCCGAGGAAGCCGACGCCGCAGGCCGCCCAGCGCCGCCAGCCGACCGTCTCGCCGAGGAGCCAGGGCGACACCGCCGTCAGGATCATCGGCTCGGCGAAGGCGATCGCCAACGCGTCGGTGAGCGGCATGGTGGCGAGCGAGGTGAAGAACAGGAGCGACGTCGCCGCCAGGAACAGGCCGCGCAGCAGATGGCCGGCGGGCTTCGGCGGCATCAGCCGCCGCCCCTCGCCGATGGCGAGACCGACGAGCGTGGCGACCAGGAGCTGACCGACGAAACGGGCGAAGGCCACTTCCATCGCCGGCATCGAGCGGGTGAGGACCTTGGCCAGCACGTCCATCGACGGGACGATCAGCATCGCCGCGGTCATGATGGTGATGCCGCGGACGATCGAGGAGGAACCGGGGGTCACGCGATCTCTCCCGCCAGAGCCCTGTCGAGCGCGGTGCCCGGCGACATCGAGGAGAGGACGGCGCGCGCCTCGGCGGCGTCGAGGTGCATCTGCGCCACCAGCGCGTCGACCGAGGCGAACTTCGCCTCCGGCCGTAGGAAGGAGACGAAGCCGACGTCGACGCGCTTGCCGTAGAGATCGCCGGAGAAGTCGAAGACATGCGTCTCGAGCACCGGCGCACCGTCGTCGAACTGCGGCCGGCGGCCCCAGTTGGCGACGCCGTGGCGGGTCAGCCCGTCGATGGTGAAGGTCACGGCCCACACGCCCTGCTTCAGCCGGCAGTTCTCGGGCAGGCGCATGTTGGCGGTGGGGAAGCCGAGCAGGCGGCCGCGGGCGTCGCCGTGGACGATCTCGCCCTCGACGAACCAGCGATAGCCGAGCAGCCCGTGCGCCTCGGCGATGTCGCCGGCCTCGAGCGCGGCGCGGATGCGGCTCGACGACACCGGCTCGCCGCCCTCGCAGGCGAAGGGCTCGACCACGTCGACGCCGAAGCCGTGGCGCCGTCCCGCCTCGTGCAGGAAGCCGGGCGTGCCCTGGCGGTCGCGGCCGAACTGGAAGTCCCAGCCGATGGTGATGCTGGAGGCGCCGAGCCGGCCGATCAGCACGTCCCGGACGAAGTCCTCGGCCGAGAGCGCGGCGAAGGCGGCGTCGAAACGGCCGACCACCAGCCCGTCGAGCCCGAGGGCGCCGACGATGCGCGCCTTGGCCTCGGGCGGCGTCAGGCGGAAGACCGGCCGATCGGGAGTGAAGAAGGAGCGCGGATGCGGTTCGAAGGTCAGCGTCAGGGCCGGCTTGCCTTCCGCCCGCGCCCGATCGAGCGCCGCCCCGAGCACCGCCTGATGGCCGCGATGGACGCCGTCGAAGTTGCCGATGGCGACATGACCACCGCGGAGGCGGTCGGGCAGGCGATCTGCGAGATCGTACGGCTGCGGCGCGGCGCCTGCACGGCGCTCCACTTCTTGCGACATCGGACCACGTTCTTTCGGAGGCGACGAAGGCTCGGAGACGATGAATCGACGCTTCGGCGCCCTGATCGTCGCGCAGACCGTGCCGCGCCCGCCTCGGCGGGTCAAGGCCGATGCCGAAGGGCCGATCTGCATGCGAAGAAGAACAAGGTTAATCTTCGGTATCACGCGAAACCACAGAAAAACTGCCGAAATTCGCGGTTGTTCGCCCTTCGGCCCACGGATCGCGAGTTCCCGTCGCGCTCCTCGACGACAATTCCCGCGGTTTCATTGGCTTCCCGGCGGGTTCCATTAACGGAATGTTCGAAACTGGTGCCTAGATTGCGGTAAAGGCCGGTGATCGACGTCGCGACTGCATGGGGCGTCGGTGGGACCGGAGAGTGCGGAAGGGGGCATCCTCGCCGGGATGCCGCGCAATGTTCGGAGTACCCACTCATGGCGCTTGATCTTTCGATGCCGGTTCTCGTGGTCGACGACTACAAGACGATGATCCGGATCATCCGCAACCTGTTGAAGCAGCTCGGCTTCGAGGACGTCGACGAGGCGTCCGACGGCACCGAGGCGCTCGGCAAGATGAAGGAGCGCCGCTACGGCCTCGTCATCTCCGACTGGAACATGGAGCCGATGACCGGCTACGAACTGCTCAAGCACGTTCGTGCCGACGGCGGTCTGTCCAAGACCCCGTTCATCATGGTCACGGCCGAGTCCAAGACCGAGAACGTGATCGCCGCCAAGAAGGCCGGCGTGAACAACTACATCGTCAAGCCGTTCAACGCGCAGACGCTGAAGGGCAAGATCGAGGCGGTCTTCCAGGACTGACGCTCGAAAAGGTTCCCCGGCGGGGGAGGGGATGCCCGCGCCGGAACGGACTGCAACCCAAGGGGACGTATCATGGCTCCGGTCAAACCGGAGCAGCTCGCCCGGATCGTCGAGTTCCTGCAGACGGAACGCCGCGATCTGTCGCTCGACGACGTCATGGCGCTCGCCGAACGCATGGCCGAGACCCTGGACGACACCGTCGCCAAGGTCGATGAGCTGCTCCACGACGAATTCCGTTCGATCGTCGGCGAAATCGCGCTGCTCCGTCGCGACATCGGCGCCTTCCGGCCCGGCCAGATCCGCTTCCAGAAGATTCCGGAAGCCGGCCGCGAGCTCGACGCCGTGGTCGAATCGACCGAAGCCGCGACCAACGCCATCATGGAATCCGCCGAGGCCATCATGGCCGCCGACGGCGCCGACCCGGAAGCCTTCAAGGCTCTGGTCGACGAGAAGATGGTGACGATCTTCGAGGCCTGCTCGTTCCAGGACATCACCGGCCAGCGCATCCGCAAGGTGGTGCGCACGCTGACCTGGATCGAGGACCGTCTCGCCGGCCTGGCCAAGACGCTGAAGATCGACGACGACGAGGGCGAAGCCGAGGAGAGCGACGAGGAACGCCGCATGCGCGAGCTGATCCTCCACGGTCCCCAGCACGCGGGCGAAGGCGTCGACCAGAACTTCGTCGACGACGTCATGTCGACGTCCGACCAGGACGACATCGACGCGCTGTTCCGCTGATCCCATCCGCACCGAAAAACGACGCCGCCGTCCGGACCTCTCCGGGCGGCGGTTTCGCATGTCGACGAGCGTTCGATCGGCCGATCAGGGACCGCGGCGGGCGGGCGCCGGCGCGCCGGCCGGCACGATGCGGATGCCGGGCCGCGGCG
>DBMN01000263.1:594-32242 GCA_002298965.1 Rhizobiales bacterium UBA697 | reverse complement strand
GTGGGGTGCGCCGGCCGCGGCGTCATCACCGCCATCAACTTCCTGGAAGAGAACGGCGCCTATGACGACGTGGACTACGTGTCCTACGACGTTCTCGGCGACGTCGTCTGCGGCGGCTTCGCCATGCCGATCCGCGAGAACAAGGCCCAGGAAATCTACATCGTCATGTCCGGCGAGATGATGGCGCTCTATGCCGCCAACAACATCGCCAAGGGCATTCTCAAGTACGCCCACTCCGGCGGCGTGCGTCTGGGCGGCCTGATCTGCAACGAGCGTCAGACCGACAAGGAGCTGGAACTGGCCGAGGCGCTCGCCGCCAAGCTCAACTCCAAGCTCATCCACTTCGTGCCGCGCGACAACATCGTCCAGCACGCCGAGCTGCGCCGTCAGACCGTCATCGAGTACGCGCCGGACAGCCAGCAGGCCAAGGAGTATCGCGAGCTCGCCCGCAAGATCCACGAGAACTCGGGCAAGGGCACCATCCCGACCCCGATCACGATGGAAGAGCTCGAAGAGATGCTGATGGAGTTCGGCATCATGAAGTCCGAGGAGCAGGCGCTCGCCGAGCTCCAGGCCAAGGAAGCCGCCGTCGCCGGCGAGTGATCCCGGAGGCAGACGGGTCGCGGGCCTGCCCGCGACCCGACCCGGGCGGCATCTCCACGCCGCCCCCCGAACGGCCCCCTCGAGGGGCGAGTGCCACGGCTCCGGATCGCGTCGCCCCTGTGCGCCGATCCCTACGAGGGGGGTTCCCATGAGCCTCGACTATGAAAACGACGGCGAAATGCACGCCAAGCTGATCGAGGACGTTCTCGCTCAGTATCCCGACAAGTTCGCCAAGCGCCGCAAGAAGCACCTCTCGGTCGCTGCCGAGGGCGGCACCGAGGAGATCGAGGGCGAAGAGCGCCCGGTCACCGAGTGCGACGTCAAGTCGAACATCAAGTCGATCCCCGGCGTGATGACCATCCGCGGCTGCGCCTACGCCGGTTCGAAGGGCGTGGTGTGGGGTCCGATCAAGGACATGGTCCACATCTCGCACGGCCCGGTCGGCTGCGGCCAGTACTCCTGGTCCCAGCGCCGCAACTACTACATCGGCAAGACCGGCATCGACACCTTCGTGACGATGCAGTTCACCACCGACTTCCAGGAACGCGACATCGTGTTCGGCGGCGACAAGAAGCTCGAGCGCGTCATCGACGAGATCGAGATGCTCTTCCCGCTCGCCAACGGCATCTCGGTCCAGTCCGAGTGCCCGATCGGCCTGATCGGCGACGACATCGAAGCGGTGTCGAAGAAGAAGGGCAAGGAACACGACAAGACCATCGTTCCGGTTCGCTGCGAAGGCTTCCGCGGCGTGTCGCAGTCGCTCGGTCACCACATCGCCAACGACGCGATCCGTGACTGGGTCTTCGACAAGAAGGAACGCGAGGTCGTCACGACGCCCTACGACGTCAACGTCATCGGCGACTACAACATCGGCGGCGACGCCTGGGCCTCGCGCATCCTGCTCGAGGAGATGGGCCTGCGCGTGGTCGGCAACTGGTCGGGCGACGCCACGCTCGCCGAGGTCGAGAACGCGGTCCACGCCAAGCTCAACCTCATCCACTGCTACCGCTCGATGAACTACATCTGCCGGCACATGGAAGAGAAGTACGGTATTCCGTGGATGGAATACAACTTCTTCGGCCCGTCGCAGATCGCCGCGTCGCTCCGCAAGATCGCCAAGCACTACGGCCCGGAGATCGAGGCGAAGGCGGAAGCCGTCATCGCCAAGTACGAGCCGCTGGTCGAGGGCATCAAGGCCAAGTACGGCCCGCGCCTGAAGGGCAAGACGGTGATGCTCTACGTCGGTGGCCTGCGCCCCCGTCACGTGATCAACGCCTACGAAGACCTCGGCATGGAGATCGCCGGCACGGGCTACGAGTTCGCCCACAACGACGACTATCAGCGCACCGGTCACTATGTGAAGAAGGGCACGCTGATCTACGACGACGTCACCGGCTACGAGCTCGAGAAGTTCATCGAGAAGGTGCGTCCCGACCTGGTCGGCTCCGGCATCAAGGAGAAGTACCCGGTGCAGAAGATGGGCATCCCGTTCCGTCAGATGCACTCCTGGGACTACTCCGGCCCGTACCACGGCTACGACGGCTTCGCGATCTTCGCGCGCGACATGGATCTGGCGATCAACAACCCGGTCTGGGATCTGTTCGACGCCCCGTGGACCGAGAAGGCGCCGCTGGCTGCCGCCGCCGAGTGATCGGCGACCCGCCCGACATCTCCCTCCGCGCAGCCCGCGGAGGGGACCCGGGCCGATAGACGAGAGTTCGACGAAACCACGCCGCGAGCCATCCGCCCGCGCGACCCTTGCTCACACCCTGAACGATCGTCCGCCGTATGGCGCGGAGATCCTGGAGAGGTGACCAATCATGCCGCAGTCCGTAGACAAGGTCCTCGACCACGCTCCGCTGTTCCGCGAGCCCGAGTATCAGGAAATGTTCGCGCGCAAGCGTGCCGAATTCGAATGCCCGCTGCCCGACGACAAGATCGCCGAGCAGGGCGAGTACCTGAAGACCTGGGAATATCGCGAGAAGAACCTCGCCCGTGAGTCCCTGGTCGTGAACCCGGCCAAGGCCTGCCAGCCGCTCGGCGCCGTCTTCGCTTCCGCCGGCTTCTCCCGCTGCATGAGCTTCGTGCACGGTTCGCAGGGCTGCGTCGCCTACTACCGTTCGCACCTGTCGCGTCACTTCAAGGAGCCGTGCTCGGCCGTCTCCTCGTCGATGACGGAAGACGCCGCGGTGTTCGGTGGCCTCAACAACATGATCGACGGCCTCGCCAACTGCTCGGCGCTGTATCAGCCCGACATGATCGCGGTCTCGACCACCTGCATGGCCGAAGTCATCGGCGACGACCTCCAGGGCTTCATCGCCAATGCCAAGACCAAGGGTTCGGTGCCGGAGGACTTCCCCGTCCCCTACGCCCACACCCCGGCCTTCGTCGGCTCCCACGTCGACGGCTACGACAACATGATCAAGGGCATTCTGGAGAACTTCTGGAAGGGTGCCGAGCGCAAGCCGGCGACCTCGATCAACATCATCCCGGGCTTCGACGGCTTCTGCGTCGGCAACAACCGCGAGCTGAAGCGTCTGTTCGACATGATGGGCGTCGAATACACCTTCGTCTCGGACGCCTCGGACCAGTTCGACACCCCCTCGGACGGCGACTATCGCATGTACGACGGCGGCACGACGATCGACCAGGTCAAGGGCGCGCTCGACGCCAAGGCCACGATCTCGCTGCAGTACTGGAACACCCGCAAGACGATGGACTACGTCGCCGAGCAGGGTCAGGAGACCGCGACCTTCCACTATCCGCTGGGTGTCCGGGCGACCGACAGCCTGCTGATGAAGGTGTCGGAGCTCTCCGGCAAGGCGATCCCGGAAGCGATCCGCATGGAGCGCGGCCGCCTCGTCGACGCCATGGCCGACAGCCAGGCCTATCTGCACGGCAAGAAGTACGCGATCTGGGGCGACCCGGACTTCGTGCAGGCGATGGCGCAGTTCATCATGGAGACCGGCGGCGAGCCGACCCACTGCCTGGCCACCAACGGCTCGAAGGCCTGGGAAGCCGAGATGAAGGAGATGCTGGCCGCCAACCCGTTCGGCGCCAACGCTCAGGTCTGGGCCGGCAAGGACCTCTGGCACCTGCGTTCGCTGCTGTTCACCGAACCGGTCGACTTCATGATCGGCTCGTCCTACGGCAAGTACCTCGAGCGTGACACCGGCGTGCCGCTGATCCGCCTGACCTTCCCGATCTTCGATCGTCACCACCACCACCGCTTCCCGATCATGGGCTACCAGGGCGGCCTGCGCGTGCTGACGACGATCCTCGACAAGGTCTTCGACAAGCTCGACAGCGAGACCATCGTCGCCGGCAAGACCGACTACTCCTACGACCTCACCCGCTGAGATCGTCGACGTCGAAAAGCCGACATGTCGGACAACGGACGGCCGCCCCTCGGGGCGGCCGTTTCGCTTGGGCGGGATTGCGCATCGCCCCCGCCGCCCCCAGATATCCCGACGCCGGCTCGCGGCGGGGAGAGACCATGAAGGCGTTGTTGATCGAACTCTACGAGAGGGACAGCCGACGCGCCGTCGCCTTCCGTTACGCGCTGCTGGTCTTCGACCTCGTCACCGTCGCCTTTCTCGTCGTCTCGTCGTTCTTCGCCCATTCGCCGACGGTCGAGCGCATCGATCTGGCGATCGGCGTCGTCATCGTCGCCGACTTCGCGGCGCGAACCTGGATCTCGCGGCGGCGCGTGCGCGATCTCCTCCATCCGCTCGGCATCGCCGACATGGTGGTGATCGTGTCGCTTCTCGCCCCGATCGTCGGCGAGGGCCTCGCCTTCCTCCGCGTGGCGCGGATGCTGCGGCTCTTGCGCTCCTACCAGACGGTCCGCCGCCTGCGCACCGACTTCGACTTCTTCCGCCGTCACCAGCAGACGATCGATGCGGGCATCAATCTCTTCGTCTTCCTCTTCGTGATGACGGCCATCGTCTACGAGACGCAGCACGTCGCCAATCCGAAGATCGAGCACTATGCCGACGCGCTCTATTTCACCGTCACGACGCTGACGACGACCGGCTTCGGCGACATCACGCTGGAGGGCACCTCCGGCAAGATGATCGCGGTGGTGATCATGATCTTCGGCGTGTCGCTGTTTCTGCGGTTGGTGCAGGTGATGTTCCGGCCGCACAAGGTCGAGCACAAGTGCCCGCACTGCGGCCTGAATCGCCACGACGTCGACGCCGTCCACTGCAAGGCCTGCGGCAACATCCTCTGCATCGAGGACGAAGGCGCGGTCTGACCGCGCCCCTCTGGCACACCCCTTGCTCCTATCCCCCTGACGCCAGCGCTTTGTCGGATGACCGACAAAGTCGACGACAGGGGGCCGGACATGCTGTCACCGAAGGTCCAGGAACTCTTCAACGAGCCCGGTTGCGACAAGAACGCGGCCAAGGACGAGAAGGCGCGCAAGAAGGGCTGCTCCAAGCCCTTGACCCCCGGCGCCGCCGCCGGCGGCTGCGCCTTCGACGGCGCCAAGATCGTGCTTCAGCCGATCACCGACGCCGCCCACCTGATCCATGCGCCGCTCGCCTGCGAGGGCAACTCCTGGGACAACCGCGGTGCGGCGTCCTCCGGCCCGATGCTGTGGCGCACGTCGTTCACCACCGACCTCACCGAACTCGACGTCGTGATGGGGCAGGGCGAGCGCAAGCTCTACAAGGCGATCCGCGAGATCGTCGAGGAACACGCGCCCCCGGCGATCTTTGTCTACGAGACCTGCGTCACCGCGCTGATCGGCGACGACATCGACGCCGTCTGCCGTCATGCGACCGAGAAATTCGGCACGGCCGTGATCCCGGTCCATTCCGCCGGCTTCGTCGGCTCCAAGAACCTCGGCAACAAGCTCGCCGGCGAGGCGCTGCTCGACCATGTCGTCGGCACGCTCGAACCCGACGACGTCGGTCCCTACGACATCAACATCCTCGGCGAGTTCAATCTCGCCGGCGAGTTCTGGCTGGTGAAGCCGCTGCTCGACGAGCTCGGCATCCGCATCCGCGCCTGCATCCCCGGTGACGCGCGCTACACCGACGTGGCGAGCGCCCACACCGCGAAGGCGACGATGATGGTGTGCTCGACCGCGCTCATCAATCTCGCCCGCAAGATGGAAGAGCGCTGGGGCATCCCCTTCTTCGAGGGCTCGTTCTACGGCATCGCCGACACCTCCGACGCGCTGCGCCAGATCGCGACGCTGCTGGTCCGTCAGGGCGCCGACGCCGAGCTGATCGATCGCACCGAGGCGGTCATCGCGCGCGAGGAGGCGATCGCCTGGGCTCGGCTCGAGGCCTTCCGGCCGCGGCTCGAGGGCCGCAAGGTCCTGCTCAACACCGGCGGCGTGAAGTCCTGGTCGGTCGCCTCGGCGCTGATGGAGATCGGCATCGAGATCGTCGGCACCTCGGTCAAGAAGTCGACGCCCGAGGACAAGGAACGCGTCAAGCAGCTGCTCGAGGACGAGCACAAGATGTTCGAGGGCATGGCACCGCGCGATCTCTACGCGCTGCTCGAACGTCACGATGCCGACATCATGCTGTCGGGCGGCCGCACCCAGTTCGTGGCGCTGAAGGCCCGCATGCCCTGGCTCGACATCAACCAGGAACGTCACCTTCCCTACGCCGGCTACGACGGCATGGTCGAACTGGTCCGGCAGATCGACATCGCCATTCACAATCCGATCTGGGATCAGGTCCGCGCCCCCGCGCCCTTCGACGCCGACGGCCGCATCACCGGCGAGAGCGTGGTGGGTGGCGGCCCGGTCGTCGGGGCTCGCGAGGAGGTGGCCTTCGTCGTCGCCAACGACACGTTCCCCGCCCACACGCTGAAGAAGTTCGCCGGCTCCGGTGCCGGCGACGCCGACGACTGCTGAGGAGGACCCCCATGGCCCACGTCCTGCCGGTCGAGAAGTCGGCCTCCGTCAATCCGCTCAAGTCGAGCCAGCCGCTCGGCGCCGCCTTCGCCTTCCTCGGCGTCGACGGCTGCGTGCCGCTGTTCCACGGCAGTCAGGGCTGCACCTCCTTCGCGCTGGTGCTCTTCGTGCGTCACTTCAAGGAGACGATCCCGCTCCAGACCACCGCGATGGACGAGGTCGCCACCATCATGGGCGGCGCCGATCACCTCGAGGAGGCGATCATGAACCTCAAGACGCGGACCAAGCCCAAGCTGATCGGCGTCTGCACCACGGCGCTGGTCGAGACCCGCGGCGAGGACTTCGCCGGCGATCTCGCCATGATCAAGGCCAAGCGCGCCGAGGATCTCGGCGGCACCGAGGTGGTGCTTGCCGCCACGCCCGACTTCAACGGCTCGATCGAGGAGGGCTGGACCAAGGCCGTCGTCTCGATGATCGACGGCATCACCGCCCGCGTCTCCCCCCGCCGCAATCCGCGGCGCATCGCGGTCCTGCCGGGCTTCAACCTGACGGTCGCCGACATCGAGGAGATCCGCGAGACGATCGAGGCCTTCGGGCTCGAGGCGACCATCCTGCCCGACGTTTCCGGCGCCCTCGACGGCACCGTGCCGGGCAAGTGGATCCCCACCACCTACGGCGGCACGAAGGTCGAGGACATCCGTTCGCTCGGCGAATGCGTCCACTGCATCGCCATCGGCGAGGGCCAGCGCGCCGCGGCGGAGAAGCTCGCGGAAGTCGCCGACGTTCCCTACACGCTGTTCGGCACGCTGACCGGCCTCAAGGCGGCCGATCGCTTCGTCACCGCGCTCGCCGAGATCTCCGGCCAGCCGGTGCCGGCGAAGATCCGCCGCCAGCGCACGCAGCTCTCCGACGCGCTGCTCGACGGCCACTTCCACTTCGGTGGCCAGAAGGTCGGCATCGCCGCCGAGCCCGATCACCTCTACCAACTCGCCACCTTCTTCGCCGGCATGGGCGCCGAGGTCTCGGCCGCCGTGACCACCACCGGCACGTCGCCGATCCTGCGGAAGGTCCCGGCCGACGAGGTCAAGGTCGGCGATCTCGGCGACTTCGAGAAGCTCGCCGGGGATTGCGATCTGCTCGTCACTCATTCGCACGGCCGCCAGGCCTCCGAGCGGCTCGCCATTCCGCTCTATCGGGTCGGTTTCCCGATCTTCGATCGGCTGGGTGCGCAGCATCGCCGCTTCGTCGGCTATCGCGGCACCCGCGACCTGATCTTCGAGGTTTCCAACGTCTTCCAGGCCCACCGGAAGGATCCGACCCCCGAGGGTCTCGATCCGCTACTGAAGAGAGAGAACGCCCATGACAGCCGTGCGCAGACTGTCGCTCGTGCCCACTGACGGCGAGGCGACCGCCGCCCCCGAGCGTCCGGCCGGCGCGGTCCGCGTCGCCATCGCCACCAACGACATGAAGTCGCTCAACGCGCACTTCGGGTCGGCCAACCGCTTCGCCGTCTACGACGTGTCGAAGGACGGCTGGACCTTCGTCGAGGCGCTGGCCTTCGACGACGTCACCGAACAGTCCGGTCTGCACAAGACCGACGGCGACGACCGCATCACCCCCAAGGTCGAGGCGCTCGCCGGCTGTCACCTGCTGTTCTGCCTGGCGATCGGCGGCCCGTCCGCCGCCAAGGTCGTCTCGGCCAAGATCCATCCCATCAAGGTGCAGGCGCCGTCGCCGATCGACGAGGTGCTCGAGCGCACCCGCACCATGCTGAACGGTGCGCCGCCCCCGTGGCTGCGCAAGGTGCTGGCGGAAGCCGGCATCGCCGCCCCCAAACCTTCCTTCGCCGACGATTGAGGTATCTCCGATGTCCGACACCGCCGAACTCGACGCCGACGCCGTGGCGCTCGCCACGCCCTTTCTCTCCACCCTGGTGCGGCTCATCCGCGCCGAGGACAGCTACGGCACCTGGGAGGGGCGCTCCGACGCCAGTCTCCTCAAGGACTTCGTCCTGACCAAGGAACAGCGCCGCGAGATCCCGATCATCGGCGATCCCGATCCGGACGTGCTGTGGCGGGTGGAGAAGTTCTACGCCGCCGTCGGCCTCACCATCGAGCAGGCGTCCGGCCGCATGGCCTCGCCGATGATGAAGATGAGCCACGAGGGCTTCGGCCGCGTCGTCCTGACCGCCGGCCGTCTGGTCGTGCTGTCGAAGTCGCTGCGCGACGTCCATCGCTGGGGCCACGACAACCTCGGCAAGCTCGCCGAGGCCGGCACCAAGGCCGTCGACGAGGCCTGCGAGATGATCGCCAAGTTCCCCGAAGTCGCCGACTGGTGACCCGGGGAAGGGGGCGGCACATTCCCCGTGCCGTCCTCGTCGCATCATCCCCGGCGCGGCTGCTCGCGGCTACGCCGAGCCGGGCGCACGGTCTCGTGGGCCGACCGTCCGTCCGACCCACCGCGTCGGGGATGATGCCCAACTCGTTTTCCGCGTTCGCATCGAGGAGAGACGCCATGTCCGACGTCGAGACGCTCAAGGCCGAGATCAAGAAGCTCTCCGCCAAGGCGATCAACGCCAAGATGAATCTGCACGACCTCTCCGAGGAACTGCCGGTCAACTGGAAGACCATCATGGAGGTCGCCCAGGCGACCCACGACGCCTATGCCGCGCTGGAAGCCGCGCGCGCCCAACTGAAGAGCCTGGAGGCCGCCTGACATGACCGACTTCGTGACCCGCGACGGCTCCGGCTGGATGCCCGAATACCTCGTCTCGATCGACGGCGGGACCTGCATCGGCTGCGGCCGCTGCTTCAAGGTCTGCTCGCGCGACGTGATGCACCTCTACGGCGTCGACGACGAGGGCGAGATCCTCGGCAAGTGCGAAGAGGGTGACGACGAGGATTTCGACGGCGAGCTGAACCGCATGATCATGGTGGTCGACGCCGCCGGCTCCTGCATCGGCTGCGGCGCCTGCGCCCGCGTCTGCCCCAAGAACTGCCAGTCCCACGTCGCCGCCGACAAGATCGCGGCCTGACGTCCGCCCGCGCTCGCCGCGGGCACCCGGAACCCTGGCCGACCGCGTCACACGAGCGGTCGCGACCCCGAGACGGCCGGCGTCCCCCTGATCGGCCGGCCGTCTCCCCCGATCCCGAGGCGACATCCGACCGAGGAGGCGACCATGACCGATCACTGGCATGCGACGATCGCGGCGGCGGCGAGGCCCGCCCGAGACGCCGAGGACGGTTTCGCCGCCCATGCCTTCGCCTGCATGCTGGCCGTCGCCGTCGACGAGGCGGCGTCCGGCACGGCCGACGTCTGCGCCGCGACCGGCCTCTCGCCCGACCGGCTCGACGCGCTCTTGGCCGAACGCTTTCCCGCCGTCGACCGCCGCCTCTTCCCGCTCGCCGACGTCGCCCGGCCGACCTGCGAACCGGAAGAAGAGGTGCTGCGCGACCTGCTCCTCGACCATCTCGCCGAGGACCGCCGCAGCGGCGACGGTCCGCTGGTGGCGACGATGATCGCCCGGCGCGCCATGCGCCCCGATCACCTGTGGCAGGACCTCGGCCTCTTCGATCGCGCCGAACTCGGCCGCCTGCTGGCGCTGTTCTTCCCCGTGCTGCACGCCGGGAACACCAACAACATGCGCTGGAAGAAGTACTTCTATCGCCGCCTCTGCGAGGCCGAGGGCTTCGCCCTCTGCTCGGCGCCGTCCTGTGCCGCCTGCACCGACTTCGCCGACTGTTTCGGCGCCGAGGACGGCGAGAGTCGCATGGCCGAGCGCCGCCGGGCGATGGATCTGGCGATCACCGCGCCGCTTGCGGCGGAGTGAGTGGTTGCTCGCTTGTGCGAGCGCCCCCTCATCCGCCCTTCGGGCACCTTCTCCCGCGAGGGGAGAAGGGGGAGTGCTGCGCTTCCGAACGATCTCTCGAAATCACGACACGGGGCGACGTCGCGAATGGTGAGGCCTTCGCCCCGGGCATCCCTTCTCCCCTCGCGGGAGAAGGTGGCCCGCAGGGCCGGATGAGGGGGCGCACGCGCGAGCGTGCAGGAAAGCTCGCCGCAGGGCCGGATGAGGGGGCGCACGCGCGAGCGTGCCTCGCCACGCCACCGACTTCCACCCGAATCCCCCGTCCTTTCAGGCCCTTCGTCGTTCTCCCGACATGTCGCAAATCCGCCCTTGTCGGATTTCGCACAGGCGAGCGATGGCAAAAAGACAAGGATTGTCAGGGTTTTCACCGATTGGCACGGCGCTTGCGAATTCTTCCTCGAACGCCACTCGCAACGAGGGAACACGTCGATGATCCAGCTGACCGACAGCGCCGTCGCCGCCGTCAAGACGGCCATCTCCCGTGCCGCCACGCCCGTCGAGGGCCTGCGCATCAAGGTCGAGGCGGGCGGCTGCGCCGGCTTCAAGTATCTCATGGGCCTCGAGGGCACGACCCGCGACGGCGACATCGTCGTCGATCAGGACGGCGTCAAGCTCTACGTCGACCCCGACAGCTGCCCGCTCGTGGAAGGCATGACGGTCGACTTCGTCACCGGGCTCGAGAGCTCCGGCTTCGTCTTCGACAACCCGAACGCCACCTCGAAGTGCTCGTGCGGCAAGTCCTTCGGTTGATCCCGAACGCTATTCAGGAGTGCGGCCCATGTGGGACTACACCGACAAGGTCAAGGACTACTTCTTCAACCCGGTGAACGCGGGTGTGCTCGAGACCGCCAACGCGGTCGGCGAGGTCGGCGCCATCTCCTGCGGCGACGCGCTGAAGCTGATGATGCGGGTCGATCCCGAGACCGAAGTGATCGAGGCGGCCAAGTTCCAGACCTTCGGCTGCGGCTCGGCCATCGCCTCGTCCTCGGCGCTGACCGAACTGGTCGTCGGCAAGACGCTCGACGAGGCGCTGAAGATCTCCAACCAGGACATCGCCGACTTCCTCGGCGGCCTGCCGCCCGAGAAGATGCACTGCTCGGTGATGGGCTACGAGGCGCTCCAGGCCGCGGTCGCCGACTTCCGCGGCGAGGAGTGGAAGGACGACCACGAGGAAGGCGCGCTGGTCTGCAAGTGCTTCGGCGTCGACGAGGGCATGATCGAACGCGCCGTGCGCTCGAACGAGCTGACCTCGATCGAGGAGCTGACCAACTACACCAAGGCCGGCGGCGGCTGCCTGACCTGCTTCGAGGCGCTCGAAGGCGTGCTCGCCCGGGTCAACGCCGAGATGGTCGCCGAGGGCCTGATCGTCGCCGAGGCCGCCTACAAGGCGGGCACGGTCGATCCCAAGACCCTGAAGCAGAAGGCGAAGCCCAAGGGCCAGATGGCCTCGAGCCCGGTCGCCACCCCCGCCACCGAGGCCCGCCAGCCGGTGATCTCGCTGGAGACGCTGGAGAAGGCCGCCGCCGCGACCGAGGTCGTCGCCGGTGCCGCTCCCGCGCCGGTTCCGGCCGCCGCCGCCGCGGCGCCGCGCCTGACCACGGTGCAGAAGATCAAGCTGATCGAGGAAGCGCTGGAAGAGGTCCGTCCCTTCCTCAAGCGCGACGGCGGCGACTGCGAGCTGGTCGACGTCGACGGCTCCAACGTCATCGTCAAGCTGACCGGCGCCTGCGTCGGCTGCCAGATGGCCTCGATGACCGTCAACGGCGTCCAGGAAAAGCTGATCGCCAAGCTCGGCATCCCGCTCCGGGTCGTGCCGGTGAAGTGAGGGGCTTCGCGGCTCGGCGATCGAGCGCCGCCGGCGGCGCTCTGCCCCCCTCCCTGACCCTCCCCCTCCAGGGGGGAGGGGATCCGCGGGGCTCCGGCCGCGCCAGCCCTTGAAATCCGTATTCGGCCAGCGCCGAGCCAGATCGAAGACGAACGAGGACCGACCCATGACCCGCCCCGTCTATCTCGACAACAACGCCACCACGCGCTGCGACGCCGAGGTGGTCCAGGCGATGCTGCCCTATTTCACCGAACAGTTCGGCAATCCCTCCTCGATGCATGCCTTCGGCGCGTCGGTCGGCGGGGCAGTGAAGGCGGCGCGTGCCTCGCTGCAGAAGCTGCTCGGCGCCGAGTTCGATCACGAGATCGTCTTCACCTCGGGCGGCACCGAGAGCGACAACATGGCGATCCTCTCCGCTCTCGAGGCGCAGGGCGGTCGCGACGAGATCATCACCTCGGCGGTGGAACACCCCGCCGTCCTGTCGCTCTGCGCCCATCTGGAGAAGACGCGTGGCCTCAAGGTCCACGTCATCCCGGTCGACGGCCGCGGCCTGCTCGACATCGCCGCCTACCGCGAGGCGCTGTCGGAGAAGACCGCCGTCGTCTCGATCATGTGGGCGAACAACGAGACCGGCACGATCTTCCCCGTCGCCGAACTCGCCGAACTCGCCCACGAGGTCGGCGCGCTGTTCCACACCGACGCGGTGCAGGCGGTCGGCAAGATTCCGATCGACCTGAAGTCGACCGCCATCGACATGCTGTCGCTCTCCGGCCACAAGCTGCACGGGCCCAAGGGCATCGGCGCGCTCTACGTCAAGCGCGGCGTGCGCTTCCGCTCGCTCCTCAAGGGCGGTCACCAGGAACGCGGCCGTCGCGCCGGCACCGAGAACACCCCCGGCATCGTCGGGCTCGGCAAGGCGGCGGAACTGGCGCTCCTCCACATGGAGGATGAGGTCACCCGCGTCGCGAGCCTTCGCGATCGGTTGGAGAAGGGCCTTCTCCAGCGCATCCCGAGCTGTTTCGTCACCGGCAATCCGGCCGAGCGCCTGCCCAACACCGCCAACATCGCCTTCGAGTTCATCGAGGGCGAGGGCATCCTGCTGCTGATGAACCGCGAAGGCATCGCCGCCTCGTCGGGCTCGGCCTGCACCTCCGGTTCGCTCGAGCCCAGCCACGTGCTGCGCGCCATGAACGTGCCCTATACGGCGGCCCACGGCGCCATCCGCTTCTCGTTCAGCCGCGACAACACCGACGAGGACGTCGATCGCGTCCTCGAGGTGATGCCGCCGATCATCGAGAAGCTGCGCGCGCTGTCGCCGTTCTGGCAGGGCGCGGACAAGGCGCCCGCCACGTTCAACCCGGTCTATGCTTGATCGAAGGGGAGGGACGCCGATGATGCCCCGCGTGTTCCTCAACGACACGACCCTGCGCGACGGCGAACAGGCGCCGGGCGTCGCCTTCTCGGTCGCCGAGAAGGTGGAGATCGCGGAAGCGCTGGCGGAAGCCGGCGTTCCCGAGATCGAGGCCGGCACGCCCGCCATGGGCGCCGACGAACAGGCGTCGATCCGCGCCATCGTCGAGGCGCACCTGCCGCTCCGCGTCATGGCCTGGTGCCGCATGACCGATGCCGATCTCGTCGCGGCCAAGGCCTGCGGCGTGACGGCGGTCAACCTGTCGATCCCCGCCTCCGACGTCCAGCTCGCCGCCAAGCTCGGCATCGACCGAGCGACGGCGCTCGCCCGCATCGCACGGCTGGTACCGCGCGCGCTCGACATGGGCTTCGAGGTGGCGATCGGCTGCGAGGACGCCTCGCGCGCCGAGGTCGACCACCTCGCGGCCGTCATCGAGACGGTGGAGCGCCTCGGCGCCTTCCGGGCGCGGCTGGCCGACACCGTCGGCGTGCTCGATCCCTTCGCCACCCACGATCTCGTCGCCCGCCTCGTCGGCGGCACCGATCTGCCGCTCGAGATCCACACCCACGACGACCTCGGGCTCGCCACCGCCAATGCGCTCGCCGCCGTGCGTGCCGGCGCGCGCCACGTCTCGGTGACGGTCGGCGGCATCGGCGAGCGCGCCGGCAATGCCGCGCTCGAGGAGATGGTCGTGGCGCTCGATCGCCTCGGCTACCCCTCGGGCGTCGATGCCACCCGCCTCTGCGACATCGCCGCGGTGGTCTCGACCGCCTCGGGCCGGCCGATCCATCCGCAGAAGGCGGTGATCGGCGCCGACGTCTTCACCCACGAGAGCGGCATCCACGTCGCCGGCCTGCTGTGGAACCGCGACACCTATCAGGGCGTCGACCCGCGGACCCTCGGCCGCGACCACGGCTTCGCCATCGGCAAACATTCCGGCCGCACCGCGATCGTCCATGCGCTGGCGACCCGGGCGGTCGAACTCGACGATCGCGTCTATCCGCGGCTTCTCGCCCGGGTGAAGGCCCATGCGATCCGCACCAAGCGGCCGGTGCCGACCGACGTGCTGGTCGAGATGCACCGTCGTCTGGTCGACGAGGACGAGGCGAGCCCCGCCCGCGTGCCCCTGCGCGTGCGGCCATGAACGAGGAGACGCGCCCGCCCGCAGCGGCGGCGCCGGAGGAGGCAGTGATGAGCGATCTGACCCTCGGTTCCTTCGCCTCCGCCGCGACCGGCGAGGCCACGGCGCGTCTCGGCCTCTGGGCGATGATCCGCGAGGACGTCGCCTGCGTGAAGGCGCGCGACCCCGCCGCCCGCGGCACGCTCGAGATCTGGCTGACCTATCCCGGCGTCCACGCCATCGTCTGGCATCGCATCGCCAATCGCCTTTGGCGGCGCGGTCATCGCTTCTCCGGGCGTTTCGTGTCGTGGCTCGGGCGGTTCCTGACCAATGTCGACATCCACCCCGGCGCCACCGTCGGTCGCCGCTTCTTCATCGACCACGGCGCCGGTGTGGTGATCGGCGAGACCGCCGAGATCGGCACCGACGTGACGCTCTATCACGGCGTGACGCTCGGCGGCGTCTCGTGGCGGCCGGGCAAACGCCACCCGACGCTGGGCGACGGCGTCCTGGTCGGTGCCGGTGCCAAGATCCTCGGCCCGATCACCGTCGGCGCCGGCGCGCGGATCGGCGCCAACTCGGTCGTCATCGAGGACGTGCCGCCGGAAATGACGGTGGTCGGCATCCCCGGCCGCATCGTCAAGCCGATCGAAGGCCGCCGCCTGGTCGCCGGCCGCATCGACCTCGAACATCACCTGATGCCCGACCCGGTCGGCGAGGCGCTGTCGGCGCTGGTCGACCGCATCGACTTCCTCGAGGCGCGGCTCGCCCACCTCGCGCGGACGCCCGAACCGACCGTCGAGTTCGAGATCCTGCCCGCCCGCGACGACGCTCGTCGCAACGATCCTCCAGCCCACGGGAGCAACCCATGACCGAAGACGTCTCTTCCTGCGACATCTCCAACGCGGTGGTGGTCAAGGACATCCTCGCCCGCCTGAAGCAGTGCTCGTCCGCCGAGGACTTCTTCGCCGAGCTCAAGGTGAAGTTCGACCCCAAGGTGCTCGGCCCGGCCCGTCTCCACATCCTGAAGCGGATGGGCCAGTACCTCGCCTCGGAAGACTTCGACGACATGCCCGACCGGGTGGTCGCAGCGCGCGCCCGCACCTTCCTCGAGCGCGCCTACGAGGACTTCACCACCTCGTCGCCGCTCCAGCAGCGCGTCTTCAAGGTGCTGAAGGATCACGATCCCACCCGCCCGGTGAAGCCCGGCCAGGCCTTCGTCGGCCTCGACGAGATCATGGCGCCGATCCCCTCGGGCGAGTGAGGCGGGCATCGCGCTCACCGGAACGTCACTGGCGCGTGAAGCGGGACGGACATATTCGGGGTTCCTGAAGTGTCCCTCCGCGAGCCCGTCATGACCATGCCTTTCGCCGCCCCGACCCGTCGCACCGCGCTCCTCGGCCTCGCCGCCGGGGCGAGCCTCGTCGCCGGGCTGCGTCCCGCCGCGGCGCGGGTCGAGCCCGCCGCCGTCTTCGGCGATCCCGACGTGCCGGTGCTGGGCAACCGCGAGGGCGACGTCGCCGTCGCCGTGTGGTTCGACTACCGCTGCCCCTTCTGCCGCAAGGCCGAGGTCGAGCTGACGAAGGTGGTCGAGGCCGACGGCAAGGTGGCGGTGCTGCTGAAGGACTGGCCGATCTTCGGCAAGACTTCGGAACGCGCCGCCCGTCTCGTCTGGTCGGCCCGCCGGCAGCAACTGCTCGCCCCCCTCCACGCCGCGCTGATGGACTGGCAGACCCGGCCGACCGACGCCTTCGTCGACGAGATCGTCGCCCGTCTGGTGCCCGATCGGGCGAAGTTGCTGGCCGACGTCGAGACCGACCGCAAGGCCTTCGACGCCCTCGTCGCCCGCAACGGGGCGCAGGCCGAGGCCTTCGGCTTCCCCGGCACGCCGGCCTATGTCATCGGCTCCTTCGTCTTCCCCGGCGCCCTCGACGCGGCCGGCTTCGCCCAGGCGATCGCCGACGCCCGCCGCAAGCAGGGGTGACGGGGCCTTCACTCCCGCCCGATCGGCTTCCAGTAGAACTTCGTCCCCGTCAGTCCGCCGTGCGGTTTCAGCGCGAAGTCGGGGACCTCGCCGGCGAAGCGGAAGCCCGCCTTCTCGTAGAGACCGCTCGCGCCCCCGTCCGATGCCGTGTCGAGCATCAGATGGGTCTTGCCGCGGGCGAGCGCCTCCGTCTCCGCCCGGCGGATCAGCGCCATCGCGTGACCGCGCCCGCGCGCCGCGACCTTCGTCATCATCTTCCCCAACTCGGCGCGATGCGGCTGGTTGGGCGGCAGGGCGAGGAACAGCGTCAGCGTCGCGACCAGATCCTCGCCCTCGAAGGAACCGAGCACCAGCCGTTCGCCGCGCGCGGCCGACGCCAGCGATCCCGCCCAGAAGGCGTCGGCGTCGTCGCGCGAGAACGGGTGCATGAAGGAGACCGATCCGCCCGCCGCCACCGTCTCGACGATCAGATCGACGAGGGCGGCGTGGGTCGCGGGCGTGTCGGTGAGCGGTTCGATCCGGGGCTCGGTCATCGGCGGATGCCTCAGCTGCGCGCCAGCGCCACGACATAGGTCGCGGGCGCGTCGGTCTCGTTGGCGAAGGTCGTGTCGGCGGGCGGGCCGAAGCCGAGCGCGTCGCCCACCTCGAGCCGGCGTTCGCCGTCGCCCTCGCGGATGGTGAGGACGCCCGAGCGCACCCAGACGATCTGGCGGATGTGGACGTAGGACTCGGCCGGGAGCGTCACCGATCGTCCGGCCGGCAACGTCACCTCGACCAGTTCGACCGGATGATCGGCATGGCGGAAGACCTGACGGCGCAGATACCCGGTCGCCGGATCGCGCCATTCCGGCTGGTCGCCGGCGCGCGACAGTCGATCGCCGTCGCCCTCGGCGCGCAGCAGGAGACCGGCGAGCGTCAGGCCGAAGGCGGCCGAGACGCGTACCAGCACGACGGCGGTCGGGCTCGCCTCCTCGCGCTCGATCTTGGAGATCGTCGCCTTGGCGACGCCGGCCCGCGCCGCGAGATCGGCGAGCGACCAGCCCCGCGCCTCGCGCTCGAGACGGATGCGGCGGGCGAGCCGCGATCCGGTATCATCCACGATAGTATCCATATGGATATTTAAGTGGACGATCGTCGCTCTGGCAAGAGCCTATTCGACGTGCTGGCAGGCGATCGCGTCCGACGTCTCGGTGAAGCGCCAGTAGGTGTGCTGCAACTGCCGCAGATCGGTACCGGAGAGCGCCTCGCCGAGCTTCACGAAGCCCATCAGCCCGGGATCGCCGCCGGTCATCTCGATGCGGTACTCGACCAGACAGAGATGGCGCCCCGGCGCGTCCTTCTGGCATTCGCCGAAGGAGAGGTCGCGCAGCGTGACGGTCGGGGCGAAGTTCGACTTGCCGAAGAGGTCGGCGAAGCCTTGCATCCGCTTCAGGTCGTTTTCGATCGCCGAGCGGATGCAGTTGCCGGCGGCGCTGCGATTGGGGCCGTCGCCGCAGCCCGACAGCGCGAGGCAGAGGAATGCGATCGAAGCCGCGCGTCGGATCATGAGCATGGGTCCCTCCCGGATCGTCGGCTCCGACCCTAGTCGGAGAACGGTGCGGCGAAACCATCATGAGAATACGTAGATCTAAGATTCTATCATGAATTGCATTCGAGCCGCGGCGGCCCGATTTCTCGACGCTCCCGTGTCGGACCGCCGTCGCCTGTCGGATTTGCGACAAGCTGCGACGGATTGTCCGTCGGTCACCGCACGGATCTCGTCGCCCTGTCGGGCGAGCGCTCGAAATTCCACGCTTTTCCCGGTTGGCACGGCGCGTGCGTATGTCCCCTCGAACAGCCGGAGGCCCATGCGACCGGCAAACCCACGAGGAGAGGCGAGATGCACATCGTCGTCTGCATCAAGCAGGTTCCGGACTCGGCCCAGATCCGCGTCCACCCCGTGACCAACACGATCATGCGTCAGGGCGTGCCGACGATCATCAACCCGTATGATCTCTTCGCCCTCGAGGCCGCTCTGCGTCTCCGCGACGAGTACGGCGGCGAGGTGACGGTGCTGACCATGGGCCCGCCGATGGCCGAGGACTCCTTGCGCAAGGCGCTGACCTTCGGCGCCGACCGTGCGGTGCTCCTCACCGACCGCTTCTTCGCCGGCTCGGATACGCTGGCGACGTCCTACGCGCTCTCCATGGCGCTGAAGAAGATCGACGAGGTCTTCGGGGCCGCCGACATCGTCTTCACCGGCAAGCAGACCATCGACGGCGACACCGCCCAGGTCGGCCCCGGCATCGCCAAGCGCAACAAGCTGCTGCAGCTGACCTACGTCTCCAAGATCGCCAACCTCGATCTTGCCGGCGGCAAGATCCGCGTCGAGCGCCGCGCCGAAGGCGGCGTCCAGGTGCTCGAGACGAAGCTGCCGGTGCTCATCACCATGCTCGAAGGGACGAACGAGATGCGCCGCGGCTCGATGCCCGACGCGCTGCGCGCCGCCCGCGCCGAGATCGTCACCTGGTCGGCCAAGGATGCCGGCATCGAGGACGTGATGAAGTGCGGCCTGCGCGGTTCGCCGACGGTGGTCAAGCGCGTCTTCGCGCCCGCCGCCCGCGCCGAGAAGGCCAAGCTCGTCGAGATCCAGCCCAAGGCGGCCGATACCGCCGACGCGCTGATCGAAACCATCTTCGGTGGGCTCGCCGGTCTCGAGACCGAGCTCGTCGAACTGCACCAGACGCTCTGAGACGGGGAGGGGAACCCATGTCGAACGCACCTGCCGCTCCCGCCGCCGGCGGCCGCGCCGGAATGAAGAAGGAGCTTCCCGAACACTTCAAGGCCTACAAGGGCGTCTGGGTGTTCGTGGAAGTCGAACGCGGGGCGGTCCACCCCGTCTCGTTCGAGCTTCTCGGCGAAGGCCGCAAGCTCGCCGATCAGCTCGGCGTCGAGCTCGCCGGCGTCGTCCTCGGCCCGAAGGGCGAGGGCACCAACCACGCGATCGCCGAGAGCTTCGCCTATGGCGCCGACCTCGTCTATCTGATGGAAGACCCGCTGCTCGCCGACTATCGCAACGAGCCCTATTCCAAGGGCCTGACCGACCTCGTCAACACCTACAAGCCGGAGATCCTGCTGCTGGGCGCCACGACGCTCGGCCGCGATCTCGCCGGCTCGGTGGCCACGACGCTGCTCACCGGCCTCACCGCCGACTGCACCGAACTGGCGGTCGATGCCGACAAGTCGCTCGCCGCGACCCGGCCGACCTTCGGCGGCTCGCTGCTCTGCACGATCTACACGCTGAACTTCCGCCCGCAGATGGCGACGGTGCGCCCGCGTGTCATGGCGATGCCGGAGCGGCAGGAAAAGCCGATCGGTCGCGTGGTCGCCCATCCGCTCAACATGGCGGAAGACGACATCGTCACCAAGATCCTCGACTTCGTCGCCGACCGTCAGGCGGGCAAGGTCAACCTCGCCTATGCCGACGTGGTGGTGGCGGGTGGTCTCGGTCTCGGCGCGGTCGAGAACATGCAGCTGGTCAAGAACCTCGCCAAGGCGCTCGGGGCCGAATACGGCTGCTCGCGCCCGATCGTGCAGAAGGGTTGGATGCCGGCCGAGCGTCAGATCGGCCAGACCGGCAAGACCATTCGGCCGAAGCTCTACATCGCCGCCGGCATCTCCGGCGCGATCCAGCACCGGGTCGGCGTCGAGGGCGCCGACATGATCGTCGCCATCAACACCGACAAGAACGCGCCGATCTTCGACTTCGCCCATGTCGGCGTCGTCACCGATGCGCTGCGCTTCCTGCCGGCGCTCACCGAGGCCTTCACGCGCCGCCTCTCGCCCCACAACCGCGACAAGCTCGCCGGTTGAGCCTTTGAGCCGAGGAGATCGACCGATGATCGAGGAAAAGTTCGACGCCATCGTCGTGGGTGCGGGCATGGCCGGCAACGCCGCCGCCTACACCATGGCTTCCCGCGGCCTCAAGGTGCTGCAGCTCGAGCGCGGTGAATATGCCGGTTCGAAGAACGTGCAGGGCGCGATCATGTACGCGTCCATGCTCGAGAAGATCATCCCCGACTTCCGCGAGGATGCGCCGCTCGAGCGCCACGTCATCGAACAGCGCTTCTGGATGATGGACGATCGCGGCCACTCCGCGATGCAGTACCGCTCCGACGACTTCAACGAGGACAAGCCGAACCGCTACACGATCGTCCGTGCGCAGTTCGACAAGTGGTTCAACCGCAAGGTCCGCGAGGCCGGCGCCACGGTGCTGACCGAGACCACGGTGACGGGTCTCCTGATCGACTCCACCGGCAAATGCGTCGGCGTGAAGACCGATCGCGCCGGCGGCGTCGTCCAGGCCGACGTGGTGGTGCTGGCCGAGGGCGTCAACGGCCTCCTCGGCACCCGCGCCGGCCTGCGCGAGCCGCCGAAGGCGGGTCAGGTGGCGTTGGCGGTCAAGGAGATGCACTTCCTGCCGGCCGAGACCATCGAGAGCCGCTTCAACATCAAGGGCGACGAAGGCGTCGTCATCGAGGCCGTCGGCACCATCACCAAGGGGATGACCGGCATGGGCTTCCTCTACACCAACAAGGAGAGCATCTCGCTCGGCGTCGGCTGTCTGATCTCCGACTACGCCGAGACCCGCGAGAGCCCGTACGACCTGCTCGAGACCTTCAAGACCCACCCCTCGATCGCGCCTCTGCTCGAGGGCTCCGAGTGCAAGGAATATGCGGCCCACCTGATCCCGGAGGGCGGCTTCAAGGCGATCCCGCAGCTCTACGGCGACGGTTGGGTGGTGGTCGGCGACGCGGCGCAGCTCAACAACGCCATCCATCGCGAGGGCTCCAACCTCGCCATGACCTCCGGCCGTCTCGCCGGCGAGGCGATCCACCGCCTCAAGGCCGGCCGTCAGGCGCCGACCAAGGAGAACCTGAAGCTCTACAAGGAGCTGCTGGACGAGTCCTTCGTCATGAAGGACCTGAAGAAGTACAAGGACATGCCGGCGCTGCTGCACACCAACTCGGCGAATTTCTTCATGTCCTATCCGCAACTCGTCTCCCAAGCCGCGCAGAACTTCCTGCGCGTCGACGGCACGCCGAAGATCGAACGCGAGAAGGCGACCAGCCGCGCCTTCATCGAGAAACGCTCGCGCCTCGGCATGGTCTCCGACGCGGTGAAGCTGGCGCTCGCCTGGCGCTGATCGGCACCGGCGGGGCAGCGGCCCCGTCGAACGCCTCGCGCGCGCCGGCGCGACCCTCGTTCCGGCACGCTTCTCGCATTGCTCGATCCAGCCGCCGACCGCGCGTCGGCTTTGCGACACGACAGGACAATCGGGCGCCCGCGCGCCGAATGAGGAGGACGGACCCATGACGATCGCCGTTCGCGTCGAGGACAAGCTCTATCAGAACCGTTATCTGGTCGATGCGGGTCGCCCCCACATCACCGTCCTGCCGCACGACAAGCCCTCGGCCAATCTCGTGGCGCTGACCACGGTCTGCCCGGCCAAGTGCTACGAGATGAACGACAAGGGCCAGGTCGAGGTGACGCCCGACGGCTGCATGGAATGCGGCACCTGCCGCGTGCTGTGCGAGCCCTCCGGCGAGATCTCCTGGGATTATCCCCGCGGCGGCTACGGCGTGCTGTTCAAGTTCGGCTGAGGCTCGTCGCCTCGCGTACCGAACCGAAGGCCGGGGCGACCCGGCCTTCGTGCGTTTGTGGGCGAAAGGGGGCTTCCCCCTTCTCCCCCCTGCGGGACCTCTGCGCCCTTCGAAACGGGGCCGGATCGACGTCCGTGCGCGATCCTTCGAGACGCGCCTGCGGCGCTCCTCAGGATGAGGCTCCGGAGATTTCATCGGCAAAGACAAACGCCTCATGCTGAGGAGGCGTTCGGAGAACGCCGTCTCGAAGCATCGCGCACGGCTTCCCCTTCTCCCCTTGCGGGAGAAGGGACCGGCCCCCGTCGCACTCGCCCCATTCCCGCTTGCGCCGTCCCCGTTCCCGTGGTCTCAGGAAGAACCCTTCCCGAGGCCCGACGATGACCGATACGCCCGACAAGACCCCCGACGATCGCCACAAGGCCAAGATGGCCGCCCGCAAGGCGGTGCAGGATGCCGAGGTCGCCTCCAAGACGATCGAGGAGAAGGGCCTGCTGATCGTCAACACCGGCCCCGGCAAGGGCAAGTCGACCGCCGCCTTCGGCCTCGCCCTGCGCATGCTCGGCCACGGCCACCGCGTCGGCGTCGTCCAGTTCATCAAGGGCGCGTGGTCGACCGGCGAGCGCACCGCGCTCGAGCGCTTCTCCGACCTCGTGTCGTGGCACACGATGGGCGAGGGCTTCACCTGGGAGACGCAGGACCGCGCCCGCGACGTCGCCGCCGCGACCCGCGCCTGGGAGAAGGTCGTCGAGCTGATGGCCGATCCGGCGATCGCGCTGCTGATCCTCGACGAGCTCAACATCGCCCTGCGCTACGACTACCTGCCGCTCGCCGACGTGGTGGCGACGCTCGCCGCCCGCCGCCCCGATCTCCACGTCGTGGTCACCGGCCGCAACGCCAAGCCGGAACTGATCGAGATCGCCGACCTGGTCACCGAAATGGGGGCGACGAAGCACCATTTCGCCGCCGGCGTGAAGGCGCAGGCCGGCATCGAGTACTGAGGAGGCGGGGGTGAGCGAGCGACGCCACGCCAGGGCGATCATGTTGCAGGGCACCGGCTCCGACGTCGGCAAGTCGCTGCTCGTCGCCGGTCTCGCCCGCGCCTTCGCCAATCGCGGCCTCGTCGTCCGTCCCTTCAAGCCGCAGAACATGTCGAACAACGCCGCCGTCACCGTCGACGGCGGCGAGATCGGCCGGGCGCAGGCGCTGCAGGCCCGCGCCGCCCGCGTCGCGCCCTCCGTCCACATGAACCCGGTGCTGCTGAAGCCCCAGTCCGACGTCGGTAGCCAAGTCGTCGTGCAGGGCCGCGTCGTCGGCAACGCCAAGGCGCGCGAGTTCCAGGACTGGAAGCCGCGGCTCGAGGTCTCCGTCCACGAGAGCTTCGAGAAGCTCGCCGCCGAGGCCGATCTGGTGATCGTCGAGGGGGCGGGGAGTGCGGCCGAGGTCAATCTGCGGGCCCGCGACATCGCCAACATGGGCTTCGCGCGAAAGGCCGATGTGCCGGTGATCCTCGTCGGCGACATCGACCGCGGCGGCGTCATCGCCCAGATCGTCGGGACGCACGCGGTGATCGACGAGCGCGACGCGGCGCAGATCGTCGGCTTCCTCGTCAACAAGTTCCGCGGCGATCCGGCGCTCTTCGCCCCCGGCATGGCGCTGATCGCGGAAAAGACCGGTTGGGCCGATCTCGGCCTCGTGCCGTGGTTCCGCGACGCGGGGCTCTTACCCGCCGAGGACGCGGTGGTGCTGGAGAAGCGTCGCGCCGGCGGGGAGGGGCGGACGACGGTCGTGGTGCCGCGCCTGCCGCACATCTCCAACTTCGACGATCTCGATCCCCTGGCGCAGGAGCCCGGCGTCCGCCTCGTGATGCTGGCGCGCGGCGAGGCCGTTCCGGCCGAGGCCGATCTGGTGATGCTCCCCGGCTCCAAGGCGACGATCGCCGATCTCGCGGCGCTGCGCGCCGAGGGCTGGGACGTCGACATTCTCGCCCATGTCCGGCGCGGCGGACGGGTCTTCGGTCTGTGCGGCGGCTACCAGATGCTCGGCCGCTCCATCGCCGACCCCGACGGCGTCGAAGGCCCGCCCGCGACCGTCGCCGGCCTCGGCCTCCTCGACGTCGACACGGTCCTCGGCGGCGACAAGCGGCTGGAAGCGGTGGCGGGGACGCTCGCGCCCACCTTCGCCGGTTCGCCCGCGCCCTTCTCCGGCTACGAGATGCACGTCGGCCGCACCACGGGCGCCGATCTCGCCCGCCCGGTCCTCGCGCTCGCCGACGGCCGCAGCGACGGTGCCGTGCGCCCCGACGGCCGCGTCGCCGGATGTTACGTCCACGGGCTCTTTTCGGACGATCGGGCGCGCACGGCGTTTCTCGCCATGCTCGGGGCGGAAGCGTCGGATCTCGCTTACGAGACCCGGGTCGAGGCGACTCTGGATGCGCTCGCCGAACACGTCGCCGCCCATGTCGATCTCGATCGGCTGTGGGGATTGGCGCGCTGAGGTCTCCGACCGATCTCCGGATCATCCGTCACGTAGGACGTTTCGCAGAGGCCCTTCATACTGAGGTGCCCGGCGAAGCCGGGCCTCGAAACACGAAGCCACGACGGGCTCTGCCACTCGGCCCTTCGCCCTTCGAGGCTCGCTCGCGCTCGCACCTCAGGATGAAGGGCCTCCGCTCGGCCCCGACATGCGGCGAGCCCGATCTCACCCGAACACCGCCAACACCACCGCCAGCGCCGCCGCCTGGACCGCCAGCGCGGTGCGGTAGAGCGACAGGGCGCGGCGGATGTCGGTGGCGGCGAGGTCGCGGCGGCCGTCGCCCATCCAGGCGCCTTCGTATGTCTCGCCGTGGTAGCTGCGCGGCCCGGCGAGCGCGATGCCGAGTGCTCCGGCCATCGCCGCCTCCGGCCAGCCGGCGTTGGGCGAGCGGTGGTTGCCCGCGTCGCGGCGCACGGCTTCGATCGCCGCTCGCGCCGAGGTGCCCGGCCGGATCGCCGCGGCGATCGCGAGCCACAGGGCCGAGAGCCGCGAGGCGGGGAGATTGACGAGATCGTCGAACTTCGCCGCCGCCCGGCCGAAGGCCTCGTGACGCGGCGTGCGGTGGCCGATCATGCTGTCGGCGGTGTTGGCGGCCTTGTAGAGCGCGCCGCCCGGCAGGCCGAGCACCGCGGTCCAGAACAGCGGCGCGACGATGCCGTCGGAGAAGTTCTCGGCGAGGCTCTCGATCGCCGCACGCGCCACGCCCGCCTCGTCGAGCACCGTCGTGTCGCGCCCGACGATCATCGACACGGCGCGCCGACCCTCGTCGAGATCGCGCGAGAGCCCGTCGGCGACCGCCGCGACGTGTTCGTGCAGGCTGCGCTGCGCCGGCAGGCTGGCGGCGAAGGCGCCGACGACGAGCACGGCGAGGATCTTCGGCAGTGTCCAGAAGACGAGTGCCTGCAGCGCCCAGGCGATGCCGCCGGTGACCACCAGCACGATCGCCAGCGCGACGAGCCCGGCGCGGCGGCGGTCGGCCTCGGAGGCATCGTCGTGGTTCAAACGGCGATCGAGCAGGCCGATCAGACGACCGATCCAGGTGACGGGATGGCCGATCGCGGCGTAGAGAGGGGCGGGCCAACCGACGGCGGCCTCGATGCCGAGCGCCGCGATGGCGATCGCCAGCGTCGAGCCGGACCAGGGGACGAGGGACATGAACGGTTCCGTGACGAAGAACGGTGGGGCGACGGGCGCCTCGACGGGGGTCTACCACGGTGGCGACCTCGCGCAAGCACGCAGCGCCCATCCGCAAGCACCGGAACCGTGGATCGATCTGTCGACCGGCATCGATCCCGTCGCCTGGCCGGTGCCCGATCTCGCCCCCGAGGTCTGGACCCGCCTGCCGGAACCCGCGGCGCTGGCCGCCCTCGAGGCGACGGCGGCGGAGGCCTTCGGCGTCGACGATCCCGCCTGCGTCGCCGCGGTGCCGGGAACCCAGGCGGCGATCCAGATGCTGCCGCGGCTGACGGCGGGGCGCAGCGTCGGCATCCTCGGCATCACCTATCAGGAACACGCCCACGTCTGGCGCACGGCCGGGGCCGAGCCGACGGTGGTCGATCGGCTCGACGATCTCGCCGGCTTCGACGTCGGCCTCCTGGTCAATCCCAACAATCCCGACGGCCGCTTCGTCGCCCCCGAGGCGCTCGCGGGCCTCGCCCTCGACATGGCGCGCGACGGCCGCCGACTGGTGGTCGACGAGGCCTTCGTCGACATCCTGCCCGAGGGCGCGAGCCTCGCGCCGCGCCTGCCGCTCGCCGGCACGATCGTGCTGCGCTCCTTCGGCAAGACCTGGGGCCTCGCCGGTCTCAGGCTCGGATTCGTGCTTTCCGACGCCGCGACCGCCGCGACCGTGCGTCGCACCATCGGCCCCTGGGCGATCTCCGGGCCGGCCATCGCCATCGGCCGTGCCGCGCTCGCCGATCGCGCCTGGCTCGACGCGGCGCGCCTGCGCACCGCCGCTTCGGCCGCCCGTCTCGACGCACTTCTCGCCGCCGCCGGCTTCGAAATCCTCGGCGGAACACCGCTTTTCCGCCTCGCCGGCAAAGCGGACGCGACGCGTGTCGCCGATCGCCTCGCCGCCGGCGGTATCCACGTCCGCCGCTTCCCGCACGACGCAGGGCTGCTGCGCTTCGGTTTGCCGGCCGACGAGGGCGAGTGGGCGAGGTTGATGCAAGCCCTGTGCGACCAATGACCTAAGAAGAACTGCTTGCGAACTTCCCCGAATATTTCGCTTGCTGCGCGTCCGACAAACAGCGTCGCGGCATGGTATCGGTAACACGATACCAATATCATCGTTGGAATGTCAGCAGGTGAGCTCGGCCCTCTCGTCTTCGGTCTCGACCGCCGACGCTCGATCAATTGTGCTTCTGTTGCGCTATTGGACAGACGAATTCGATAAAAATAACAGAATACGATTTGGAGATCATCTAATTCACTTCGACTAATATGTGATCCAGCTTAGTATACCCGTATAAGTACGCATGGCTTACGCAGAGTAACCGATTATCTTTTTCTTTACGGCGGAGGACTAAACAGCGCAAAGTCGATTGACGGAGGATTGTATGCGAATCTCGTTCGGGGGCCCCGCGGTCGCGCGGGGCAGGGGTGCGGTGAAGCAGAAGTTCGCTTCGACGGTCCGCCCGACCGGGGTGGAGCGCACCTTCGGCATCGACGACGTCATCGTCTCCAAGACCGACATGCGCGGCATCATCACCTACGCCAACGACGTCTTCCTCGAGCTCGCCGGGCTCGCGGAGCATCAGGCGATCGGGGCGCCGCATTCGGTGATCCGTCATCCCGACATGCCGCGGGCCGTCTTCAAGCTGCTGTGGGACACGGTGACGAAGGGCGAGGAGATCTTCGCCTACGTCCTCAACATGGCGTCGAACGGCGACCACTACTGGGTCTTCGCCCACGTCACGCCGACCTTCGCGGTCGACGGCGGCATCACCGGCTTCCATTCCAACCGACGTGTTCCCGAGCGCGCGGCCGTCGCCGCGATCCGGCCGCTCTACGCCGAGCTGCGCGCGATCGAGGAACGGGCGCCCGACCGCGCCCGTGGCCTCGAGGCGAGCGTCGCCCGCCTTCACGAGATCCTGCGCTCCAACGGTGCGAGCTACGATGAATTCGTCTTCTCTCTCGCGCGCTGAATGGGCGCTCGGCGCCATCTGTCTGGTGTCGCTGGGTGCGGCCGGAGTGCATCTCGCGCTGGAGCGGCAGCTCCACGACGTGGTGGTGATGCTCCTGCTCTGTGCCATGGCGGCCTTCGCCTTCCGTCTGGTCCGCCATGCCCGCCGCTCGGTCTCCGAAGTCTCGGGGGTTCTGTCGGCCGCCGCGCGCGGCGATCTCGAGAAGCGCGTCATCCTGCTCGCCGACGGCGGCGAGCTGCGGATCCTCGCCAAGGACGCCAACCGCCTGCTCGACGTCACCGACGCCTTCGTCCGTGAGGCCAAGGCGACGCTCGCCTGCATCCGCGACGGTCGCAACCATCGCCGCATCGTCGAACGCGGCATGGTCGGCACCTTCGGTCAGGCCTCCCAGGTGATGAACGAGGCGGTCTCCACCATCGAGGCGCGCCTCGCCGGCTTTGCCCGGGTGATGGGCGAGTTCGAGGCGACCGTCGGCGGCGTCACCGGTTCACTCGGCACCGCGGTCGAGAGCCTCGCCCGCTCCGCCGTGACGATGCGCGCCACCGCCGTCGACACCGAGCATCGCTCGACCGCCATCGGCGCCTCGGCCGAGGAGACCTCGGTCACCGTCTCGACCGTCGCCGCCGCCACCGAGGAGCTGACCGCCTCGGTCGAGGACATCGCCCGCCAGTCGGAACTCGCCCGCGAGATCGCCGGCCAGGCCGCCACCCGCGTCGGCGAGAGCCGTCGGGCGATCACCGACCTCAGCGGCGCGGTGTCCGACATCGTCGGCGTCGTCGATCTGATCCGCTCGGTCGCCGAACAGACCAAGCTCCTCGCCCTCAACGCCACCATCGAGGCGGCGCGCGCCGGCGAGGCCGGTCGCGGCTTCGGCGTCGTGGCGACCGAGGTCAAGGCGCTCGCCGACCAGACCGCCACCGCCACCCAGTCGATCGCCGAACGCATCCAGGCGGTCGACGAGCGCGCCCGCCTGTGCATGACCTCGATCGAGGGCATCACCGGCGTCGTCGGCGACATCGCCACCGCGTCGATGGCGATCTCCTCCGCCGTCCAGCAGCAGATCTCCGCCACCCAGGAGATCGCCCGCTCGATGCAGATGGCGTCGTCGGCCACCGACGAGGTCTCCTCCAACGTCGGCAACGTCGCCCAGGCCGCCGGCGAGACCGGCAAGGCCGCCGACCGCGTCGCCGGTGCGTCCGGAGAACTCGCCGAACAGACCGAACGGCTGCAGCAGTCGGTCCGCGCCTTCCTCGAGCGCGCCCGCGAGGTCGCCCACGGCGGTCGCGCCGCCTGAGCCGCGCGTTCCTCTCGCGACGCCGTCTCGTCCCCGAGGCGGCGTCGTCTCGTTTCGCGCGTTTACTTCCCGCGCCCCCGTGGCTATGGTCCGCGCCCGTCGCGGGACGTGTGGTCCCGCCCCAGATTCTCATTCGAGGAATGGTCCGATGAAGGCAGAGATCCAGTCCGTCGTGGACGAGATCCAGCAGGCGCTCAGCCTGCTGAGGAGGCATCTTTGACTGGGATGTCGCGCTCAAACGACTGGACGAGCTGAACGCGCTCTCCGAAAGCCCCGACCTGTGGAACGATCCCGCCAACGCGCAGAAGCTGATGCGCGAACGCGACAAGCTGGCCAAGTCGGTGGAGATCGTCGCCTCGATCGGCCGTGATCTCGACGACAACGTCGGCCTGCTCGAACTCGGCGAGATGGAAGGCGACGAGGCCGTCGTCGCCGAGGCCGAGGAGGCGCTGAAGCAGCTCGGCCACGACGTCGCCAAGCGTCAGGTCGAGGCCCTGCTCTCCGGCGAGGCCGACGGCTTCGACACCTATCTCGAAGTCCACGCCGGCGCCGGCGGCACCGAGTCCCAGGACTGGGCCCAGATGCTGGCGCGCATGTACGTGCGCTGGGCCGAGCGTCGCGGCTTCAAGGTCGAGGTGGTGGAAGCCTCCGAGGGCGAAGAGGCGGGCCTGAAGTCCGTCACCTACGTCATCAAGGGCGAGAACGCCTACGGCTGGCTGAAGACGGAATCGGGCGTGCACCGTCTCGTCCGCATCTCGCCCTTCGACAGCGCCGCGCGTCGCCACACGTCCTTCGCCTCCGCCTGGGTCTACCCGGTGGTCGACGACTCGATCGACATCGCGATCGCGGAATCGGACGTGCGCGTCGACACCTACCGCTCGTCGGGCGCCGGTGGTCAGCACGTCAACACGACCGACTCGGCCGTCCGCCTGACCCACATCCCGACCGGCATCGCCGTCGCCTGTCAGGCCGAGCGTTCGCAGCACAAGAACCGCGCCAAGGCGTGGGACATGCTGCGCGCCCGCCTCTACGAGGCCGAGCTGAAGAAGCGCGAGGAAAAGGCCAACGCCGAGGCCGCCGCCAAGACGGACATCGGCTGGGGCCATCAGATCCGCTCCTACGTCCTGCAGCCCTACCAGATGGTCAAGGACCTGCGCACCGGCGTGCAGACGACGGATCCGCAGAAGGTGCTCGACGGCGGCCTCGACGAGTTCATGGAGGCCTCGCTGGCCGCCCGCGTCAAGGGCGCGGCGACCGCGGTCGTCGAGGACATCGACTGAACGTCCGAAGGGCGGCTGCGGCCGCCCTTCGCTCGTCCGGCCCTACGCCGGATGCCCTCGGCCGCGACGCCGGCCGCCCGTCTTCCCGAGGACCCGCATGGATCTCGTCTATCTCCTGAAGGCCGCCGTTCTCGGCATCGTCGAGGGCCTGACCGAATTCCTGCCCGTCTCCTCGACCGGTCACATGATCCTGGTCGACGACTTCATCGCCTTCGACAGCGGCTCGGGCAAGGTGTTCGAGGTGGTGATCCAGCTCGGCGCGATCCTCGCGGTGTGCTGGCTCTTCCGCGACCGGATCCTCAACCTGATCGGCGGCGTGCTGCGGCGCGATCCGACCGCGATCGCCTTCGCCGGCGCGGTGCTGGTCGCCTTCATTCCTTCCGCGATCATCGGCTTCCTCGCCATCAAGCTGATCAAGGCCTGGCTGTTCAAGCCGTGGATCGTCGCGGTGACGCTGATGGTCGGCGGCGTGATCATCCTGTGGGTCGAGGAACGCCGGCATCCGGTCACCACCGACATCGCCGAGGCGATCACCTGGAAACAGGCGCTGATCGTCGGCCTGTCGCAGGTCGTCTCGATGATCCCGGGCACCTCGCGTTCGGGTGCCACCATCGTCGGCGGCATGCTCGGCGGCATGTCGCGTTCGGCGGCGACGGACTTCTCGTTCTTCCTGGCGATCCCGACCATGCTCGGCGCCACGGTGCTCGACCTCGCCAAGCACGGCGCCCAGATGAACGGCAAGGAAGCCCTCGGCATCGCCGTCGGCTTCGTCGTCGCCTTCGTCACGGCGATCGTCGTGGTGAAGTTCCTGATCCGCTACGTCGCGCATCACACGCTGAGCGTCTTCGCCTGGTACCGGATCGGCTTCGGCGCGCTGCTCTTCGCCTGGTACGTGGTGTGGCCGGCCTTCGTCGGGTGAGGCAGTGACGGGCCGCGCTTCCATGCGCGTCGTTGGGCGACGCCTCGACGCGCGCCGTTCGGCGTCGCCTCTATGCGCCCGAGTCGCGATCCGAAGACGCTCTCATCCGGTCCTCTCCCCCCTCGAGGGGGAGAGACAGAGAG
>DBMN01000263.1:0-562 GCA_002298965.1 Rhizobiales bacterium UBA697 | reverse complement strand
CCCTCGAGGGGGGAGGGGACGCTGGGCGCGCCGCCCGTCATGAAATCCGCAAACGATCTCTCAGAACCCCAGCGTGCGGCCGGCTTCCAGCCAGTCGCGCGGGTCGACCGCTTCGCCCGCCACCCGCGTCTCGTAGTGCAGGTGCGGACCGGTCGACCGGCCGGTCGAGCCGGCGAGGCCGACGACGTCGCCCGCCTTCAACTTGTCGCCCGGCGAGACCGAGATCGACGACATGTGGCCGTAGCGCGTCACCACGCCGTTGCCGTGGTCGACGTCGACGCAGAGCCCGTAGCCGCCCTGGCGGCCGGCACCCGTCACCACGCCCGGACCGGTCACGCGGATCGCCTCGCCGGTCTCGGCGCGGAAGTCGAGGCCGGTGTGCATCGCCGCGGTGCCGAGGAACGGGTCCATGCGGACGCCGAAGTCCGAGGTGACGGTGCGGTCGCCGGAGAGCGGTCGGGCGAGCGGCAGTTTCGCCGCGAGGCTGCGGATCGCCGCCAGCCGGCCGAGTGCGGTCTCGGCGCGGACGAGCGCATCCGGCGGCACCGGCACGAAGGGGCCG
>DBMN01000078.1:7669-17381 GCA_002298965.1 Rhizobiales bacterium UBA697 | reverse complement strand
AGGTAGCGGCGGGCGATGTGGGCGCGTTCGTCGGCATCGAGGCCCCAGCTCTCGGCGCGGGCCGGATCGAGCCGGGCGAGGAGGCCGAGGGCCGAATCGCCGAGCGTGCCGGAGACGCAGACGACGTCGCCGACGCGGGCCGCGGCGCGGCGCACCATGCGGCCGGTCGGCACGGCGCCGAAGACGGTGATCGACAGCACGAGCCCGTCGGGCGAGCGAATCGTGTCGCCGCCGAAGAGCGAGAGACCGAAGGTCGCCTGATCCTCGGCGAAGCCGCGCGACAGCGCCGCGAGATCCTCCTCGCGCCAGTCGGTCGGCAGCGCCAGCGTCAGCATCCAACCGATCGGCCGAGCGCCCTTGGCGGCGAGGTCGGAGACGTTCACCCGCAGCGCCTTCTTCGCCACCAGATCCCACGGATCGTCGGGGAAGAAATGGACGCCGCTCGCCACCGCGTCGGACTTCAGCACCAGATCGCAGCCCGGCGGCGGGGTGAGCGCGGCGCAGTCGTCGACGAGACCGAGCGCGCCGGGATCGGTGGCGAGCGGTCGGAAGTAGCGCGCGACGATGTCGTCTTCGCCGGGACGGGTCACGGACGGGCTCCTGGTGAGCGAGGTTCTCCCGCATAGCCCAGCGACGCGGCAGGGTCGAGCCCGGAGCGGCCGACGGCGGCGTGCGGCCTACGCATTCGTTTCGATGCCGCGGCGCGCCTTACGCACTACATTGAGGGTCTTCCCGCCGGTCTCCGACCGGCTCGCAGCGCCGAGGGATGCCATGACCGCCCGCGACATCATGACCAGGACGCTCGTCTCCGTGAAGCCGAAGGACCCGCTCGCCGCCGTCGCCAAGGCACTGCTCACCGCACGGGTCAGCGCCGTGCCGGTGGTCGACGAGGCGGGACGGCCGCTCGGCGTCGTCTCCGAATGGGACCTGATCGGCCAGCACGCGCCCGAGCGCGTCCGTCGCCGCGAGCGCTGGCTGGCGCAGCTCGCCCAGGGGCAGTCGCTCTCGGCGGAATATCTCGAGGCCGTCGAGCCCTCGGCGCGAACCGCCGACGAGGTGATGACGGCACCGATCGTCACGGTCGAGGCCGATGCCGACCTCGCCACGGTCGCCGGCGTGCTGGCGGTGCGCAAGGTGCGCCGCGTCTTCGTGGTCGAGGGCGAACGGCTGGTCGGCGTCGTCAGCCGCGCCGATCTCGCCCGCGCGCTGATGATGCGGCCGGATCCCCGCCCCGCCCGCGCGCCGATGGAACCGCAGACCGTCTCCACCACCGCCCCCGAGGCGCCCGCCGCACCGGCGGAGCCGGTCGACCCGGGCTTCACCGCGTCGGCCTTCCGCCGCCTCGTCGAGGCGCACGAGGACGCCAAGCGGGAGGCGCGCGAACGCGAGAAACACGCGATGGAGAAGGCCCGCCAGGCACTGGTGGAGAAGCTCGCCGACGAGCGGCTCGACGAGCGGGCGTGGAAAGACCTCAAGGACCGGGCGCTGGGCGCGGCCGAACGCGGCGAGAAGGACTTCCTGCTGATCCGCTTCCCGGCGGCGCTGTGTTCCGACGGCGGGCGGATGATCAACGCGCCCGACCCGAACTGGCCGCAGTCGCTGCGCGGGCCGGCGGCCGACGTCTTCGAGCGCTGGCGCGACGAGTTGAAGCCGGCCGGATTCGGCCTGACGGCGCGAATCCTCGAGTTCCCCGGCGGCTATCCGGGCGACGCGGGGCTGACGCTGACCTGGGGCGGGTGACGGTACACGACGCCCAGACCCGCACGGCGCTCGCGATCCGAAGGCGCTCGCCTTCGGTCCTCTCCCCCCTCGAGGGGGAGAGACAGAGAGGGGGGCCGCGGCGGATCGGTCGAGTCTCTGCCCGGGGAGAGGCTGCGTCACCCCCCTCCCTGTCCCTCCCCCTCACGGGGGGAGGGGACGACGGGGCACCGCCCGTCGGCCAGCGACGCGCGTGCGAAAACACCACGAGGATGCGATCGGAACCTCGAAGTCGCCGTCAGGCGGCGAAGTCGTCCGGGCGGTAGGTGCGGGCGAGCTTGTCGAGGACCGCGTTGGCGATCTTGGGCTCGTCGCCGTCGAAGAAGGCGCGGGCGACGTCGACATATTCCGAGATCGCCACCTTGGCCGGCACGTCGCGGCGGCGCATCAGCTCCCACAGGCCGGCGCGCAGGATCTCGCGCAGCGTGACGTCGATGCGCTTCAGCGGCCAGTCCTCGACGAGCGTCTGGTGGACCTTGGGGTCGATCACCTTCTGGTCGGCGACGACGCCGGTGACGATGTCGCGGAAGAAGACCGCGTCGGCCTCGCGATACTCTTCGCCGTCGATCTCCTGGCCGAGGCGGAAGGCCTCGAACTCGGCGATGACGTCGGCGATCTCGCCGCCGCCGATCTCCATCTGATAGAGCGCCTGGACGGCGGCGAGACGGGCGGCGCCGCGCTTGTTGGCGGGACGGACCTCGCGAGGGGTGCGGTCGGTGGTCATGCGGGTCACAGTCCGAACTTGCGCGAGAGCGCGATCATCGCGAGGGCGGCGGCGGCGGCCGAGCCGCCCTTGTCGAGGCGGGCGGCATCGGCGCGTTCCCACGCCTGCTCGTCGTTCTCGACGGTGAGGATGCCGTTGCCCAGCGCCAGCTTCTTCTCGACGGCGAGATCCATCAGCGCGCGGTTGGATTCGCCCGCCACCACGTCGTAGTGGCCGGTGGCGCCGCGCACGACGCAGCCGAGCGCGACGTAGCCGTCGTAACGGCGGCCGCGCTTCTCCTCGGAGGCGAGCGCGAAGGCGATGGCCGTCGGGATCTCGAGCGCGCCCGGCACGGTGACGACGTCGTGGGCGACCTTCGCCGCGTCGAGGACGGCGACGGCGCCGGCGCGCAGCGCCGCGGCGAGTTCGGCGTCGAAACCGCCTTCGACGATCAACACGGTCGATCCGGCGACCGCGGCGGCATCGAAGGGGGCATGATGGCGTTGGGTGGACATGGGAAATCCCGGCTGGTCTCGAACGGTTTCCGGCCGATCGCTGCGCGATGCCGGAAACGAACCCGCGAAAACCCCGCGGCCGAAGGCCGGGGTTTTCGGCGGACGGAACAGGAAATCCATTCGGATTTCCCGTCACGAGCCGGGATCAATGATCGAAGGCGGGCCGATTGTCCAGCGTTTCGGCGCGGGAAGCAGGCATGAGAGGCGGCGGGGGAAGGAATCTCCCCTCGCCTGCTCTCGGCTTCATGGTGAGGTGGCCGACCATTGGTCGGCCCTCGAACCATGAGCGGGGGTACGGAGGCCGTGCCTCCGGCTTCGCCCTTCGAGGCCCGGCTTTGCCGGGCACCTCAGGGTGAAGCCGAACGGAGGTGGGGAACGCAGAGGGGCGTGCCCCCTGCCCTCACCCGGCCTGTTCGGCCTCGCGCAGGCGGGCGACGTAGCGGGCCATCAGGTCGATCTCGAAGTCGATCCGGTCGCCGGCCTTCTTCTCGCCCCAGGTGGTGACCTGGAGCGTGTGCGGGATGATCTGCACCGTGAACGTGTCGCCGGTGACGTCGTTGACGGTCAGCGACGTGCCGTCGAGCGCCACCGAGCCCTTGGGCGCGACGAAGCGGGCGAAGGCATGGGGCACACGGAAGGTGAAGACCGCCATGTCGCCCTCTTCGACGCGGCTCTCGATCGTGGCGATCGCGTCGACGTGGCCGGTCACCAGATGGCCGCCCATCTCGTCGCCGAGCTTGAGCGAGCGCTCGAGGTTGACCTTCGAGCCGACCTTCCACTCGCCCATCGTCGTGCAGCGCAGCGTCTCGGGGCTCGCCTCGACGACGTGGAAGGCACGGCCGTCGGGCAAACGGCCCATGTCGACCACGGTCAGGCAGCAGCCCATGTGGGCGATCGAGGCGCCCATGTCGATGGTCGCGGGATCGTAGGGGGATGCGACGGTCAGGCGGACGCCGACTTCCGCGCGCTCCTCGAGCGCGACGATCTCGCCGACGGCGGTGACGATACCAGTGAACATGGAGATCTCCTCGAATGGGTCGAGCGCTATGAAAGGGCGGAGACCGGCGAGGTCAAGGCTACGCTTCGCCGCGGCCGTCCCAAATTTCGAGCACGTCGTCGCCCCAGGCCTCGCGGCCGACGCGACGGAAACCGGCGTCCGGCGCGAGCAGACCGGCAAGCGACGGCGGGGCGGGAACGCCGTCGGCGCCGACGATCACCGACGAGCGGAAGAGCGCGATGCGGTCGACGAGGCCGTCCAAGAGGAAGCTCTCGGCGAGCGTCGCGCCGCCCTCGACCATCAGCGTGTTGATGCCGGAGGCGGCGAGGCGCTCCAGCGCCGCGGCGAGATCGAGGCGACCGTCGGGACGCGAGGAAACCTCGACGCCCGTCGTGCCGAGCGCGGCGAGGACCCGCAGCCGATCACGCACGCCGGCCCGATCGACGTCCGCCACCACCCGCACCGGCACCGTGCCGGCCGAACGCACCAGCCGGCTCTCGGGCGAGAGCCGCGCGTCGCGATCGAAGACGACTCGGATCGGCGAGCGATGCTCCATGCCCTCCAGCCGCACCGTCAGGTCCGGATCGTCGAGCGCCGCGGTGCCGATGCCGACGGCGATGGCGTCGGCCTCCGCCCGCATCAGCTGGGCGCGCGCCCGCGCAGCCGGTCCGGTGATCGGGAAATTCGGCACGCCGCGCCTGCCGATCATGCCGTCGGTGGAGACCGCGAGCTTCAACAGCACTTCCGGCCGCGCGCGCGTCACCCGCGAGAGGAAGCCGGACAGTCCGTCGTAGGCGGCGGCCGCCTCGACGCCGCGCACCACGGTGATGCCGGCCTCGCGCAGCTTCTCGTAACCACGGCCGGCGACGCGCGGATCGGGGTCGTCGCGGGCGACCACGACGCGGGCGATGCCGGCGGCGACGATGGCGTCGGCGCAAGGGGGCGTCTTGCCGTGGTGGGAACAGGGCTCGAGCGTGACGTAGAGCGTCGCCCCGCGCGCCCGCTCGCCGGCTTGCATCAGCGCCTGTGGTTCGGCATGGGGCCGACCGCCGGGCGCGGTGACGCCGCGGCCGACGACCTTCGTGCCTTCGGCCGTCTCGACGACGCAGATCGCGCCGACCGACGGGTTCGGCCCGGTCAGGCCGAGATTGCGGCGGGCGAGCCGAATGGCCGCCCCCATCATGCGCCGATCGAGGTCCGTCGCGGCGGAGGGACCGGCGGGACGGCTCACCGGATCGGGCTCTCGACGCCGGAGAGTTCGCCGAGCAGATCCTCGAAGTCCTTGGCCTCGCGGAAGTTGCGATAGACCGAGGCGAAGCGGACGTAGGCGACGTCGTCGAGCCCCTTCAGGCCCTCCATGATCAGCTCGCCGATCTGCTCGGAATTGACCTCGGGTTCGCCGAGGCTCTCGAGCTGGCGGACGATGCCGCTGACCATGCGCTCGATGCGGTCGGGATCGACCGGACGCTTGCGGCAGGCGACCTGGACCGAACGCATCAGCTTGTCGCGATCGAAGGGCACGCGGCGGCCGGAGCGCTTGAGCACCGTCAGTTCGCGCAGCTGCACCCGTTCGAAGGTGGTGAAACGCCCGCCGCAGGCCGAGCAGATGCGCCGGCGACGGATCGCCGCGCCGTCTTCCGTCGGGCGGCTGTCCTTCACCTGGGTGTCTTCATTGCCGCAATAGGGGCACCGCATCGTCCACTCCCCGTGCCGAAGCACTCCATTCGTCGCCGTCGTTTCTACACGACCTTCGGGGGCGGTGGCGAGGGGGGCGGCGGGCATCCGCATTGCTCGTCCCGCCCCGCGGTGGATTGACCGGAAACGGTCGGGAGACGATCCTCCCGCCCGGAGGCCTGCCGCCTCGGAGCCGGAACCCGCCATGACGTCTCGCCGTTCGCCTCTCCTCGCCGGCCTTCTCGGCCTGGTGGTCGCCGCCCTCCCCGTCCGCGCCGAGGAGATCGGGCCGATCGCCCTGACGATCCTCGCCATCAACGACCTGCACGGCAATCTCAAGTCGCCCGGCAGGCTCAAGATCGAGGACCCGGCGGACCCGACGAAGACGATCGAGGTGCCGGTCGGCGGCGTCGAGGCGATGGCGACGCTGGTCAAGGAGAAGCGGGCGAAGTCGAAGAACACGGTCTTCGTCGCCGCCGGCGATCTGGTCGGCGCCTCGCCGCTGCTCTCCGCCCTCTTCGCCGACGAGCCGACGATCGAATCGCTGTCGCTGATGGGGCTGGAGCTCTCCGCCGTCGGCAATCACGAGTTCGACAAGGGCGTCGTCGAGCTCCTGCGCAAGCAGAACGGCGGCTGTTCCTCCGACAAGGCGTGCCTGGCGCTCCATCCCTTCATGGGCGCGAAATACCGCTATCTCGCCGCCTCCACCATCGACAGGAAGACCGGCGAGCCGATCCTGCCGCCCTACGCCATCAAGACCTTCGAGGGCGTGCCGGTCGGCTTCATCGGCCTCGCCTTGAAGGGCGTGCCGCAGCTGGTGTCACCCTCGGGCATCGCCGGGGTCGAGTTCCGCGACGAGGCCGAGACGGTCAACGCGCTGGTGCCGAAGCTGCGCGAGCAGGGCGTCGAGGCGATCGTCGTGCTGATCCACGAGGGCGGCTTCCCGACCGGCGGGCGCAACGACTGCCCCGGCATTTCCGGACCGATCGTCGACATCGTCGAGAAGCTCGATCCGGCCGTGCGGCTGGTGGTCTCGGGCCACACCCACAAGGCCTATGTCTGCTCGATCGACGGGCGGCTCGTCACCTCCGGCGACAAGTTCGGCTCGATGGTGACCGAGATCGGCGTGACGATCGACCGCACGACCAGGAAGATCGTCGAGACGCGCGCCGCCAATCTCGTGGTGCGCACCGACGCGATCGCCCCCGACGCGGAACAGACGGCGCTGGTCTCGGCCTACGAGAAGGTGGCAGGCCCCCTGATCGCCCGCCCCGTCGGCCGCATCGCCGAGACGCTGCGCAAGGAGGACACGCCCTCGGGCGAGTTCGCGCTCGGCAGCCTGATCGCCGACGCCCAGCTCGCCGCGACCCGCGAGGCGGAGGGCGCGCGCGCCGAGATCGCGCTGACCAACACCGGCGGCATCCGCACCGATCTCGTCAAGAAGACCGAGGACGGCACCGTCACCTACGGCGACGTCTTCGCCGTCCAGCCCTTCGGCAACCAGCTGGTGACGCTGACGCTGACCGGCGCCGAGCTCCACGAGGTGCTGGAACAACAGTGGCGCGACCAGCCCAAGCCCCGGGTGCTGCAGGTGTCGAAGGGCTTCACCTATGTGTGGAGTGCCGCAAAGCCGATCGGTGCCCGCGTCGACCCGGCGACGATGAAGCTCGGGGCGAAGCCGATCGAGGCGAAGAAGACCTACCGCGTGACGGTCAACGCCTTCCTCGCCGACGGCGGCGACGGCTTCACGACCTTCCGCAAGGGCCGCGACACGGTGACGGGCATGTTCGACGTCGAGGCGCTGGAGAAGTACATCGCCGGCGCGGCAACGGTGGTCGCGGCGCCGGCGGGGGGGAGGATCGTGCGGGGGGAGTGAGGCCTCCTCGAGGAATGCCGACGGCCGCATCGCGCCGATAGCGGACGCCCCCCCGCGCCCGAAGCAAGGAGGGAGCGGCGTTTTGGGCTGCGCGGTGCCGAATGGCAGACCGGAGGCGGAGACGGGACGAGCAAACATTGTTGCCAAGCGCGCCTCCGAACCTGCGTGCGGATTTGAGAATCCTTGCCATCGAGAGTTGCCGAGACTAACATCCTCCGAGACAAGGCGGGGGAGCAGATGCGAGTTATTATCGAGGTTCTCATAGGCTTCGCAGCTGCTGTGGCTTTTTTTTTCGTGGAGCCCATGCTCCTCGGACTCGGCGAAACGTCGAGGATGGTCACAGCGGCTTTGGTCTTTGCGACTGTTATTGGCTTAACTCTGGTTTTATCTAAGTTCTACCTCGACAAGTCGAGTGAGCGCCGCTCCATCGGGGTTGGGAATAAGTCCAAGAAAGGTCTTGGTATTGAAATCGACAACGTAAAAACAAAGGGCGGATCAGGAAATATCGCCTCTCAGAACGTGTCTGGCGGCAATACCACGATCAAAATCTCTGATAGCGAAATTTGACAAAATGAAGCTCGCACATTTTCGTTTGGATTGGCTACGAGAAGCCAAGAAGCTCAAGCCCTATTTTGACGGTCAGTCGGGCGTCGTGCAGATAAATTTTGAGTCGGATGAAGCCTCTGTAGACCAATTCAATCACTTCATTAAAGAGCAATTTGAAAGCAAGAGGGCCAACGGTCATTGGCTTTCTCTGCGGCTTGATGATGAATGGAGCACGACATACACTATCGATGACATGCTTTTTGCTATCGCGCGAAAACTCGAAGAAGCTGGTATCCGAGTTGACTGGGAGGACGCCCATGGTTTCCGCGGTGATATTGCATCAGCAAATCATTCCGGCGGTGACATAAACATCTCTATCCAAGGTGCCGTTATCGTGAATGGCATGGATGCAACTCCGAAGGGCGCTGAGAAGCGTCTCAGACTTGTATGCGATGCAATGCGGCAGTTCGTCGAGAGCGGAGGCCACTTCATGCTGATCGTCAATGACATGAAGTGCAACGATCAAGGTAAAATCTGGAAGGCGATCTGGAACGCAGGTCTGCGGGACGCCGGGGGAGGTAGTCTTTCGCTGGTCTACTATGTTGGCCCGCGTTCCAAGCACACACCGCACGACGACGCGCCTCTACCTAATCTGGTTTTTGGCCTTCCGCACAACATCGAGACCGACGAAGCCAGACAGGATGACGTCTACGATGATATTGTTGCGATTTTGAAACATCACGAGGGTTATAGCGATGAAGCCGCATCGGCAGCGGCGGCGGCAATTATATCCAGTAACTGCCATTCCGTGAGAAAACTTCATACAGGTCTTTCCAAGGCGATCATGTTTCACGCAGCCAGGAAGAGTTGAGTTCGACCGTGACCGTGCTCGACGATTTCCTTCAAGACGTGCCGGATGGCGTCGGAAAAACGCTGGCTGCGCTGGCCTGTGCGGAGAGTCTGACGGATGAAGTCGCTCGCGTCATTTACAGAAAGGTGCCCGTGCCCGGATTGAGTGCAGAACAGTTCTTGTCTGCGTTCAAATATTCAGGGTTGACGGAGCCGCGAAACAGCGAATGGAACTTGAATGGCGAATTGAGAAACGAGCTCGTCCGTTCGAAGTATCTGCCCTCGGATGCAAGGCGCTCGGTGCACCGTTATCTGATGGGGCTGGGAAGTAGAGCCGATCTCCGCCATGAAGCGGGCAGAACTGTTCCGACTTACCTGTTCTCGGAGGCTGGGCTCGCCTATCACTTGGCCGGATCGGGCGACACTGCTGCGGCTCTGGAGCACTACGGCCGCGCGTCGTTGGGGCCATTCAATGGAGCTCAATGGCTCGGCGCGAAGCTCGTCGAGGAGCAGGAGCAGACGGGCGCCATACCGAGGGCGCAGATCGAGACAACGTTTTTGCGTGCTTGGGTGATGCTGCGGCAAGGTCGCAAAAAAGAGGCAATGCCGCTCTTCGCAATGATAGCTGAGGCCGATGCAAATAAACGAGAAGTTGCGATTTCGCTGCATTTGATTGGCAACGATTTGCCTCCGCGAAGGTCCGAAGAAGCGGAGGCCAAACTTCGCCGGAGCATCGAGATCAACAGCAGCCTCGACAACCGTTTCGGCGTCGCCCAGACGCTTCACAGCCTCGG
>DBMN01000078.1:0-7571 GCA_002298965.1 Rhizobiales bacterium UBA697 | reverse complement strand
CTATCGTGAGAGCATCGAAATGCGCCGAAGCCTTGGAGACCGTTTCGGCGAAGCCCAGACGCTTCACAGCTTCGGCAATCTCCTGAGCAGGCAGGATCGGCGCCGGAACGAGGCGGAGAAGGCCTATCGTGAGAGCATCGAAATGCGCCGAAGCCTTGGAGACCGTTTCGGCGAAGCCCAGACGCTTCACAGCCTCGGNNAAGGCCTATCGTGAGAGCATCGAGATTGGCCGCCGTCTCGACAACCGTTTCCATGTTGCCCAGACCCTTCACAGCCTCGGCAATCTCCTGACCAGGCAGGATCGGCGCAGGAACGAGGCGGAGCGCATTTTCGAGGAAAGCCTCGAACTCGGAGAAAGGCTCCAGAGAGACAAACACATCGCCCAAGTGCTCCGCAGCTATGCGTTGGCCATTGAGCGACGCGACCCGGATAAGGCGCTGGACATGCTCGGGCGCGCTCTGGAGATCGACGAAAGGCAAGGCAACCAACGGTACGCCAGCATCGTGAGGCAGACAATTCAGCAAGTTCGAAAGAGAACCGGGCGGTAGCGCTCCCATGCTTGCGGTCTGCCCGCCCGAGGTCGATGCTGTTCGGAGAGTCGAGTTGCAAGGTCGCCGCGCATAGCCCGCCTCTCGTCTGATATTTCGAGGGATTGCACCAAACGACCTATCTTGCGGGTAATCTGCGGTCCACAACCGCACTCTCCTTTCTCGGCTAGAGGCGCGTGGGTTGTGATGTGCCCCGGCTTGGCGGGCCACTTCAAGTTGCTATGCGGCCAACCGAGCGTCCGCTTCGGGTCATATCCGGACAAATTGCCCCCCCCCAACCTAAAAAGGCCGGGATCCCTCCCGGCCTTCTCCGTCTCGTCTCATCTCGTCGCATCAGCCCTTAAGCCGACACCCGCCGATCTCACCCGTAGATCGGGAACCGGCGGCAGAGCGCCGTCGCCTGTTCCTTGATGCGGGCTTCGATCTGGCCGTCGCCGTCGGGGCCGTTGCGCATGATGCCGTTGACCACTTCGCCGATCATCAGGCCGATCTCGCGGAACTCCGCCTCGCCGAAGCCGCGGGTCGTGCCGGCCGGCGAGCCGACGCGGACGCCCGAGGTCACCATCGGCTTCTCCGGGTCGAAGGGGATGCCGTTCTTGTTGCAGGTGATGTGGGCGCGCTTCAGCGCCTTCTCGGTCACGTTGCCGGTCGCCTTCTTCGGACGCAGGTCGACCAGGATCAGGTGCGTGTCGGTGCCGCCGGAGACGAGGTCGAGACCCTGCTCGAGCAGCGCGCCGGCCATGGCCTGGGCGTTCTTCACCACCTGGGCGGCGTAGGTCTTGAACTCGGGACGCAGCGCCTCGCCGAAGGCGACCGCCTTCGCCGCGATGACGTGCATCAGCGGGCCGCCCTGGAGGCCCGGGAAGACGGCCGAGTTGATCTTCTTGCCGATGTCGAGATCGCGCGAGAGGATCATGCCGCCGCGCGGACCGCGCAGCGTCTTGTGGGTGGTGGTGGTCACCACATGGGCGTGGTCGAGCGGGTTCGGGTGGGCGCCGCCCGCCACGAGACCGGCGAAATGCGCCATGTCGACCATGAAGATCGCGCCCACTTCGTCGGCGATCTCGCGGAAGGCCTTGAAGTCGATGCGGCGCGGATAGCCCGAGCCGCCGGCGATGATCAGCTTCGGCTTCTCGGCGCGGGCGAGGGTGCGGACCTCGTCCATGTCGATCAGGTGGGTGTCGGGACGCACCTTGTAGGGCACCGGACGGAACCACTTGCCCGACTGGTTGACCGGCGAGCCGTGGGTGAGATGGCCGCCGCAGGCGAGGTCGAGGCCCATGAAGGCGTCGCCGGGCTGGAGGAAGGTGAAGAACACCGCCTGATTCGCCTGGGCGCCCGAGTGGGGCTGGACGTTGGCGTATTCGGCGCCGAAGAGCTGCTTGGCGCGCTCGATCGCCAGCGTCTCGGCGACGTCGACCCATTCGCAGCCGCCGTAGTAGCGCTTGCCCGGGTAGCCTTCGGCGTACTTGTTGGTCATCACCGAGCCCTGCGCCTCGAGAACGGCGCGGGAGACGATGTTTTCCGAAGCGATCAGCTCGATCTCGTCCTGCTGGCGGGCGAGCTCGTCCTCGATCGACTTGAAGAGCGCAGGGTCGCTCTCGGCGAGGCCCTTGGTGAAGAAGCCGGGGAAGAGCGTGTTGGCGGACTGGGTCATGGGCACCTCGTCGTTTCTTCGCCGGCGTCACCGGCCTCGGTCGCGCGGGCGATACCACGAAACGCGCGGCGAATCTCCCCCTCGCGTGTCGCGGACACGAAATTCGACGGAGCCATCACAATAATGCATCGCTCCGGGGCTCGCCCCTCTCCGTCAGGCGGCGAAGGCGAGCGCCGTGAGAACGACGCCGAAGAGCAGCGTTCCGCCCATCCAGAGATGGAAGTGCCGCTCGATGCCCATCGTCGTCATCAGCGATCCGACGCGGTCGGCGGGGAGAAGCAGAAGCGTCACCCCCTTGGCGAGCGCCGTCCAGCCGGCGAGCGTGACGAGGATCGCGAGCGGCCCGCCGTGCCAGACCTGATGGCCGAGAACGAGGGCGAGGCCGGCGACGGTCGCCACCATGCCGGAGAACAGCATCCAGGGGCGGCTGGCCGTCATCTCGCCGAAGACGGCGAGCATCTGCCGGCGGTTCAACAGCATCGCCAGCGAGACGATCACGATGTAGAGGCCGATGAGCCGGCCGAGGAAGATCGTCGTGGACATGGTGCCCTCCCGCGATCGAAGCCTTCTTCCCGGCAGATGGGGCGCGGGGGCCGAGCGGTCAACCGGGCGGGGCGACGTGTCGCGGGCGCGAGGGCGCCGGCGGCGGTCATCGACGGGGGGAAACTGCGGATCCCCCTTGCGGGCGGATCGGTCGGCCCGCATTCTCCCGCCGACATGCAAAATTTCCGGACGCCATGCCCGAATATCTGACCACCCGCGAGGTCGCCGCGCTGCTCCGCGTCAAGGAGCGCAAGGTCTACGACCTGGTCGCGACCGGCGCCATTCCCTTTCGCAAGGTGACGGGCAAGCTCCTGTTCCCGGAAGCCGAGGTCACCGCCTGGATCGCCGCGACGCAGGCCGGTCCCGAGGTCGCCGCCAAGGCGCCGAGCGATCGCGCCGATCTGCCGGCGGTGATGGCGGGCGGCCACGATCCGCTGCTCGAATGGGCGCTGCGGCGCTCACGCTCGGGCATCGCCGCCTTTCTCGACGGCGCGCTCGACGGTCTGGCGCGGGCGCGGCGCGGCGAATGCATGGCGGCCGGCCTGCACCTGCCGCAGGCCGACGGCGACTGGAACGTCGAGGCGGCGAGCGAGGCCTTCGCCGGAGCGCCCTGGGTGCTGATCGAATGGGTGAAGCGGCGGCGCGGCCTGTTGCTGGCGCCCGACACGATCCGCCAGCCGCGGTCGCTCGCCGAGGCGCGCGGTCTGCGCTTCCAGGCCCGTCAGCCGGAAGCCGGAAGCCAGATGGTGCTGACCCGCCTTCTCGCGCGCGAGAAGATGGTGCCGGCCGATCTGCATTTCGTCGACGGCTGCGAGCGGTCGGAAAGCGACCTCGCCGAGGCCCTGGCGCAGGGCCGGGCCGACGTCGGCCTCGGCATCGAGGCGGCGGCGCGCGCCCACGGGCTGCGCTTCGTGCCGCTGATCGAGGAGCGGTTCGACATCGTGGTGGCGCGGCGGTCGTGGTTCGAGGAACCGTTCCAGACCTTCTGGCGCTTCTGCGGCACGGCGGAATTCGCCGACAAGGCCCGCGCGCTCGGCGGCTACGACCTCTCCGGTCTCGGCCGCGTCCGTTTCAACGGATGAAGACCCGCCCGCGGGCGGGGAGAACCGGGCGACGCGTCGGCGCCGCCCGGATCGTCGTGTCGCTCACGCTTCGGCGCGGATGATCGTGCCGACGTGCTCGCCGCGCAGCGCCGCGGTGAGGCGACCCGGCACGCGGCCGTTGATCACCTGGACCTTGGTCAGGTTGCGGGCGTTGGCCATCACCTCGAGCAGGGCGCGATCGACCGGCAGCGTACCCTCGGTCTTGGCGAGCTCGGACGCGGAGGTCTCGGCGATCAGCTTCGCCGAGGCGGCGTCGGGGCCGTTCGGGTCGGCGGTGTAGACGCCGTCGACGTCCTCGACGATCGTCAGACCGGCGGCGCCGAGCGCGTCGGCCACCAGGAAGGCGCCGGTGTCGCCGCGGTGCGGCGGGATGCGCGAACCGGGGAACTCGTGGTGGTGGTAGGGCGGGAAGGCCGAACCGACCACCGCGCGCGCCGCCTGGAGGTGGAGCGAGAGCTGGTTGGCGATCGTCGGATGCTCGACGTAGGAGACGCCCTCGGAGGAGAGCATGGCGGCCAGGATGTGGCCGTTCTGCCCGGCCTCGGAAGCCGCCAGCGGGGCGAGCGAACCGACCGGCAGGCCGAGATCGAGGCCGACGCCGAAGACGTGGCGGGCACGGATGCCGGCGCCGGTCAGGATCAGCAGGCGATGTTCGGGCAGGAGCGCGCGGATCTCGGCGACGATCGGCAGGATCGCCTCGGCGCCGCGGTCCATGATCGAACGGCCGCCGATCTTGACCACCTGCAGCCAGGGCAGGAGGCGGATCGGGCGGACGCCGGCGACCGGACGGGTCAGCGAACGGTCCTGCAGGGTCTGGCGGGCGAGCGCGGAGGCGACGTGCTTGATGGCGTTGTCGGTCATGGCGTTGCCCTCAGTTCGCGGTGATGATGGTGCCGACGTGCTCGCCGGCGAGCGCGCGCGTCAGGTTGCCGGGAACGAGGCCGTTGATCACCTGGACCTCGCGGACGTGGCGGGCCGACTTCAGGAGATCGAGCACCGGGAATTCGAGGATGGAATCCTGCAGGCCGCGCTCCTTCATCTCGTCGACCGAGATCTTGGGAATGAAGGTGGCCTTCTTGTCGGTCTTGGGGTTGGCGGTGAAGAGGCCGTCCTCGTCCTTCACGAAGATCATCGACTTGACGCCGAACTGTTCGGCGACGAGGAAGCAGCCCGCGTCGGTGCGATAGGGCGGGATGACGCCGTCGGTCGACGGGCGGATCCACAGCTTGTAGGGCGGCATGCCGGGGAAGATCACGGCGTTGACCCGCTCGAGGTAGAGCGGCACCGACGACAGGCCGGAGCCGTCGATCGACGAGATGCCGTGCGCGGCCATCAGCTGGCCGAGGATCGAGGCGTTCTGCTCGGAGACCGCCGAGGCGAGCTGCGCCAGCAGGCCGGCCGGCAGGTTCAGACCCGCCGCCACCGAATAGAGGTGACGGGCGCGGGTGCCGGCGCCGGTGCCGATCAGCATCTTGTGCGTCTTGCGCGCCGCGACGATCTCGTCGACCAGCGGCAGCACCGCGGCGGCGCCGCGATCGATCACGCTCTGACCGCCGATCTTGAGAACGACCGTGTCGGGAAGGATGCGGAAGTCTGCCGCCTGGTCCGCGGCGGCCTGGAGCGCCGCGTCGGTCAGACTGCGTTGCATGAGGAGCGTCTCGAGCTCCGTGGTGTTCTCGGCCATGGGTTCCCCTTTCGCCGTCATCGTCGACGGCCTTCGTGCCCTCGCCCGGGTCTTCCGGAAAGTGGCGCAATCATGTGAAATTTCCGGGACGTCCGGGAGACGGTCAAGCGAGCGGACAACGGACAGTTCCGGACATCGAGGCGACGGGCCTCGAACGGACGCAGGAACGCGCCCGTGCGGCGTCGGATGGAGAAGGTTGCGAACGGCCCGCAACCGGCCGCGCGGCCGCGCTCAGGCACGCAGCGACAGGGCGGCGGAGAGGACGCGCGCCTCGGCGACCAGCGCCGCCGTCAGCGGCGGCTGGGGATCGCGATGACCGGCCACCAGACCGACCAGATTGGCGACCTCGGGCGCGACGATCGGGATGCACTTCACGTTGTCCGGGAAGGCCAGTTCCTCGGCCATCAGCCGCGGCATGATCGTCGACCAGTGGCCGGCGCGGACATGCGAGGCGATGACGACGATCGAGCTCGTCTCGAGCAGCGGCTCGGTGCGGCAGCCGACCTCGGCGAAGACGCGGTCGATGATCCGCCGGTTCTGCATCGACGGCGTCAGCAGGCAGAGCGGCAGCGTCGCCACCTCTTCCCAGGTCACCGTGGCGCGGTCGGAGAAGGGATTGCCCTCCGCCGTCACCAGATGATGGCGCTCGCGATAGAGCGGCACTTCGGAGACCCGTCCGAGCGGTTCGTTGTCGAGATAGGTGAGGCCGGCGTCGACCTCGAGATTCTCGATCATCGACAGCACCTCGGTCGAGGTGTGCGACGAGATCGTCAGCTTGATCCCGGGGTGACGGGTCCAGAAGGCCGCGGTCAGGCGGGAGACGACCGGCAGCACCGTCGGGATGACGGCGAGGCGCAGATGGCCGGTCAGCCCCTGTTTCATCGTCTCGACGTCGGCCCGCATCGCCCGCGTGTCGCCGACGATCCGCCGCGCCCATTCCAGCACGCGCTCGCCCTCCGGCGTGAAGCCGACGAAGCGGGCGCCGCGGTCGACCAGCGGCACGCCGAGGATCGACTCCAATTGTTTGACCGCGGCTGAAAGATTTGGCTGCGACACGCCGCAGACCTGCGCTGCCCGTCCGAAATGCTTTTCGCGGGCAAGAGCCAACAGGAATTCGAGTTTTTCGTACATGGCTCGCCGATCTTGGCTTTCGAAACCGACGGACGAGAAGCTCGAGCGAGCCGAAACGTTCAGGCGGTCTCGGCGCTGATATCACTCGTCGCCGGCGGCGTCATGTCGGGACAGTTACAAGGGTCCCGGTGATTCGCTGACCTTACGCGCGTCACCGCGACATCTTCTCGCAGGGGATGGTCTTCGCCGTCGAGCGCGATCGCGCCGACCGCCCGGTCCATCGCCTCGAACAGCACGAGGCGCGACCGGGCGTCCTCGTCGCTCAGGCACTGGAGCAGGAAACCGGCATGGGCGACGCCCCAGCCGCCGACCAGGGCCTCGAGCGACGCGTCGTCCTCGGCGAGAAGCGCCGCGGAGACGACCTCGACCGTCGCCCGGTCGTCGGCGATGGTGGACGCCGGCGCGATCCGGACGGTGCGGGCCGCGGCGTCCTCGACGGCGACGATCCGCATCGGCAGGGCTAGGCACATGCCGCGCCCTCCCCCGCCGTCTCGACCGCCGGCGCACGTCCGGGCCAGACCACTTCCATCTCGACCAGCCGCATCTCGTCGCCGCCGGTCCGCTCGAGGCGGGTGCCGGCGCAGGTCGGACAGACGTCGAAACGCTCGGTCACCTCGATGTCGGCGGCGCAGTCGAGGCAGTGGAGCCGCCCCGGCGTGCGTTCGATCTCGAAGCGGGCGCCCTCCATCCAGCTGCCGCGGGTGGTCGTCTCGAGCGCGAAGAGGAGCGCGTCGGGATCGACGCAGCCGAAGCGGCCGATCCGGATGCGCAGCCGCCTGAGGCCGACGAAGCCGCGCCGCCGCTGCTCCTCGTCGAGGATGTCGAGAATGGATTCGCACAGCGTCAGTTCGTGCATCGGTTCCACTCCGTGGATGCCGGGTCCCGGATCGCGGGGCGAGCGATCC
>DBMN01000053.1 GCA_002298965.1 Rhizobiales bacterium UBA697 | reverse complement strand
GCACCTCGGCGGGAGCCGCGACCGCGGCATCCGCCTGCGCCGGCACCGGGGCGGATCCGACCGGCGGCAGCGGCGTCACCTCGAACTCGGAACGCGGCGCCGGCTCGTCGGCGCGGGCCGGCAGGGCGGCAGCGAAGACGACGGCGAGGACGGCCGAGAGGCGGACGAGGGCGACGGCGGGCAAGGGGCGATCTCCGTGAGGTCGCGGCGACAGTGACCGCCGATCGTGGCGATCCTCGGGCGTCAGTGACGCGCCGTGGCGGCGAAGCCGGCGGTGACCTCGCCGGAGACGGTGACGGTCGTGTCGCCGTTCTGGAAGACCAGTCTTCCGTCGGGCGAGCGCGTCCAGCCCGAACCGTTCGACCGGCCGACCGGCTTAAGCGGCGCCTCGACCTTCGTCTTGGGACGCAGGCGGCTCGACGAATCGGTGGGACGGGGCTCGGCCGCCTGCACCGTCGCGGCGACGAGGCCGCCGACGGCGAGCAGGCCGACGAGCGCGAGAGGGAACCGGACGAGGCGGATGGCGGACAAGGGCGCACTCCTTCACGACGGGGACCGTCGTGCCACGCGAACGTGGCGAGGATTCGACGTCAGAGCAGACCGAGGCCGGCGAGTTCGCGCAGGAACTCGATCGGCAGATCGGCCGTCCCCTCGCCGATCAGGTCGCGCGGCGCGACGGCGGGGTCGAAATAGCGCCAGCCCTGGAACGGCCGATAGGGCCGCGCCTCGACCTCGATCGGCTTGCCGGAGAGGACGATGTCGCAATGGCCGACGCCGGCCTCGTCCTTGACGGCGCGCAGGTCGAGGATCGCCTCGCGGACGCGGACCTGGCCCTTGATGACCCAGTAGAGCGAGCCGCCGTCGAGGATCTCGTCGACCTTCTTCGGCATCATCCGGGTGCGGTGGATGTGGACCGGCTCGAGGCCGCGGCGGCGCTTCTCGGCGATGGTCACGTCGATCCAGTCGACGAGATCGGCGATCCCGTCGCATCCGACGCAGAGCTTGACGAGATGAAGCGGCATTCGTCCTCCTCGAGAGGCGGACGAGACTAGCGCCGGCGGCGGGACGGCGCCACCGGTCGATGGCCGCCGTCCACCGGCGATGGTGCGGGGCTCACTCCGCGAAGTCGATCTCGTCGTCGGCGACGTAGGAGGTCTCGGCTGCGGCACCGGTCGCCCAGGCGGCGACCGCCGGCAGGGCGAAGAGCACGTCCATCCACGCCCGCGTCACGTCCGAGACCGGCCAGGAATAGCCGGCGAGGCGGTAGGCGACGGGGGCATACATGGCGTCGGCGGCGGAGAACGCGCCGTAGAGGAAGGGACCGCCGGCGCCGAAGCGGCCGCGCGCCTCGGCGATCAGCGCCTCGATGCGGGCGACGTCGCGGGCCGCCGCCGCACCACCCCAGTCGCGCCAGGGGAAGCTGCGGCGCAGGTTCATCGGGCAGGCGGAGCGCAGGGCCATGAACCCGGCGTGCATCTCGTTGGAGACGGCGCGGGCATGGGCACGCGCCAGCCGATCCTTCGGCCAGATGGCGAGATCGGGCCGGCTCTCGGCCCACCATTCGATGATCGCCAGCGTCTCCCAGACCTTCGCCTCGCCGTCGATCAGGCAGGGCACGCGACCCGACGGCGACCATGTCAGGATGTCGGCCTTGAGGGTCGGGCTGGCGAGATCGATCGGGATCTCGTCGAAGGCGATGCCGAAATGGGTCGCGACCAGCCAAGGGCGCAGCGACCACGAGGAATAGCGCTTGTTGGCGAGGACCAGCTTCGGGCGCGACATGGGGAACCTCCGTCGTTCGTCGCCGGTACCCTCGCGCCGTCGCGCCCTCGCGTCCAACGGATAGTCCTGAAGGGGGGCATCACGCGGATTGATCGATCGCCGATCGGTGGTTACATGCCTGCGACTTTCGGCTTATGAAGACGTCATGCTCCAGTTCACCACGCTCGACTACGTCGCCCTCGTCTGGTTTCTCACCGCCTGGCTCGGCTTCGGCCTGATCGTCGACGCCACCCATCTCGCCGGCCCGTCGCTGACCCAGCTGATGGACCGCGAGCGACGGGCGTGGATGGAGGTCGTGCGGCTGCGCGACAATCGCATCGTCGACGCCGGCATCATGTCGAGCCTGCAGAACGGCACCGCCTTCTTCGCCTCGTCGTCGATGATCGCGCTCGGCGGCTCGTTCACGCTGCTCAACCAGACCGACCGGATGATGGAGATCTTTTCCGATCTGCCGTTCCACGTCGCGGTGTCGCGCGGCATGCTGGAGACCAAGATCGTCGGGCTGGTGGCGATCTACGGCTACGCCTTCTTCAAGTTCGGCTGGTCCTACCGGCTGTTCAACTATTCGGCGATCCTGATCGGCTCGATCCCGCTCGCCCGCGACGCCGACACCGCCGAGAGCTGGGGCGCCGCGCGTCGCGCCGCCGAGATGCAGATCGACGCCGGCCACCATTTCCACTGGGGGCTCCGGGCGCTGTTCTTCTCGATCGGCTTCTTCGGCTGGTTCGTGAACGCCACCGTCTTCATCCTGGCGACGACGGTCGTGCTGCTGGTGCTGTCGCGCCGGCAGTATCTGTCGCGGGCAAGGGCGGCGCTGATCGCCTCGGACGGCGCGTCGGCGGCGGTGCCTCAGGGCGACGGGAACAGCGCCGACGAGCGGCCGAGCAACCGGTAGAGCGCGAGCCCGGTCCATTCCCGCGTCACCACGTCCACGACCTGCAGCCGGGTGCCCGGCGCGGTGTTGTAGGAGCGATGGGCGAAGGTCTCGCCGAGCGACGGCCAGGCGACGATGCCGTCCCAGCCGGCGGCGCGGAAGGCGCCGATCGACCGCGGCATGTGCCAGGCCGGCGTCACCAGATACCAGCGGGCGCCGGGGCGCGGGCCGATCATGGCGTGGGAGAGCTCGCCCTCCTCCCAGGTGGTCCGGGCGCGGGGGAGCAGGATGATGCGGTCCCTCGCGACGCCGGCCTCCTCGAGCAGGCGGGCGAGCGAGGCGGCGGAGGAATAATCCCCGCCGTCGGCACCGACGGGGCCGTCGCCGGTCGCCATCACCGGCACGTTCGGGAAGCGCTTCGCCAGACGCGCCGCCTCGACCACCGCCTCGGCGCCGATGTGATACTTGGTGCCGCCGGTGCGCATCTCGGCGATCGAATCGACGCCGCCACCGAGCAGGACGATGCCCTCGGGCGGGGGTGCGTCGGCCGCGGGCCGCGGGAAGCGCAGCTCGAGCGGGCGGGCGATCCAGGTGCCGAAGGGCGTCAGCGTCATCGTGACCAGCGCCGCGACGCCGACGGCGACCATGATCCGCCCGGTGCGGACGAGGCCCGGCCGGCGGGCGACGATCGGCAGCACGACGCCGAGGGTCGCCAAGACGAGCGCGATCATCGAGGGAAACAGCAGCCAGCCGACGAGCTTGCCGAGTTGGTAGGCCATGCGTCTCGCCCCCCCGATACGGCCCCGCGCGGGGCCGGACGTGCGAAGGGGCCCGGAAGGGCCCCTTCTCATCATGCCATGGCGGCGTCGATCAGGCGACTTCGCCGATCGTCTTCACGATCTTGTTCACGAGACCGTAGGCGATCGCCTCGTCCGGGCCCATCCAGAAGTCGCGGTCGGTGTCCTTGGCGATGCGCTCCAGCGACTGGCCGGTGGCATCGGCGAAGATCTGGTTCAGGCGATCGCGCATCTTGATGATCTCGCGCGCCTGGATCTCGATGTCGGTGGCCGGGCCACCGGCGCCGCCGGACGGTTGATGCAGCAGGAAGCGGGTGTTGGGCAGGCAGAAGCGACGCTCCTTCGGCACCGACACGTAGATCAGCGCACCGGCCGAGGCGACCCAGCCGACGCCGATCATGTTCACCGGCACGCCGATGAAGGCGATCATGTCGTGGATCATGTCGCCGGACTCGACGTGGCCGCCGGGCGAGCAGACGATGACGTTGATCGGGTCCTTCGACACCTGCGACAGAGCCAGCAGGCGGGCGGTGACGTCGCGGGCCAGCTCCTGGGTGATCGAACCGGTGATCAGAACGGTACGGCTGTCGAAGAGGTGCTTGTCGACCGGGACGGACTGAGGCGTCTTGGTCTTCTCTTCCTCTTCCTCTTCCTCGTCGAGGCGCGTGTACCAGTAGGTCTTGGGGGTCTTGATCATGGCGCTTCCCGAATGAGAGCGTTGCGAGTGGGTTGCCCCTAGATGTAGTCACCGGCGTGCCCCCTGTCGAGGCCGCTTTCCCGGCGAAGGGCTTCCGCGCACTTCGTGGTGAACGCATCGGCGCCGTCGCGCGACCAAGAGACGACGGGTGCCGGACCGATGGGCGGGGCGCGCCCGAGGAGGTCGTCTCATGTGGGATTTCTCGGTTCTTCGCGCGGTCGGTCTGGTCCTGAAGACCTGGCCCTTCACCGTTCTGCGGCTGATCGTCTGGGGGACCGTCACCGGCGCGATCGTCGCCGCGATGGGGGTCGGCGCCGGTCTCGGCTGGGGCGTCGGCCATGTCGGCGACGCCGACTTCCGTCATGCCGCGACCTTCTGGGGCGGTCTCGCCGGTCTCGGCGCGGCGTCGATCACGATCTGGGGCTTGCGCGAATATCTCCTCTACCTGACCACCGCCGGCCACGTCGCGGCGCTGGCGACCGCGTCGGCCGGGCGACCGATGCCGTCCGGCGTCGATCAGGTGCGATTCGCGCTGGCCGAGACCAGGGCGCGATTCGGCGAGATCCATCTGCTCTTCGTGCTCGATCAGGCGGTGAAGGGGGCGGTCGGCGCGGTGACCGGCCTCGTCTCGGGGATTGCCGCCTTCACCGGCGCGCCCGGCCTCGACGGGTTGGCGCGGCTGGTCGGTGCGGTCGTGCGCATGTCGACCACCTTCGTCGACGAGCTGGTGCTCGCCCGCGACATCCGCCTCGGCTCGGACGATCCCTGGACCACCGCGCGCCAGTCGATCGTGCTCTATGCCCAGAACGCGACGCTGGTGCTGAAGAACGCCGTGTGGCTGACGCTCTTCCGCTGGCTGGCGGCGGTGGTGATCTTCTTCCTCGTGATGGGACCGGCGGCGGCGCTCGTCTGGTTCGCGCCGGGCTCGGGACCGGGCTGGACCTTCCTCGCCGCGCTGATCCTGACCGTCGGGCTGCAGAAGTCGCTGATCGACCCGTTCTGCATCGCCTGTCTGATGGAGGTGTGGGAGCGCCGGATCGAGGGCCAGACGCCCGACCCGGCGTGGGACGCGCGCCTCGCCGAGGTCTCGGAGGCGTTCCGCGGCATCGTCGCGCGGGCGCGGTCGGCCTTCGCGTGAAGGGTCTTCCCCTCCCCCCTCGAGGGGGAGGGTCAGGGAGGGGGGGGCATGCAGCCTCCCGACAGCACGAAGCCGGGCCGGAACGCCGTCCCCCTCTCTCTGTCTCTCCCCCTCGAGGGGGGAGAGGACCGGATGCGAGGATCTTCGCAACACGGCTCTCGGGATCGGGGCGGCGGCGCCGCGCTCGCCTCAGGCGGTGCGCTCGAACAACTGGCGGCCGATCAGCATGCGGCGGATCTCGCTCGTCCCGGCGCCGATCTCGTAGAGCTTGGCGTCACGCAGCAGGCGGCCGGTCGGGCTCTCGCTGACGTAACCCATGCCGCCGAGCAGCTGGATGGCGTCGAGCGCCGCCTTGGTGGCGCGCTCGGCGGCGAACAGGATGGCGCCGGCGGAATCCTCGCGCGTCGTGCGGCCGCGGTCGCAGGCCTTGGCGACGGCATAGACATAGGCGCGCGCCGCATTGAGTTCGACATACATGTCGGCGACCTTGGCCTGGACCAGCTGGAAGGTGCCGATCGGCGCGCCGAACTGCTGGCGCTGATGGATGTAGGGCAGCACCACGTCGAGCGCCGCCTGGGCGAGGCCGAGGGGGCCGGCGGCGAGCACGGCGCGTTCGTAGTCGAGGCCCGACATCAGCACGGCGACGCCGCGGTTCAGTTCGCCGACGATGTTCTCGGCCGGCACCTCGCAGTCCTCGAACACCAGTTCGCCGGTCTCCGAGCCGCGCATGCCGAGCTTGTCGAGCTTCTG
>DBMN01000224.1 GCA_002298965.1 Rhizobiales bacterium UBA697 | reverse complement strand
GGCGACGCCGGACGGAATCGTCCTGCCGGCGCGGCTCGCCGCCCATCGGGTCGGCCGCTGGCGGCGGATCGGTTCGGCGCTCGCCTTCGCGCGGGTCGAGATCGACGGCGACGCCGGCGCCAACGTCATCCTGCTGCGCATCCCCGCCGCCGGCGGTGCGCCGCGCCACGGGCACACCGGCCGCGAGTTCACGCAGGTGCTGGTCGGCGGCTTCTCCGACGGTCGCGACGCCTACGGGCCGGGCGATCTGGTGGAGGTCGACGAGCACATCGACCACCGGCCGCAGGTCGATGCCGACGGCGAATGCATCTGCATCGCCGCCGTCGAGGGCCGCCTGCGCATCCACGGCATCGGCCGTCTGCTGCAGCCCTTCGTGGGGCTGTGAGGCGGGCGAGACGGACGAGAAAAGGGGGCCGATCGGCCCCCTTCTTCGTGTCGTCTCCTCGTCGTCGGCCTCACTCCGCCGGTTTGATCCGCGGCTCGGGCAACACCGCCGTCACCGCCTGCCCCGGCAGCGGCGGGCGGGGGCGCAGGCGCAGGCCCTTCAGCCAGAGTTTCAGCGCCTCCCGATGGATGGCGCCGACGACGCCCAGCGCCTGGAACGGCGTGGTCAGGGCGATGCGCAGGAAGGCGGCGTCGCTCGCCTCGACGCGGCGGGCGAGATGGCGGGCGGAGAACATCGGGCCTTCGGCGTCGGAGACCTCGATCACCAGCGCGAAGGTCTCGCCGGGCGGGCTCACGCGGAAGCGGTAGGCGAGATCCATGTCCATGAAGGGCGAGACGTAGAAGCCCTTGTCGCAGGACTGGCGGATCTCGCCGTCGGTGCCCGCCTCGACCGGGATCAGGTAGCCGTGGCGCTCGCCGAAGGTGTTGTCGACCTCCCACAGGATCGCGGCGATCGACCCGTCGCGACGGTGGCAGAAGAAGACCGACAGCGGATTGAAGGCGCGGCCGAGGATGCGCGGCATGGTGAAGAGGCGGATCGGCCCGCCGTCGGGTTCGATCCCGGCGGCGCGCATCTCGGCCTCGATCGTCTCGCGCAAGTGCCCCGAGCCGTCGCCGCGATCGGTCGGACGGAAGGACACGAGGTTCGCCCGGCCGGCCGAGAAGAAGCGGAAGCGGCGATCGAGCCCGTCGAGTTCGTCGAGATCGATCAGCATCGACCAGATGCGCGAGGCGAGGCGATGCTCGCGCGGGCGCGTGCGGTGGTGGGTGACGTGGCCGCGATAGAGGCCGGAGGCGAGCGCGGTCATTCCGCCGCCTCCGCACGCGGGCTCCGTGCCGGCCGGGGCAGGCGATGGATACGGCCGTCGGCGTCGGCGACGCGCCAGGGGCGGGTGACGTCGCCCGCCTCCTCCGCCGCCGCGAGGCCCGCCTGAAGGCCGTCCTCGTGGAAGCCGGCGCCGAAATGGGCGCCGCAGAACCAGGTGTCGCGCTGCCCCTGCAACGACCAGATCTCCTTCTGCGCCCGGAAGGTTCCGACGTCGAAGAGCGGATGATCGTAGGCGATCTCGGCATGGACGGTGTCGCGGCGCGGTTCGCGCAGCGGGTTCAGCGTGACGAAGAGATCGGGCGTCTCGTCTCCGAGCGGCTGGAGGCGGTTCATCCAGTAGGTCACCGACAGGCGACGGTCGTGGCCGCGGCCGTCGGAGAGATAGTTCCAGCTCGCCCAGGCGCGGCGGCGGCGCGGCATCAGGTCGGTGTCGCCGTGCAGCACGGCGATGTTGCGCGAATAGCGGAAGGCCGAGAGGATGCGCCGTTCCTCGGCCGACGGGTCGGCGAGCAGCGCCAGCGCGCGGTCGGCGTGGGTGGCGATCACCACGCGGTCGTAGCGCCGCGCGGTGCCGGAGGCGTCGACGATCTCGACACCGGCAGCGTCGCGGCGGATCGAGACGACGGGGCTCGCGACGCGGATCCTGTCGGCGAAGGGGGCGGCGAGGCGGGCGACGTAGTTGCGGCTGCCGCCGACGACGGTGCGCCAGACCGGCCGACCGGTGACCCTCAAGAGGCCGTGGTTCTCGCAGAAGCGGACGAAGGCGGCGACCGGATAGCGGCCGACCTCCATCGCCGGGGTCGACCAGATGGCGGCGGCCATCGGATAGAGGTGATCCTCGCGGAAGGCGGCGCCGTAGCCGCGGGCGTCCAGCCAGTCGTCGAGGCTCTCCTCGCCCATCGTCGTGAGCGCCGCCGGGGCCTCGCGATAGAACCGCAGGAGATCGCGCATCATCGACCAGAAGCGCGGGCGGGCGAGGTTCGACGGTTGGGCGAGGAGGCCGGCGAGGTCGGTGCCGGCATATTCCAGCCGTCCCCGATCGAGCGACACGGCGAAGCTCATGTCGGTCGCTGCGGTCTCGACGCCGAGGTGGTCGAAGAGGGCGGTGAGGTTCGGATAGCAGGGCTCGTTGTAGACGATGAAGCCGGTGTCGACGGCGATGCGGCGGCCGGCGATCTCGACCTCGACGGTGTTGGAATGACCGCCGATGCGGGCATCCGCCTCGAAGACCTCGACGTCGTGGGCGCGGGACAGCAGCCAGGCGGCCGAAAGGCCGGAAATCCCGGTGCCGATCACGGCGATGCGGCGGCGGTGGCGGGTGGTTTCGGTCATCGCGCGGGTCTCCCACGGCGCGGCGGAGACGCGGCGCCTTCGGAAGGTCTACGCACGGAACGCGCGCGCGGATCGCCCGAGGGGGACGAGGGCGTGAAAAATATCGGATGGGCCGCCGGCAAGGTGCCGAAGCTGGCCTCGTCGACCGGTACCGAGCTTCACGACGTCCGGCTCTTCGACGGGCGCCGCTGTGGCTCCCCCTCCCATCAGGGGACCATCGTGCAACGCCTCGGAGCCGAATTCGATGTCCGTGCGCGATCCTTCGAGACGCGCCTGCGGCGCTCCTCAGGATGAGGCGTCGGAGATTTCCTCTGCAAACACAAGCGCCTCATGCTGAGGAGGCGTTCGGAGAACGCCGTCTCGAAGCATCGCGCACGGCATCGAACTCGGGATCACCAGATTGCGCAAGGGCCCCGCAGGAGGAGAGCGAAGAGGTACCGCCGGCTCAGTGTTCCAGCGCGACGGACATGGCGAAGCGGCGGGTCTCACCGGAGGGAATCGCCACCGTGCCGGGCTTCTCGGCGAGCGTGCCGGCGAAGCCCGCCGGGTCGGAATGGCCCTGCCACGGCTCGATGCAGAGGAAGGGGGCGCCGGGTTTCGACCACAGGCCGAGATGCGGCATGCCGTCGAGGGCGACGGCGAGGCGGGCGGCGTCGGTGCCGAAGGTCAGGCTTCGGCTCTCCAGCCGATCGAAGATCAGCGCGTCCTCGACGAAGAGCGCGTCGTCGATGGCGAGCCGATCGCCCACCACCGGCGTCGGGCGCGGGACGGGGTCGACGAGGCCGTCGGCATCGAGACGGCGGACGGGGGCGGGTTCCGGCTTCGCGAAGCGGACGACGTGGTCGGCCGCAGGGCCGGCGCCGGGCAGCGGCCGGCGGAAGGCGGGGTGGAAGCCGAAGCTCGTCGGCATCGCCTCGTCGGAGAGGTTGGTCACCGCCGCGGTGGTCGTCAGCCGCGCGCCGTCGAGCGCATGGGTGACGTCGAGGCGGAAGGCGAAGGGCCAGACGGCGCGGGTCTCGTCGCTCGCCTCGAGCCGCAGCGTGACCGCGCCGGCGTAGCGATCGACGACGGTGAAGCGCGCGCGGCGGGCGAAGCCGTGGCGGGGGAGGGCGTAGTCGCGGCCGCCGTGGCGGAAGTGTCCGCCCGCGAGAGTGCCGACGATGGGAAAGAGCAGCGGCGCGCGACCCGCCCAGAAGGCCGGATCGCCGTTCCACAGCAGGCTTTCGCCGGCCGCGGTGTCGAGGCGGACGAGTTCGGCGCCGAGGAGGGCGATCTCGGCCTCGAGATCGGCCGAGGCGATGGTGACGGTGTCGGCGGCGTTCTCGGACAAGGAGCGGCCCTCAGATCAGCGTGTGGGTGACGTTGTCGACGCCGACCGGGCTCTCGTACCACTCGATCTCCGGCTCGACGCCGTAGAGCACGCGGACGCGGTCGCCCCAGTCGCCGGCATAGCAGTCCTCGGCGGCGGCGCGGTCCTTCCAGACGTAGACGCCGCCGACGGTGTAGCCGTCGTCGGAGCGGATGTAGTGCTTGCGGATCAGCCCGTGCAGGCCGAGGTACTTCGGCGCCGACAGGGCGAAGCGGCGGGCCGCCTCCTCGAGCGTCACGGGATGGGGCAGGCGGAAACGGACGATCGTCAGGATCATGGGGCACTCCGGGGCGAGGGGGCCATTGTGACGCCGTCGCGGGAGCCTGAAAAGCCCGCACCGCCGATGGCGGAGATCCGCCATTTTCGGGACGCGGCTTCCCGTTTCGGGGCACTCGACCGGGCGAAACGCCTCGGGCAATCTCCGCGCCGCTCTTCAACGGCCCGTGCGGAGGTCGCCGTGATCCAAGGTTTCGCCGTCCTGTTGTCGCTCCAGCTCATAGGCGAGGTGGTGTCGCGCGCGCTCGGTCTGCCGGTGCCGGGACCGGTGCTCGGCATGGCGCTGCTGGTCGTCGCGCTGGCGCTGTGGTCGAAGACCGATCGGCCCGATCCGCTGGAACACGGCCGGCCGCTCGAGCGCGCCGCCGACGGGCTGCTCGCCTCGCTCTCCATCCTCTTCGTGCCGGCCGGCGTCGGCGTCGTGCAGTATCTCGACCTGATCGAGGCCGAGGGGCTGCCGATCGCCGCCTCGATCGTCGTCTCGACCGCGGTGGCGATGCTGGCGACGGTGGCGACCTTCCGGCTGGTGAAGCGCCTGCAGGGGCGCACCGAAGAGGAGACCGAGGCATGAACGGCGTGGCGCTCTGGGTCTATCTGTCGGCGTCGCCGCTGTTCTGGCTGTCGGTGACGGTCGTCGTCTTCCTCGCCGCCGACCATGTCGCGCTGGCGTGCGGTCGTCATCCGTTGGTCAATCCGGTGCTGGTGTCGCTTCTCGCCATCGGCGTGCTGCTGAAGCTCACCGGCACGCCCTATCGCACCTATTTCGACGGCGCGCAGTTCGTCCACTTCCTGCTCGGTCCCGCGACGGTGGCGCTCGGCGTGCCGCTGTGGCGCAACCGGGCGGTCGTGGTGCGCGAGATCGTGCCGATGGCGGCGGCGCTGGTGGTCGGTTCGATCGTGGCGATCGTCTCGGCGGTCGGCGTGGCGCGCGTGCTCGGCGCGCCGGGCCAGGTGGTGGCGTCGCTGGCGCCCAAGTCGGTGACGGCGCCGGTCGCCATGGCGATCTCCGAGACGGTCGGCGGCCTGCCGTCGCTGACGGCGGGTCTCGTCATCATCACCGGCATCGTCGGGGCGATCATGGTGACGCCGACGATGAACGCGCTCCGCATCCGCGACTGGGCGGCGCGCGGCTTCGCCGTCGGGCTGGCCTCGCACGGCATCGGCACGGCGCGGGCCTTCACCGTCCACCCGATCGCCGGCGTCTTCGCCGGCATCGGCATGGGGCTCAACGCGGTGGTGACGGCGATCCTGGTGCCGCTGCTGATGACGCTGCTGCGCTGAGCGCGGAGAGAAAGCGGAAACCATCTCTCGCTACGCTTCCCTCGGGGAACGCGCGCCCGGCCGAGACGGCGAGGGGCGGGCGCGAGGGATGGATCGGATGCGTCTTCGACAATTCGTGGCGGCGGCCCTGGCGGCCGGGTCCGCCGTGCCGGCCGCGCAGGCGGCGGGCACCTGCGGCCTCGACTATCTCTGCGCCGCGCCGGCGATCGCGACGTCGGGGCCGGCCAACGTCGAGACGGCGGTGACGGTCGGGGTGCAGTGGAACTTCGCCGACTTCAATCCCGAGCTCGTCGTCGGCGTGCGGCGCACCCGCACCAATCCGGCCGGCATGGTGGTCGGCGCCAAGGCCGACGTCGCGGTACCGGTGAGCCTGCTCAACTTCTACAAGCCGACCGTCCGCGTCATGGGCATCGCCGGCGGCGAATACGTCCAGGGCGAGGCGGGCGTCGGCTTCAAGGCGGTCGACTGGCGGCCGGTGCTGGCGGTCGGCGCCCAGGGGCCGCTGGTCAACGCCGGTCTCAACTGGGAGGTCGGCGGCTGGGTCAAACCCTATGCCGGCGTCAACAGCCACTACCGCACCCACCGCCCGGGCTCGGGCGGGGCGAGCTGCGCGGCGGGCTATGCGCTGGTCGCGCCGGTGTCGCTGGCGCTCTCCGGCGCCCCGACCGTCGGCGGCAAGACCTGCGCGAAGCTGGTGCCGTGAGGGGGCATGGTGCGGGCGGCGGGAAGGTTGGGGGGGGGAACGAAAGGCGAATTCGGATATATTTGCTGCGAATCATTCCTCGTGATAACCACGATGCAACCCGGTGCTCCTGAGCGGCCGGTACACAGATGGTACAATAATCCATCGGGCGGCGCCTGCGTGCGCCGCCCTAGTGTTTTATGGCATGTGTTTGATGCCATACCCTTTGATTTGGCCTGTCCATGGCGATCGATCGTACTTCATTGCCCATAGAATGAGCGCCACTTTCCTTGCAAAATTTCCTAGAGTTACATCGTGTTTCATGATTTTCCGTATTGTCATGTGGCTTGGATGTGCGATTAGATCGCACAGTTGAAGGCCGGAAATATTGTCTTTTTTTGTTCTGAATTTCAATGTTTTTGCAGGTATTCGCCTTTGAATTGTCTTTGCACTTTCAAAATTCGTCCCTTTTTCTCGAATTTCAGCATATGCCTCTTGCAATGTTGCATCTTTCGATTGCCGGCTCTCGGGCATTATGTCGCCCGTCTCGCCGCACCGCTCAAGTAGCTTTGTATACTTCTCAATAATTATTAGCATTAGATAATGATATGGATGCCTCTGCATCCAGTGTGTTTGTTTTAACATCCATTCTTTGTTTATAAATGCAGTTATTACCTTGTACTCTGTCTCTTGCATTATGCGTAGTAATGTTTCGTCAAATAGTTTCCTCTTGCTGTTATCTCTCAAGGTCTCGAATGGGCCCTTGAAGCCCATTATGTCTGAGCGATGCAAAATTATCGGGCTGTCTGGATCTTGGTCAAACACTTCCGCCTTCAGTCGGGAAATGGCCGGCTCTAAATCATCGCGAGCAATGTTAATGCGCATTGCAACGCCCGTGATGCTCAAAAATTTATTCTTGTCAGTGTTGAGGTGTGTGAGACCATCGGTCCCCACCTCGTCTACGTACAATCTCATCATGACGCGTATCATGGCACGCAATGGTGCCTCTATACAACCGAGAAGGTTGCTTATGCCAGTCTGCTGCCATTTGCATGAGGACGAAGAGACTGGGAAGCGTGACCGTCTACTGTGAGTGGCGGTCTTGGCCGGCCAAACGAATTTATCGGTCTTGGACGAACTGCCTGCGAAGCGCTGACGCCTCATCGGGCTCAAGTTGGTGCGGACGAGGGGACTCGAACCCCTACTCCCGAAGGATGCGGGTTTTAAGCCCGCTGCGTCTACCGGTTTCGCCACGTCCGCATGTCACCACCGGTAGCCACCTCGGCGCCGTCGATCAAGCGCCTCCTCGCGTTCTCCACGCCCCGCGACGATCGATCCCTCCGCCACGACAAGGGTCCGCAAAGGACGAAATTCCGCCACGGTCCCGCCGAGGGGCGGGCACGATCGGGGACGAGCCTTCGTCTCGGCCCTTCCGGAGCGGCCGTGATCGTGGGGATCGCGGTGCGGGCGACGGCGAGGGTGGGGAGATCACCATGAACAGGCTCATCCTGGCGTCCGGCCTCGCGACCGCGCTCGTCGTCGCCATCACCAATGCCTCCGTCGGACAGGAGACCGCGCCGCAGGCCGCCGCCGTCACCACCGAGCCGGGCCGCGTCGCCGGCACCTCGGCCGCCGACATCGCCGCGCCCAAGCGCATCGAGATCGCCTTCGTGCTCGACACCACCGGCTCGATGGGCGACCTGATCGACGGCGCCAAGCGCAAGGTCTGGGCGATCGCCGACGAAGTGCGTAAGCAGCACCCGAACGCCGAGATCCGCATCGGTCTCGTCGGCTACCGCGACCGCGGCGACGTCTACGTCACCGACAAGTGGGACCTCTCCACCGACATTTCCGCCGTCTACGGCAAGCTCCTCGAGTATCGCGCCCAGGGCGGCGGCGACTGGCCGGAATCGGTCAACGAGGCGCTCGCCGTGGCGGTGAACAAGCTCGCCTGGACCGAGGGCAAGGACACCCGCCGGCTGATCTTCCTGGTCGGCGACGCGCCGCCCCACATGGACTATCCGCAGGACGTGCCCTTCACCGACACGCTGAAGATCGCCGCCGACAAGGAGATCGTCGTCGACGCGCTCCAGTGCGGCAAGGCGCAGGACACCGAACTCGCCTGGAAGACCATCGCCCAGCTCGGCAAGGGACGCTACGCGCAGATCCCGCAGTCGGGCGGCGTGGTGCAGATCCACACGCCCTACGACGACGAGATCCTCCAGATCCAGATCCGCCTCAACAGGACGATCGTGCCCTACGGCTCGCAGCGCCGGCAGGCCGACGTCAAGGAGAAGGCGATGCGCGCCGCCGCCGCGCCCGCGCCCGCCGCCTCGGACATGGCGAGCTACAACATCCGCGCCAAGTCGGAGGCCGAACGGGCCAAGGTCGTGACCGGCGAGGGCGATCTCGTCGCCGACGTGCTGGCCGCCCGCGCCGAGCCGGAGAAGGTCGATCGCAAGGATCTGCCGGAAGAGCTGCAGAAGCTCTCGGCGGCCGAGCTGAAGGTGGCGGTCGAGGCCAAGGTCGCCGAGCGCAAGCGCCTGCAGAGCGATCTCGGCGCCCTCGTCGCCAAGCGCGACGCCGCCGTCGCCGCCGAAAAGATGAAGACGCCGGCCGGCAAGGACGGGTTCGATCGGGTGGTCGAGGAACTCCTGCGCGAACAGACCCGCTGACGCGCCGAGTTGCGTCGCGCCTTCCTCTGCGTCATCGGCGAGCGTCGGACCGAAGATCGGTCCGGCGCTCGTTCGTCTTCGACGTTCACCACGCGCGAAAAACGCGGCAATTGGAGCCTTGACCTCGGCGAGAACCTTCGTGCCTTATCGTCGCGCCGCATTATGATGCGGACGAAATGCATATTGGGGGATTCGCGGCCTCGGCCGCGACGCGACGGGGCTTCGCGGGGGCGGAGCCGGCAACCGGCCTGAAGGGACATGAAGCCATGGCGAAGCAACCCGTGATCAAACCGACCCTGGTGATCGTCGCCGCGCAGAAGGGCGGTGTCGGCAAGACCACCACGGCGCGGTTGCTCTGCCACTGGCTCGCCGACACCAAGCGCCAGCATGCCGCCTTCGACGCCGAGTTCCCGGCCGGTTCGCTCGCCCGCTTCTATCCCAAGGTCACCGAGGTGGTGGACACCGCCAAGGTCGCCGATCAGGCCCGCATCTTCGACACGCTCGCCGAGGCCCGCGAGGGCACCGTGCTGGTGCTCGACCTGCGCGCCGGCACCTTCTTCGACGTGCTGACGCTGATGGAAGACCTCCACATCTTCCGTGACGCGCGCGAGGGCGCCTATCGCCTGGTCTTCCTGCACGTGCTCGGGTCGTCGGTGGAGTCGGTCGCCGAGATCGACGAGACACTGAAGCGCTTCTCCGGCGCCACCCACGTGGCGGTGCGCAACGTCGCCTCGGGCGCCTCGATGGCGCGCTGGGACGCCAGCCGCACTCGCGAGGAGTTCCTCGCCGGCGGCGGCGTCGAGATCGAGATCCCGCCGCTCGATCCGATGGCCTATCAGGCCGTCGACGACACGTCCGCGACCTTCCGCGACTACGTCGAGAACAAGAACGCCGACGGCTCGGATGCCGCCAACTCCTACACGCTGCGCGCCTACGTGCGCCGCTGGCTGCTGCTCGCCATGACGCAGCTCGATCGCCTCGGCCTCTGAGACCCGGGATCTCGATGAAAACATGAAGACCCCGGCGGAACATCCGCCGGGGTCTTCGTTTTTCATCCCTCGTGGCGACGCGCGCCGTGGCGCTCAGGCGTCGCCGCGCGGGGTCTCGTCGGCTTCCTCGAGGGCGGCCATCGTCTCCTCGACGAAGGTCTTGGCCGACTTCTTGGCCTCGCGGATGAGGTCGGAGATGTCCTTGGCGAGACGGTCGAGTTCCATCTGCAGGCCGCCGGCCGAGGGCTTCTCGGTCGACATGACGTAGCCCGACATGGCGATCGACAGGGCGATCTCCATCAGGCCGAAGACGGCGGTGCCCTCGTCGACGTCGTTCTCGTCGAGGTAGTCGAGGACCATCTCGCGGATGGCCTCGGCATGGGCCTCCTGCTCGTCGTCCCAGCTTTCCATGTCGGCGTTGTCGTTGTCGTTGGTGTGATCGTTCACGGGCTGTCGCCTTTCGTTGTCGGGGTAGGGGCGCTGTCGGCTGCGCCGCTGCGATCGAGGAGAACGGAGCCTCAGGCACCGCCCTCGCGAATCGGGGGCTGGAAGGTGAGGCCCATGTCCCAGGGGAAATAGATCCAAGTGTCCTGCGACACTTCCGTGATGAAAGTGTCGACGAGAGGGCGGCCCTGCGGTTTGGCGTAGACGGTGGCGAAATGGGCCTCCGGCAGCATCTCGCGCACCACGCGGGCGGTCTTGCCGGTGTCGACGAGGTCGTCGACGATCAGGATGCCCTTGCCGTTGCCGCCGGCCTTGGCGGTCAGGTCCTCGGCGACGCCCTTCATCACCTTGAGCTCACCCTGCGTCGTGTAGTCGTGGTAGCTCGCCACGCAGATCGTCTCGATCAGGCGGATGTCGAGCTCGCGCGCGACGATCGCCGCCGGCACGAGGCCGCCGCGGGTGATGGCGACGATCGCCGAGAACGGACCCGAGCCGCTGAGGCGCCACGTCAGGGCGCGGGCGTCGCGGTGGAACTGGTCCCAGGAAACGGGGAAGACTTTCGGCTGCGGACCCGACATGGGTTCATCTCCGAGGTGAGGTGGAACGGACGTCGGCGAGCATCGCCTCGACGGCGGCGACGGCGGCGGCGAGCGCCTCCGGGTCACGCGAACGGACGACGACGTTGGTGGCGAAGCGGCCGTCGCGCTCATAAGGATACGAGCCGATGACCGTCGAGGGGTGCGCCTTCTGGACGGCGCCGAGCGGGGTGGCGATGAGGCCTTCGCCGACACCGGCGTCGACGCTCTCCGACAGCATCGGACGGCCGCCGGTGAGGCGGGAGACGACGGCCTTCACCATCGCCTCGAAGACGCTCGGCACGCCGGCCATGACGTGGACGTTGCCGATGCGGAAGCCCGGCATGCCGTTGTCGACCTCGATCAGATCGGAGCCCACCGGCATGCGCGCCATGCGCAGGCGCGCCTCGTTGACGGTGAAGCCGCGTTCGCGCGAGCGCTGCTCGAGGATGGCGACGGCGCGCGGGTCGTGGTCGATGGCGACCTCGAAGGCGGCGGCGACCGCGTCGGCGGTGATGTCGTCGTGGGTCGGGCCGATGCCGCCCGAGGTGAAGACGAGGTTCCAGCGCGCCGACAGGGCGCGCACCGCCTCGACGATCATCGCCTCCTCGTCGGGGACGATGCGGACCTCGCGCAGATCGATGCCGATCTCGGTCAGCCGGTCGGCGAGGAAACCGACGTTGCGGTCCTTGGTGCGGCCGGACAGGATCTCGTCGCCGATCACCAGCATGGCGGCGGTGACGATGCGATCGGAGGCGCCGGAGGTGGGGGCGGGGGAGGTGTCGATGTCGCTCACGGTGTCGCGCTTCTCCCGTCTCGGGCTCGCCGCTTTCCGCTTCGATAGCGCGAAGCCGCCGCCCTCTCAAGGCGCGGCGCCGAGATGCCCACCGCAGATGCGCCCGCGACGGGCCTCAGGAGGGTCGCCAGCCGTAGATCCAGGCCATCCGATCGATCAGCCGGGCGCCGAGGCCGAGGCGCAGCGCGGTGTCGCGGAAGAAGGCGAGGCCGTCGGGCATGTGGTAGATGCGGCCGTTCTTGACCGCGCGGTCGACGATGGCGCGGGTGCGCGGCTTGCGGATCGACTCGTAGGCGCGGAAGGCGGCGGCGACGTTGGGCGCGCCGGCGAGCGCACGGGAGAGCACCTCGGCATCCTCGATCGCCATGCCGCCGCCCTGGGCGGCGAAGGGCAGGGTGGCGTGGGCCGCGTCGCCGAGCAGCGTCACCGCGCCGGACGTCCATTCGAAGTTGCCGTCGAAGCCGCAGAGCGCCCACTTGGTCCAGTTGGCGGGCGTCGCCAGCAGCTTGCGGGCGAGCGGCGGCCAGCGATCCTTGGCGAGGCCGAAGACGCGGGCGACCTCCTGGCGGTCGGCGGGCACCGACCAGCTCTCGTCGTGCCAGGCGTCCTCGACGATCGCCACGATGTTCCATTCGCGGCCGGCGCGGATCGGATAGTGGACGAGATGGGCGCGGGTCGAGAACCACAGGCCGGTCGAGCGGCGGACCTCTTCCGGCACGGCGTCGATCGGCAGGGTGGCGCGATAGGCGGTGCGGCCGGTGTAGCGGGCGGGCGGTCCGCCGCGCACGCCGACGCGGACGCGCGAACGCACGCCGTCGGCGCCGATCAGACCGTCGGCGCGGAAGTCGCGGGCCTCGCCGTCGACGGTGGCGTGGACGGAGATCTCGCCGGGTTCGGCGGAGACGTCGCGCAGGCGGGCGCCGAGCACCAGCTCGATGCCGGGCGTGCGGCGCGCGGCCTCGGCGAGGACGCCGAGCAGGTCGGCGCGATGGATCACCCAGAAGGGCGCGCCCCAGCGCTCGAAGGGGATGTTGCCGAGCGGCGTGCGGCCGACTTCGCCGCCGGCGCGGGTCGAGAAGATGCGGATGTCGTCGGGCGTCACCGCGAAGCGGGCGAGGGCGTCGCCGAGGCCGAGATCGATCAGCACGCGCGAGGCGTTGGGCGAGAGCTGGATGCCGGCACCGACCTCGGCGAGCTCCGAGGCCTGTTCGAGCACGGTCACGCGATGGCCGTCGCGTGCCAACGCGAGCGCGGCGGTCAGGCCGCCGATGCCGCCTCCGGCCACGATGAGCGCATGGCGAGACATGGTGTCACCGATTCTCCTTCCGATCCCGCGGGCGCGAGGCCTGCGGATCGGTGGCGGGGGCCGCGGAGCGGCGCCCCGTCCGCGTCATTCGGCGGCGGCGGCGGGATGCCACTCGGCTTCGGCGGGCACCGCCTGGGTCGGCTTCAGGCTCTCGTCATAGACGTAGAGCGTGCCGCACCACGGGCAGAGTTTCTCGGCGTCGCCACCCATGTCGAGATAGACGTGCGGGTGATCGAACGGCGGCTTGGCACCGACGCACATGAACTCGCGCGCACCGATTCGGATCTTGTCGATGCCACCGTCGTTGGCGAAATGGGGAACCGCGGCGTCCGCCATGGAATATCCTCGTGCTCTCTTCCGAAGGCCGGCACCATACCCACCGCGCGGCGCCGTGGGTAGTGGGAAATGAGGAGCATATGCGCCCTCGAGGGCGGCACACGTCGTCGCGGGCGATCGGGGCTTTTCGCCGCCCTTCGGGGCGGTTAGCCTCGCACCCCATGAAGCTCGTGCCTCTCTCCCGTTCCCCCGCCCGATCGGTGCCGCCCATGCAGTCCTTCTCGTCCGACGGCGTCCGCATCGCCTATCTCGACACCGGCCCGGCCGAGGCGACGCCGATCGTGCTGGTGCACGGTTTCGCCTCCAACACCCGGGTCAACTGGGTGTCGACCGGCTGGGTCGACGCGCTGACCGGGGCGGGCTACCGCGTCGTCTCGATCGACAACCGCGCCCACGGCGCCTCGGAAGGGCCGCACGACCCCGAGGTCTACGGCACCGGCACCCACATGGCGGAGGACGTCCGCCGGCTGATGGACCATCTCGGCATCGAGAAGGCCCATGTCATGGGCTATTCGATGGGGGCGTGGATCACCGGTCATCTCGCCGTGCGTCATCCCGAGCGGCTGCGCTCGGCGATCTTCGGCGGCCTCGCCTATGCGATGGTCGAGGGGCTGAAGGGCCAGACCTCGATCGCCGAGGCGCTGGAGGCGGAGAACGACGCCGACGTCACCAGCAAGAAGGCGCTCGCCTATCGCGCCTTCGCCAAGCAGACGGGATCGGATCTCCTGGCGCTCGCCGCCTGCATGCGCGGCTCGCGCCAGCCGGTCGAGCGGACCGGGCTGATGGCGCTCGATCTGCCGGTGCTGATCGCGGTCGGCACGCGCGACGAGGTCGCCGGTTCGCCCGAGGCGCTGGCGGCGCTCATCCCGGGGGCGGAGTACCTGCCGATCCCCGATCGAGACCACATGCTGGCGGTCGGCGACAAGGTCTACAAACAGGGCGTCCTCGCCTTCCTCGCCGCGGTCGACCGGGGCTGAGAAGCGTCCGAACGTCGACGCCGCGATCAGACGAAGTGGGCGCGGTGGAGGGCGGCGTAGCGACCGGCGGCGGCGATCAGCTCGTCGTGGGTGCCGCGTTCGACCACCCGGCCGCCCTCGACGACGCAGATCGCGTCGGCCTTCTCGATGGTCTGCAGGCGATGGGCGATGACCAGCGTGGTGCGGCCCTTCGACAGGTCCTCGAGCGCCTTCTGGATGGCACGTTCGCTCTCGGTGTCGAGCGCGGCGGTGGCTTCGTCGAGCAGCAGGATCGGCGCGTCCTTGAGGATGGCGCGAGCGATGGCGATGCGCTGGCGCTGGCCGCCGGAGAGCTGGGTGCCGTTCTCGCCGACCTGCGTCGCGTAGCCGTCGGGGAAGGCCACGACGAAGTCGTGGGCATAGGCGGCGCGCGCCGCGGCCTCGACCTCGGCGGTGGTGGCGCCGGGGCGGCCGAGGGCGATGTTCTCGCCGATCGTGCCCTCGAACAGGAAGACGTCCTGGCCGACATAGGCGATGGCGCCGCGCAGCGACCGGCGCGAGACGGTGGCGATGTCGATGCCGTCGACCGTGATGCGGCCGGAGGCCGGATCCCAGAAGCGCAGCAGCAGCGACAGCGTCGTCGACTTGCCGCCGCCGGAACGGCCGACCAGCGCGGTGGTCCTGCCGGCTTCGGCGACCAGCGTCAGGCCGGAGAGCACCGGTTCGTCCGGGCGATAGGCGAAGGAGACGTCCTCGAAGGCGACGCGGCCGCCGGTGACCGCGAGGGCGGGACGATCGGCGTCGTCGCCCTCGGGCGTCGGCTCGGCGAGCAGGTCGTACATCATCTTCACGCCGACCAGATGCGACGACAGGTCGACGTGGATGCGCGCCAGCCGCTTGGCGGGCTCGTAGGCGAGCAGCAGGGCGGTGATGAAGGACATGAAGGTGCCGGGCGTCTCGCCGGCCTCGATGACGCGCCAGCCGCCGTAGAGGATGACGCCGGCGACGGCGAAGCCGGCGAGCGTGTCCATCAGCGGGGCGGTGCGGGCGGCGACGCGGGCGAGCTTGTCGGCCTGGGCGCGGACCTCGGAGACGGCGGCGCCCATGCGGGCACGCTGGTGGTCTTCCAGGGCGAAGGCCTTGACGACCTTCATGCCGTGGACGGTCTCCTGGTTGAGGCCGGTGACCACCACGGACTGCGTGTAGCTCGTGCGCATGATGGCGCGGGCGCGGCGGACGAGCTTCTGCACGCCCCAGATCGCGCCGGGCATCACCACCACGGCGGAGAGCGACATGAACGGGTTCTGCACCAGCATCACGACCGCCAGACCGATCACCGACAGCAGGTCGCGGCCGAGCGAGGTGACGATCAGGTTCAGCGCCGAACCGGCGGAATTGGCGATGAAGCCCTGGCGGGTGATGACCTCGGCCGAGCGCTGGCTCGAGAAGTCGGCCATCGACTGGCGCAACAGGTGATCGAAGAGCCGCGTCTGCACGGTGGCGACGACGGCATTGGCGATGCGCGACAGCGTCACGATCTGGCCGTAGGTGGCGAAGCCCTTGACCAGATAGAGGCCGACGACCGTGCCCGACAGGATCCAGATCGCCCAGACCTGCTTTTCCATGAAGATCTTGTCGACGACGTCGCGCATCAGCCAGGCCGAGGCCGCCGTGGTCACGGCGATCAGGCCGAGGCAGACGAAGGCGAAGGCGTAGGACCAGCGGTGGCGCGTGCCCTGATCGGCGGCGAGGCGCCGGATCAACGCGACGGTCTCGCCGTTGAGGACGCTGCCGATCGTGGGTTTGGACACCTTGGAACTCCGAATGCTGCGGCCGGTCGCGAAAGGGCCCGGTCGTCGCGCGATCGCGCCGGAGGTGCCTCAATGGACAGAATCGCGGGCGGGTGCAAGCGCCCCGACGTAGCGTAAGGGCATGCGCCGCGGCCGCCCGGCGCGGCTCAGCGGCCCTCGAACTTCGCCTCGCGCTTGTCGAGGAAGGCGGTGCGGCCCTCGGCGAAGTCGGCGGAGGCGAAGCAGGCGTCGGTCAGGGCGACGAGCTTGTCGCGGCGTTCGGCGAGCGCGCCGTCGACCACGGCGTCGATCGCCGCCTTGGCGGCGCGGATGGTCAGCGGCGCGTTGCGGGCGATGGTCGTCGCGAGGTCCGTCGCCTCGTTCTCAAGCGCCTCGACCGGGTGGACGGCCGAGACCAGACCGATCGCCAGCGCCTCGGCGGCGGTCAGGCGGCGGGCGGTGAAATAGAGTTCCTTGGCGCGCTGCGGGCCGACCGCGGCGACGACGTCGGCGATGCAGTCCGGCGGATAGCCGACGCCGAGGCGGGCGGCGGGGATGCCGAAGACGGCGTCGTCGGAGGCGATCCGGAGGTCGCAGGCGACCGCGAGCCCCATGCCGCCGCCGAGGCAGAAGCCGCGAATCATCGCGATGGTCGGCTTCGCGGCATGGCGCAGCGCGGCGAAGGCCTCGGCGTTCGAGGCCTCGTAGGCGCGGGCCGACGCCGCGTCCTTGCGCACCGTGGCGAACTCCGAGATGTCGGCGCCGGAGACGAAGGCGAGGGCGCCGTCGCCGCGCACCACGATCACGCGCACCGCCTCGTCGGCGACGAGGGCCGTGACCGCGCCGGGGATCGCCTTCCACATGTCGAGCGAGACGGCGTTGCGGCGCGCCGGGTTGGCCACGACGATGCGGCCGATCGGTCCCTCGACCTCGACGCGGATGCGGGCATCGCTCGACGGCAGCTGGCGGAGGGGGGCGGTCTCGGTCATGGCGGTCTCCTCGGGAAAGGGCACGACCGCTATCGGCCCGCCTCGCGTCGTCGTCAATTGGATATTCACGGGAGAAGTACTATGTTCGGGGACCCGCGCGGACCCCCGCCGAAGGACGAAGAGATGGCCAAGACCCAGAAGATCCCGGCGCAGGGCGCCGCCTCCGTCGACCCGATCTGGACGCGCGTGCGCGCCGAGGCGGAAGCGATGGCGGCGTGCGAGCCCGCTCTCGCGAGCTTCGCCTGGGAGACGGTGCTCAACCATTCCCGGCTCGAGGACGCGATCGTCCACCGCGTCGCCGAACGGCTCGGCCATCCGACCGTCAAGGAGGCGCTGATCCGCCAGACCTGGGAGGAGGCGCTCGCCGACGCTCCCGAGATCGGCGAGATCTTCCGCGTCGACCTCCAGGCGGTCTTCGACCGCGATCCGGCCTGCGAACGGCTGATCGAGCCGATCCTCTACTTCAAGGGCTTCCACGCCATCCAGACCCATCGTCTCGCCCACTGGCTGTGGACGAAGGGGCGGCAGGAGTTCGCGCTCTATCTGCAGAGCCGGTCGTCGGAGGTGTTCCAGGTCGACATCCATCCGCAGGTGCCGCTCGGCCGCGGCCTGTTCTTCGACCATGCGACCGGCATCGTCATCGGCGCCACGGCGACGATCGACGACGACGTGTCGATCCTCCAGGGCGTCACCCTCGGCGGTACCGGCAAGGAGACGGGCGACCGTCACCCCAAGATCGGCCGCGGCGTGCTGCTCGGCGCCGGTGCCAAGGTGCTCGGCAACATCGTCGTCGGCCATTGCGCGCGGGTCGCGTCGGGCTCGGTGGTGCTGCATCCGGTGCCGCCGCGCACCACGGTCGCCGGCGTGCCGGCCCGCGTGGTCGGCGAGGTCGCCTGCTCCGAGCCGGCGCGGGCGATGGATCAGATGCTCGCCGACGACTGAGCGGGCGGCCTCTCGCGTCGTTCGCGATCGGGCGCCCGTCTTTCGGGCAGCGGAGCCCTTTGACTGGGGCGGCGGCGCGTGCCAAAAGCTGCCCCCCGAAGCCGCCGCCCGCGTCGGGCGCGGCCCACCAACACGATCGGAGCCCTACCGTGGACAAGACCGAACTCGCCAAGCTGCAGACCTACCTTCGGGGCAAGTTCGAACTCGACACGATCAAGGTCGTCGCCCGTCCGAAGAAGAAGGACTCGGCCGAGGTCTTCATCGGCGACGAGTTCGTGGCGGTGATCTATCGCGACGAGGAAGACGGCGAGATCTCCTGGAACCTCCAGATGGCCATCCTCGAGATGGACCTGGAAGGCTGATACCCTCGATCTCCGCCCGGCGGTTCGTCGCGGCGCCTCAACGATCGGGGGCGATCCCCCAGTCGGCGAGGCGGGCGGCGAGGCCGTCGCGGATCTCGCGCCAGCGGCCCAGCGCCGCGCGCGCGAAGCGCTTCTCCACCAGGAGCGGCCCGATCTTCTCGTCGCCGATGCAGGTCGCCGGCGGCGCTTCGGGCGCCAGCGGGTAGCAGCGCACGGCGAAGGGGCGCACCGCGCCCGGTTCGAACCACACTTCCTCCCCCGCATAGCCGGCCTTCGGCGACAGCCTGCGTCCGACGAGACCGAGATCGGGATCGGCGGGGAGCGGCTCGTCGACGAACAGGCGCGCATGGACCGTCGCCAGCCGTTCGGCGGAGTCCTGCGTCTCGCCGGCCGGGCGGATCGTCACCCAGACCACGTCGGAGCTCTCCGCGGGCGCGTCGAAGCGTTCGGCGTCCGCCGTCGTGCGTCCGGTCCAGGCCGGCGGCAGCAACGCGACGTCGAGGCGCTCCTGGGCGCCGGCGCGGCGCTGGGCGGGGAAACGGATCGCGTTCTTCGGCACGTGCAGCGCGAGGCCGGCGACGGTGACGGCGATCGGTTCGGACGAGGTCTCGGTCGTCTCGCGGCCCAGGTCGGCGCGCCACAGGGCGAGGCCCACGGCGAGGAGGGCGGCGACGGCGGCGGAGATCCAGGTGGTCCTGCTCATCGCGGCGGCGGTCCCGGCGGGCGGCGCGCAAGTTAACCCTGATGCGAAGTCGCGTGCCTCGGGCCCGAGACGAGGGGCGACGAAACGAGAGGGGCGTGGTAGACGTTAATAAAGCGTTAACTCTGCGTATCGAGGCACCATGTTGTTCGAGTTGGCGATCGCGGCCTATGCGACCACCTGCGGCTTCGTCGCCGCCGGTCTCCTGTCTTCGTTCTACACCCTGGTGACCGACCGTCCGGTCAGCTTCGCCATGGAGTTGAGCAACCTGTGGCGCGGCGTGGTGAACATCGCGCTGTGTGCCTTCGCCGGCCCCTTCATCATCATGCGCAACGCCATCCGCGGCCGCATGATCGAGCAGCGTCCGGTCGGCTGGCTGGTCGCCTCGACCGCCATCGCGGCGGGCTGGAGCCTGTGCTCGGGCATCGTCGTGGTGCAGCTGGCGCTGGCGATGCGCAACGGCATCCTCTGAGCGCGACAAATATTTCACTGAAGAGATGCGACGCGAAGCGGCCTCCGGGCCGCTTTTTTCGTCGTCTGTTCGATCTGCTTGCGAAGAAGCGTGACGAGAGGGTGCGCCGAACGGGAAATTCGTCTTTGCCCGGAAACCTTTCGTCAACCAAACTCGACCATCAAGGCGACCGGTTCCGGGTAAGGAAGAAGATCAGAATGTCGCTCTTGTCGCGTATGACCAAGTCTCCCGTTCGCAACCAGTCGGTGGGGGAGGACATGCCGCGCGGCATCGATCCGACCGAGGTCGTGGCCGCGCTCGCCGCCGTCGCCGCCCGTCGCCCCCTGCCGGACGCCGTGACGCTGCCGCCGATGGTGGTCGAGGCGATGCGGATGCTCGACGCGGCGGTCGCCTCCCGCGACGGCGCGATGCTGACCAACACCGTCGCCTATTCGATGAACGCCTCGGAGGCGATGGCGGCCGCCGCCATGATCACCGGATCGGTGCGCGACACCGCCGAGCGCGCGAGCGTCATGGCCGCCGGCGTCGAGGAACTGACCGCCTCGATCCGCCAGATCACCGCCAATGCCGGCGCCGTGTCGCAGGCGATGCACGAGGCCTCGGCCGCCTCGTCGGAAGGCGTGGCGGCGAGCCTCGCCGCGGCCGACGCCTCGCGCTCGATCGGCGACAGCTTCGGCCGGATGAACGCGGCCTCCGAACAGCTGGTCACCGCCGCCGGGCAGATCTCGACCTTCGTGGCGACGATCGAGGCGCTGGCGCAGCAGACCAATCTCCTCGCCCTCAACGCCACCATCGAGGCGGCGCGGGCCGGCGAGGCGGGGCGCGGCTTCGCCGTCGTCGCGGCCGAGGTCAAGAACCTCTCCGGCCAGACGCAGAAGGCGACCGACGACATCCGCCAGCGCATCGCCCGGCTCGACGAGCACGTGCACGAGCTCGCCAGCTCGATCGAACAGGTCGCCGGTCTCGTCGACGAGAGCGTCGGCCGTTCCGATCTGGCGCGCGAGCGCATCGAGGCGCTGCGCAGCTCGGTCTCGGAGAGCGCCGGGCGGATGGAGGCCATCGCCGGCGTGCTCGGCGAACAGTCGGCCGCGGTCGAGGAGATCTCCGGCGGCGTCCATGCCATCGAGCGCCACGCCCGCGAGGCGAGCGGCCATGCCGACGGCGTCAACCGTTCGATCGGCCATTGCGAGGTCACGGTGGTCGAGCAGTTCGCGCTGACCGACGGCTTCAACATCCCCGACATGGTGCTCTACCGCGCCAAGGCCGACCATTTCCTGTGGAAGAAGCGGCTGGCGGAAGTGATGGTCGGCATCAAGACGCTGAAGCCGACCGAACTCGGCGATCACCGCGAGTGCCGGCTCGGCAAGTGGTATGCCTCCGTCGTCGACGAGAGCATCCGCCGTCACCCCGCCTTCGCCGCGCTGGAGAAGCCGCATGCGGCGGTGCACGAGAACGGCCGCAGGGTCGCCGACGCGATGCTGCGCGGCGATCGCGAGGCCGCTGCCCTGGCCTATGCGGCGATGGACGCCGCCTCGGGCGCCGTCGTCGCCGAGCTCGACCGGCTGATCGCCCGCCGGCGCTGACGGCTTCGTCGTCTTTCCCGCTTGCGGGGGGCGCGCGCGCCCCGCACTCTCGCCGCGTCGCGATCGGACGAGGAGCGAGAGAGATGACGATTTGGAAGCTCGACGGCATCACCCCGGAACTGGCGCCGGACGGCACGAGCTGGGTGGCGCCGTCGGCCGAGCTGATCGGACGGGTGCGGCTGAAGGCGCGGGCGAGCGTCTGGTTCGGCGCGGTGCTGCGCGGCGACAACGAGTGGATCGAGATCGGCGAGGGCTCCAACGTCCAGGACCAGTCGGTGCTGCACACCGACATGGGCTATCCACTGGTCATCGGCGCGAACTGCACCATCGGCCACCGGGTGACGCTGCACGGCTGCACCATCGGCGACAACACGCTGATCGGCATGGGCGCGACCATCCTCAACGGCGCGAAGATCGGCGCCAACTCGCTGGTCGGCGCCGGGGCGTTGATCACCGAGGGCAAGGAATATCCCGACAATTCGCTGATCGTCGGTGCGCCGGCCAAGGCGATCCGCACGCTCGACGCCGAGGCGGTGGCGCGGATCGGCAAGTCGGCCGAGGGCTACGTGCGCAATGCCGCCCGTTTCGCCGCGGGGCTCGAGAAGGCCTGAGACATACGAATCGGGCCGGCATCGGGGAGGATGCCGGCCCGTTCGTTGCGGACCCGATCGACTGGGGACGGGGAGGGTGGGGACGCGACCGGACCCGCGCTAGGGAACTCTTCCTCTCCTCGTGTCTCCGGGGCCGGGGCTCTGGGCCGCTCGTCTCCTTCGACAGGGGCAGAATGGCAGGGCCGACTTGCGGGCGGTTGAAGATCGGACGGCGGTTTTTCGACGAATTCGCCTCAAATGCGACGGATCGCCGGACGACGCCGGTCATCTCCGATCATCTCCATGTTTTTCAATGGCTTGTGGTGATGGGCGACGAACGAGGAGACCGCCGGTGACGCAAGGTCTCCGGCGGTCTTCGTGAATGAAGTGCTGATGTGGGCGGTGCAATCTTCAGGAGAAGAAGGTCTTGAGCGTGTCGAGCTCGTGGACGATCGAGAACTCGATCGCCACGCCCTCGTCGAAGGCGCGCACGACGCGGCCGCGCATGACGCCGAGGATGACCGGCGTGCCGACCTCGACGCGACGGTCGAGGTGGACGGCGGCGCCCGACGGCGAGACGTCGATGATGCGGCAGCGCAGCTCGGTGCCGTCGGCCAGCACCAGCTTGGAGAAGGGGTTGCGCGGGCTGAAGCGCTCGTGGCGACGATCCTCGGGCAGGTTGAGGATGTGGCGGTTGGCGAGCCAGGTCAGCTGGTTGGCGAGCTTGTCGCGCTTGCGGTCGGTCATCGACAGCGTCATGGCGAAGCCGCCGTCGATGAGGCGGGCGACGCGGCCCTCGACACGACCGATGTGGTCGAGATAGGCGACGACGCGCTCGCCCAGACGGGCCACCGCCGGGATCATCACGGCGGCACCGCCGGGCGACATGTCGACCACCTGGCAGGGGAATTCGCGGCGGTCCTCGAGCATGCAGCGGCCGAGGACATTCACCTTGACCCGCTGATGACGGCGGCGGTCGGTGACCGCAGCCGGCTCTCTACGGATCGAAGGGTTGACGGAGCGCATGGGCGGCCTCGGCGAACGCGTGTTTCGCCAATGACCTTAGGCTCGGGTGGTTAACCGGGGGTTGCCTTCGGGCAGTAATATCTGCCCTCGGGTCAATCGTTCATCGACTTTCCGCCGTCGAGCACGACGAGATGGCCGACGCGGCGTTCGCCGGCGAGCGTCATCGGCGGGCGGGACATCGGGCGGAAGACCGTCGGCGGGCGATCCCCGCGGGTGGGCGTGACGAAATCGACGGCGTCGTGGTCGATGCGATCGTCGCGGACATGATCTCCGCGGACCTGGTCGCCGCGCAGCAGGAAGGTCGGACGCTCGTCCGGCCAGATCAGGCGCAGGCTCGACAGTTTCTGCGTCATCAGCGGGTGGATGCCGATCCAATAGGGATCGCTCATCGGCGCCAGCGAGCCGAGCACGCGGGTGAAGCCTTCGCCCTTCTGGCGGATCGGCAGCAGCAGGACCTCGCAGGGCAGGGTGCGGTCGTGGGCGGAGCGGCCCTCGAACCCGAAGACGGCGGCGGCGGCATCCTGCGACACGGCGGCGAGCAGCGTGGCGATCGCCTCGCGGTCCTTGCCCTGGAAGAAGTCGAGGAAGTCGCGGCCCTTCAGCTCGCGGCCGAAGAGCGCGCAGACGCGGGTGCCGGCGAGGCGGAAGGTGTAGCCGTCGCGGCGGTCGGCCTCGAGGATGAACGTGTCGCCGAGGATGCGACGCATGTCCGAGGGCTCGATCTCGGTGCGATCGGGCGCCGGCCGGCTGCCCCGCAACCGCTGCCAGTAATCGTAGAGTTCCCGCGTGGCGGCATGCTTCATTGCAATCCCCCTGTCGGCACGTCGGTCCCCGATCGAGACTCCTGCCCCAGGACGGGACGGGTGGTCTCGAACGGGCCCTCGTCGGTTCGCCGACCGACGACGGCCGATTTCCCCGCGCTCCCCGCGTCGTCGGACCCGCAACGGCACGAACCGTGTACCGAAACGGGACGAAAACGCGCTTCGCGCATTCACTTCTCGTCAACACTTGCGAAGGTCGTGCCGGTTTGCCCGGTCCGAAACGAAACGCCGCTTGCCGCGCGGGCGCGCGCGGCCCATATCGGCTGGGAGGAAGGGCGGAACCGGGCATCGGTCGGCCGCATCCGACGAGGAGACGACATGACGAGCGACGGCGGCGAAGGCTTCGGGCGCGGGACGGCGGGAGAACCGATCTTCCTGTTGCCGCGGCTCCTGATGATCATGTCGCTGGTGCCGATCGCGATCACGGCGATCCGGCCGTTCCTCGACCCGCGCCTCGACATGTGGCTGGTCTATGCCTTCGCCTTCGTGCCGCTGCGCGAGATCGAACCGTCGGGCTGGCCGGGCGGCGAGGGGGCGGCGGCGTGGTCGCTCCTCACCCATGCGCTGCTGCACGACGGCTGGGCGCACGTCCTGCTCAACGTGGCGATGATCGCGGCGATCGGCCGGGCGGTGCTGGCACGGCTCGGGTCGGGGCGTTTCCTCGCCCTGTCGGCCTTCGCGACGGTCGGCGGCGCGCTCGGCCATCTCGCCGTCGAATGGGCGTCCGACGCGCCGATGATGGGGGCGTCGGGGCTGGCGTCGGGGCTTCTCGGCGCGCTGCTGCGCTTCGTCTTCCAGCCGGCGTGGATGCCGACACCGGGCATCGTCGAATCGCTTTCCAATCCCCGCGTGCGTGGTGTCGTCGCGGCGCTGGTGATCGCCAATCTGGTGCTGGTCTTCGGCGGCGCGAGCATCATCGGCGCCGAGGGCGGCGTCGCCTGGGGTGCCCATCTCGGCGGATTCCTGGCGGGTTTCCTGGGCTTTCCGCTGTTCGAGCGGCGGCGCCGGCGGTCCGTCGACGTGGCGTGAGGCCGCGCGACTTCGTGACCTCGAATTGCAGTGTCATGGCCGTCTTGCCCCTTGCACGGGGGGGCGGGTGGAAGCATCATGACCGCATGCCTCCGGACGAACCGATCACATGCCCCGACAGAGGGCGGCGCCGGAGATCGATCTAATCGGTTCGATCGCGAACCCGTTCACGGGAGGAACGTTCATGACGGTTCAGGCCATTCTGGCGCGCAAGGGGCGCCAGGTCGTCACCATGGGTCCGAAGCAGCCGCTGCGGGAGGTCTGCGAGACGCTCGCCGAGCACAAGATCGGCGCCGTGGTGCTGATCGACGCGCACGGGCGGATCGCCGGCATCATGTCGGAGCGCGACATCGTGCGGGCGCTGGCCACCGAGGGCGCCGCGGCGCTCGACCGGCCGGCGGACGCCTACATGTCGACCAAGGTCGTCACCTGCGCGGAGAGCGAGACCACCGATCAGGTGATGGCGCGGATGACCACCGGTCGCTTCCGCCACATGCCGGTGGTGCGCGAGGACCGGCTCATCGGCGTCGTCTCGATCGGCGACGTGGTGGCCCGGCGCATCGAACTCGCCGAGCGCGAGGCGGCCGAGATGCGGGCCTACATCGCCACGGCGTGAGGGCGGCCCGACGAAACACGAGGGGCGCGGCGGGATCTCCGCCG
>DBMN01000016.1 GCA_002298965.1 Rhizobiales bacterium UBA697 | reverse complement strand
CGGCGACGGTCCGCGCGGCGGCGGCGGTGCCAAGTTCGGCCCGCGCGGCGGCGGCTCGAAGGGGGGTCCCAAGGGCGGCAACCGCGGTCCGCGAGGCGGCGGAGAGCGTTCGTGAGGATCGTCGGCGGTCGCTTTCGCGGGACGAACCTCGCGACCCCGAAATCCGACGACACCCGGCCGACCACCGACCGGCTGCGCGAACGCCTGTTCGACATCCTGTGGCACGGCCATCGTGACACGATCGAGGACGGCCGCGTCCTCGATCTCTTCTCCGGCACCGGCGCGCTCGGCCTCGAGGCCCTGTCGCGCGGCGCCCGCTTCTGCCTCTTCGTCGAAGAGGCGGCGGAGGCCCGCGGCGTGATCCGCGCCAACGTCGAGCGCCTGGGTCTCACCGGCGCCACCAAGATCTGGCGCCGCGACGCCACCGACCTCGGCCGCTGCGCGCCGATGGAACCCTTCGATCTCGCCCTGCTCGACCCGCCCTACGGCAAGGGTCTCGCCGATCGCGCCATGTACTCCATGCAGGTCGGTGGCTGGATGAAGCCCGGCGCCATCGTCGTCGTCGAGGAGGTCGCGGGCGCCGATCTCGCCCTGCCCGAAGGCTGGGAGAAGATCGACGAACGCGCGCAGGGCGATACGCGCCTGCACTTCATGCGCGTCTGATTATTGAAATTCCAGTCCGGCACATCGCATCAATTGTCATGTCGCATGTCAAAATACGTATAAAATTGTAATTGTTCAGAATAAATATGCAATTTGACGGCGAATGTTTCGCGTTAATTGCTCGTTTAGAGGTGTATATCATCTTGTCTGCATGTCGCCGCGGGTAGTGCGGTCAAGAACACGTACGCGGGGAACCGCGTCGGTTTCGGAGGAAAACATGCGGATCTCGGTCAAGGCGTCGCTGGTGGCGATCGTCGCGCTTCTCGTCGTCATGCTGGCCGGTCAGGGCTGGCTGGCTCTCTCCCGCCTCGAAGCCATGGCCACGGCGGAAAAGGACATTTCCGAGAACTGGCTGCCGTCGGTCAAGCGCCTCGGCGAGATCAAGTATTCGATCACGCGCTATCGTCTCTACGGCACGCGCCACGTCCTCTCCACCGACGCCGCCGAGATGCAGCGGCTCGACGACCGGATCGCCGAGCAGACGAAGCACGACGGCGAACTCTTCGCCGCCTACGAGAAGCTGATCTCGAGCGAGGAGGAGCGCGGGATCTGGAACGGGTTCCGCAAGGATTGGGACGCCTACGTCAAGTCGCAGGAGGTCGCGCTCGTCCACAGCCGCAAGAACGAGAACGAGGCGGCCGGCCGCGCCTTCAGCGAGTCGACGCCGGTCTTCGACAAGGCGCTCGCCGCCCTCGATCGCGACGTCGACCTCAACGACAAGGGCGCCGCCGATTCGGCCGCGACCGCCGACAACGTCCACGCTCAGGCTCGTTTCGTCGTCTTCGGCTTCGTCGGCTTCGCGCTGGTCCTCGGCATCGCCTCCGGCGTCTTCGTCGTCGTCCGCGTCACGTCTCCGCTCACCACCCTGACGGCCGCCATGGAGACCATCTCCGGCGGCAATCTCCAGGCGGAGATCCCGGGCCGCGAGCGCGGCGACGAGATCGGCGACATGGCGCGCACGCTGGTCGTCTTCCGCGACGGCCTCGCCGAGACCGAACATCTGCGCATCGAGCAGGCCCGCCGCGAGGAAGAGAATGCGCGGCACATGGTCGAGGAGCGCAACCGCATCGCCGACAGCTTCCAGCGCACCATGGGCGCGCTCGCCGACAGCTTCGTGAAGTCGTCCGGCGAAGTCGCCGACGCCGCCCGCAATCTCTCCGCCACGGCGGAAGAGACCTCGCGCCAGGCCCAGTCGGTCGCCGAGGCCGCCGAGGAGGCTTCCGCCAACGTCGAGACCGTCGCCGCCTCGACCGAGGAACTGGCGGCCTCTGTCCGCGAGATCAACCAGCGTGTCGGCCAGTCGTCGCAGATCGCCTCGTCGGCGGCCGACGAGGCGGCGCAGACCCAGACCAACGTCCGCAGCCTGACCCAAGCGGCGGAGAGGATCGGCGACGTCGTCAACCTGATCCGCGACATCGCCGGCCAGACCAACCTGCTGGCGCTCAACGCCACCATCGAGGCGGCGCGTGCCGGCGAGGCCGGCAAGGGCTTCGCGGTGGTCGCGGCCGAGGTGAAGCAGCTCGCCGCCCAGACGGCGCGAGCCACCGACGAGATCGGCGCCAAGATCGGCGAGATCCAGTCGGCGACGTCGGAGACGGTCGACTCGATCACCCGCATCGTCTCGACCATCGCCGAGATCCGCGAGATGTCGACCTCGATCGCCGGTTCGGTCACTCAGCAGGGCGCCGCCACCGAGGAGATCTCCGGCAACACCCATCGCGCCGCGCAGGGCGCCACCCAGGTGACGACCAACATCGCCGGCGTCGGCCAGGCGGCCGAGATGACCGGCGCTGCCGCCACCCAGCTGATGACGCTCTCCGACGGGCTCTCCGGTCAGGCCGACCGCCTGACCCACGAGGTCGAGGACTTCGTGCGCACCCTGCGCACGGCCTGAGCCGAGACGCATGGACGATCATGGACGGCGCTCCGCGAGGGGCGCCGTTCGCATTTGCGGGCTCACTTCCGCCCGAACAGCCGTTCGATGTCGGAGAGCTTGAGCTCGACCCAGGTCGGTCGGCCGTGGTTGCACTGG
>DBMN01000223.1 GCA_002298965.1 Rhizobiales bacterium UBA697 | reverse complement strand
CGGCGCGGACGCGCGAGCGGGCGCGGCCGGCGTCGGAATTGCCGGTTCCGCCCGTCCGAACCCTTGCGTCGTACCACCCGAACCTCGGCGACCGAACATCTCTCACGACCTCGCTCGAACGATCAGGACGCCTTGACGACGCCCAGCTTGGCCAGGAGCGGCGCGATGTCGAACGCGCCGCGCTTGCCCTTGCGGATTTCCTTGCGCCCGGTCGCCACCATCGCCAGCCGCGTGAAGGCCTCGTTGGCGGCATGCTTGGCGTCGAGTTCGCCGATCATCAGGCCCTTGTTGGCGGCATTGCCGAAGGCGACCGCGTCGAAGGGGATCGTGACGTGCGTCTCGAGTTCCAGCGCCTTGGCGAATTCCTCGGGCTTGATCTCGGGCCGCTTCGGCATGCCGACGGTGTTCAGCACCAGATGCGGAGGCGCGTCGTTGGGCCGGGCCCCCTTCAGCGCGTCGACCAGGGCACGCGCGTTGCGCAGGCTGGCGAGATCGGGGGTGGCGACGAGGAAGACGTCGTCGGCCTCGCAGGTCTGGCGCCGGACCCACGACGTCCACTGGTGCGGCAGATCGAGGATGACCAGCGGCACGATCGAGCGGGCGACCTCGACGATGGTGTCGTAGTCGTTCTCGCGCTGGTCGTAGGTGCGGTCGAGCAGCGCCGGCGCCGCCAGGATCGACAGGCGATCCGAGCACTTGGTCAGCAGGCGGTCGAGGAACACCTCGTCGAGGCGCTCGGGCGAGTTCAGCGCCTCGAGCATGCCCTGCGTCGGGTCCTGGTTGAAGTCGAGCCCGGCCGTGCCCCACGCCAGATCGAAGTCGGCGATCATCACGTCGTTGGCGAACTGCCGGCCGACCGCCCAGGCGACGTTGTGGGCGACCGTCGACGATCCCGTGCCGCCCTTGGCGCCGAGCACCGCGACGGTGCGGCCGAGCGGCGTCGAGGCGTGCTCGTAGAGCTCGCCGATGGCGCGGACCACGTCGAACATGTTCAGCGGCATGACGATGTATTCGCTGACGCCGCGGCGGACGAGATCGCGGTAGAGCACGACGTCGTTGACGTGACCGATCACCATCACCTTGGTGCCGGGGTCGCAGACGTCGGCGAGACCGTCGAGCTGGGAGAGGATGTCCTCGGCCCGCCCGCGCGATTCCACCAGCACCAGATTGGGCGTCGGCGCGGAGGCGTAGAACTCGACGGCCGCCGGCAGGCCGCCCATCTGGATCTTCAGATGGGCGCGCGACATGCGGCGGTCCTCCGCCGTGGCCTCGAGCAACTGGGCGACGTCGGCGGTCTCGCAGAAGGCCTGGATGGCGATGCGAGGAACCGGGCGGACGTCGTCCGGGTTTGCGCCGTGTGTATCGTGGCCGAGGGTCATCCGCCGCTGCCTCCACTCACCTGGCCGACGCTCGGCGACGGCAGGTCGAACTGCGATTTGGTCTTTTCGCCCTTGCGATAGGACTGGAGCACGCCGGCCCGCCGCGTCGCGTCGGGGGCACCGATCTGGGCCGGTGCGACGAAGTCGGCCGGGTTGTCGACCATCGCCGCCATGTTGGCCTGGGTGGCGCAACCGAAGTTCCAGTAGTCGCCGTTGCCGTAGTCCGACGTCGCCTGGGCCGGCCATTCGCCGCACTCGTGCGGCACGCGGGCGACGATGCGGGGATAGGCGACGCGGATCGGCGCGACGTCCTCCGGTCCTTCCGCCGGATAGGGGCGGCGCTCGACGAGATGGGCCGGCACGCCGCCGCGGGTCAGCGCCCGGACGATGTCGTCGGACAGACGCTTGGCGCCGACCTCGTTGGCCGAGCCCGACGGCACCATCACGACGACGCCACGGGCGCCCTTGCGCCGGGCCTCGCGGGCGAAGCCCTCGACGGTGTTGGCGAGCTGCGCCGTCAGCCGGTCGGAATGGATGCCGGCCGGGATGTCGAGCGTCTCCATGCCCTCCTCGACGACGATCGGATGCCGCGTGCGGAAACCGTCGGAGTCGATCGAGCCGGTCGTCTCGGGTTGCGGGCGGGCGCAGCCGGCGAGACCGCCGGCCAGCGTCAGTGCGCCGGTCACGAGGACCGCATAGCGCAGGGCGGGATGGTTTCGGACGAACGGGACCATGATCCTCTGCCCTCAATCGAAGATGTAGCCGACACGGCCGGCCCAGCCGCTGCCGGACGACTGACCGTTGGTGCGGTAGACGCGGTTGAGCCGTCCCATGAACATCGCCGCGGCGTCGCCGGCGGGACGGAAGTTCTGGTCGGGCCGCTGGAGCTTGCTGGCCGCCACGGGGCGCACCACCAACGGCTGGATGAAGATGACGAGCTCGCTCTGCGAATGCTGGAAGTCGCGCGAGCGGAACAGCGTGCCGAGGATCGGCACGCTGGCGAGGCCGGGTGTGCCGACGATCGCCTGACGGGCGTCGTCCTTGAGCAGGCCGCCGAGCACCATGGCGCCGCCCGAGGGAAGCTCCAGCGTGGTCGAGGCGCGCCGCACCCGCAGCGCCGGGATGGTCAGCGAACCGATGGTGACCGCGCCGTCCGAGGTCAGTTCCGAGACCTCGGTCTTGACGGTGAGATTGATGCGGTCGTCGGCCAGCACCACCGGCTGGAAGTTCAGCGCGATGCCGTAGGTCTTGAACTCGACGCCGATCGTGTTGCCGGACGAGCCGGACGACTGGCTGACCGGGACCGGATATTCGCCGCCGACCAGGAACTGCGCCTGCTCGCCCGAGAGCGCCGACAGGTTGGGCTCGGCCAGCGTCTTGATCAGGCTGTTCTGCTCCAGCGCCTTCACGTTCGCGCTGATCGACCAGGGACCGAAGGTCCCGCCGACGCCGGCGGCGGCCGACGGGCTGACCGCGGGCGTGATCGGGAAGGTGTTGGCGGTCGCCAACGCGCCCGACCAGTTGCCCTGCGTGCCGGAGCCGGAAATGTTGATGCCGAGCTTCTTCACCGCCTCGCGCTGGATCTCGGCGATGGTGACCTTGAGCATCACCTGGTCCTTGCCGCCGATGGTCAGGGCGTTGACCACCTGGACCGACGAGCCGGAGGCATCCGAGCCCGACGCGCCGCCGGTCGAACCGGTGGTGGTGGCACCGAGCTTGGGATCGGCGCCGACGAAGCGGCTCGCGACCTCGTGCGCCTGGATCGCGTCGGTGCTCGACGCAACGGTGCCCGACAGGACGACGGTGCCGCGCACCGCCTCGACCTTGATGTTGCTCTTCGGCATGAGGCGACGCAGCAGCGTCTCCAGCGCGCCGGTGTCGATCTCGACCTGGATCTCGAGGTTGGCGACCGCCCGGCCGTTGGCGCCGAACACCACGACGTTGGTGGTGCCGAACTTGTTGCCGATCAGATAGAGCCGCTTGGAGGAGCGCACGACGGCATCGGCGATCTTCGGATCGGAGACCAAGATGTCGCGGATCTCGTCGTCGAAGTCGAGGATCTTCGACTTGGACAGGGCGAGATGGACGACGCGGTCCGGCCGCTCCTCCGAGGAGACGATACGCTGGGTCGCCTGCGCGCGGGCCGGTGTCGGCGCCGCGGCGAGAGCGGCCACGGCGGCCGCGAGCGCCAGCGCGGCGACGGTCGGACGTGGGAAGGCCAGTCTGGCGAACATGCGATCACCTCGATACGCGCCGCCCTCGGGCGGGTCGAAACGGCGCCCGCCTCAGCGGCGGACGGAAACGGTCGAACTCACCCCGTAGCGGACGATCTTCACCGTCGAGCCGCTGCCGGCGCCGGTGTCGTCCTCGACGAGGGGCTCCTCGCGATCGCGCAGGGCGCGCAGCGCCAGCGAGATCGTGCCGAGCTGCTGCGACTGGGCGACGATCTCGGCCTGACGGGGGGTCAGTTCGAGGGTCACGGTGTCGCGGGCCAGCATGGAGGGCGCGTCCTTGTTGTCGGCGACCTGCTGGTCGACGGCGAGGACGCGGATGTTGGTCAGGATGGTCTCGGTCATGAAGGGGTCGCCGCCGGCCGCCTTGGCCGCGGCGCGGGTCAGCAGGATGTCGACGTGGTCGTTGGGCAGCACGAAGCCGCCGGCCGACGACACCGCCTTCACCTCGACCGCCGTCGCCCGCATGCCGGGCGTCAGGATCACCGACATGAAGCCGCGGTCGGCCTTCATCAGGCGCTGCTCGCGGATCGGCTCGCCCTTGACGAAGGCGGTGCGGGCGGCCCAGTCGACGAAGTCCTGCTGGCCGTTGGGGCGCGACGCCTTGGTGACGTAGGCCTCGACGATGCCGGCCTTGGGGAAGGGCTGCCAGACGAGATCGCCGGGGCCGACGCGCCGGCCCATGCCGATGTCGTTCGCCGCGACCAGCACGTCGATGGTCTCGAGTTGCGGCGCGGCGGGAACCGCCGCCACCGGCTCCGGAACGGGTTCCGGTCGGTGCGACATCTTCACCGCGATCATCGCCGCCAGGATGCCCGCGAAGAGCGCGACCACCAGTACGACCAGACGAGAGACCTTCATGACACGACCCGAGGACAGGTTCGGACGTCGACGACGCCCATCTACCCGGACTTTCGGGGGCAATTGGTTCAGGTATGGTTAACGACGGGTGATTTTCCGTGGTGAACCGGAGGTAAACGCCCGCGACATCGGCCGTTCCCGCGGTTCGGCGGGCGCGCTCAGAAGAGCGGAAGCAGCGCCATCCAGGACGTCGAGGGGAAGATCTGCAGCGCCGCCGCCGCCAGCGCCAGCCCGTAGGGCACGTGGCGATGCTCGGGGAAGCGGGCGAGGAAGCCGATCCGGAGCATCGGCAGCGGCGCCAGCACCCGGTCGGTCAGGAGGACGAGCAGCGTCAGGATGCCGCCGTAGATCGAGAAGGTCAGCACGAAGTCGAAGAGATGACCCCAGCCGAGCCACAGCGCGATGGCGCTGGCGAACTTGACGTCGCCGCCGCCCATCCAGCCGAGGGCGAAGAGCGCGAAGCCGACCGCGAAGACGACCGCGGCGGCGGCCAGATGGAACCCGGCCATCGCCCATCCCGGCGCGGTCAGCGCCAACGCCGCCGCGCCGGCGACGAAGAGGGCGGCGGTGACGCGATTGGGAATGGTCATCGTCAGGAAGTCGGTCGACGCCCCGAAGATCGTCAGGAGCGGAAACGACGCGACGACGACGATGGTCAGGGCATGGATCATGCGACGGTCTCCCGAGGCGCCTCGCGGCGCGCGACCATCATCCCGAAGGGACGTTGAGGGAAGGTGAATGGCGCGGCGCGAACGAAAACGGGCAGGAACCGGTGGTTCCCGCCCGACGTGGACTGCGCCCGACGACACGCCGAAACCTTCGGACGACGGCATCCCGTGAGCCGTCGCGCCCGTTCGGCGAGCGCCGCGAGATCTCGGATCAGCCGGCGTTGGCGCTGATCTGCGTCGCGATCTTGTTGAACGCGGCGTTGACCTGGGTGCCGACGGCGGAGGCGCCGGCGATGATCGCGAGCGCGATCAGCGAAGCGATCAGGCCGTATTCGATCGCGGTCGCGCCGGATTCGTCCTGGAGAAGGCGAGCAAGCTTGGTCATCGGGGGCTCCTGAAACAGACAGCGGCGGCGATCCGAGACATCGCGGGCAAGCGTGCGGCCTGCCCGCGATCGGCTCGGTGCCGGTCGCGGCTCGACGTCAGCCGGCGTTGGCGCTGATCTGCGTCGCGATCTTGTTGAACGCGGCGTTGACCTGGGTACCGACGGCGGAAGCGCCGGCGATGATCGCGAGAGCGATCAGCGAAGCGATCAGGCCGTACTCGATCGCGGTCGCGCCGGATTCGTCCTGAAGGAAACGATTGAAGATGGTCATCGATAGGCTCCTCGTACGCACACGGTTTCGACTTCGCATCACGTCGACCGACACGATGGTCGTTCGAAGTCTGACCCCGACACTACGAGGCGCGACCTAAATTGGGGTAAATCGAGATGGTTAGCGAAAGGTTCCGTAGGGTGAATGCCGCTATGGTGAGCAAAGCGTTACACGCCCGTGCCGAAACGAGGCTTAAGCGATCGTTCACCAAAACACGGCAGGATCGGTTCGACTGAACGCGTGCCCCGCCCGCCTCGCGCGTGCGACGCGGGCGCGCCGCCATCGAGACAGAGGTACGTGCCGTGCGTCATCCCGCTCTTCTCGCCGCTCTCGTCGCGGCCGCCGCCTCGCTCGGCGCCGTCGGCCCGTCGACGGCCAAGGACCCGATCGCGGTGATGATCGATCGCGCCAAGGTGATGCGCATCTCCGCGCCCGCCGCCACGATCGTCATCGGCAACCCGGCGATCGCCGACGCCTCGATCCAGGATCGCCAGACCCTGGTGATCACCGGCAAGATCACCGGCGTCACCAATCTCGTCATCCTCGATGCCAAGGGCGAGCTGATCGCCGACGAGTTGATCTCGGTCGAGAAGCCCGATCGCGGCATGGTGACGGTGCAGCGCGGCGTCCAGCGCTCCACCTATTCCTGTACGCCCAACTGCAACGTGGCGCTCGAGCCCGGCGACGCGGCCGAGTTCTTCTCGCAGGCGCAGGGCCAGCTCTCCAGCCGCAACGGCTTCGTCGCCGGATCGGTCGCGCCGCAGCAGTGAGGCGAGCGGCCGCGTCCGACCACCGAAGGAACCGAATGTTCAGTCTTTCGCGCGTAGGTTCGGCCTCGAAACGAGGCGAGCCTCGTCGTTTCGCGACGATCCGGAACGGGGAAAGCGACATGAACGATCGCCGGCAGGGGTCGAACGACGTGCGGATGCACCGGCGCGGTGCCATCGTCCGCCGCTTCGCCCGCGCCGAGACCGGCGCCGCCGCCGTCGAATTCGCGATGATCGCGGCGCCCTTCATCTTCCTGCTCTGCGCCATCTTCGAACTGGCGATCCTGTTCCTCGCCGGCCAGTTGCTCGACACCGCGACCAACGACACGGCGCGTCTGATCCGCACCGGCCAGGCCTCGACCACGGTGCCCTCGGCCAGCGCCTTCGCCACCCAGGTCTGCAATCGGCTCTACGTGCTGTTCGACTGCAGCCAGCTGGCGGTCGAATCCAAGACCTACGCCAACTTCTCGGCGGTCGGCGACCTGTCGTCGACGGCGGCCTACAAGGACGCCGACGGCAACTTCGACCAGACCAAGGTGACGAGCTATCAGACCGGCAACGGTTCCTGCATCGTCGTCGTCCGCGTCTTCTATCCCTATCCGGTCTTCTTCAAGTCGCTGCTGTGGGACGCCGCGAGCGTGCCCGGCGGCAAGGTGCTGATGACCGGCGTCGCGGCCTTCCGCAACGAACCCTTCCCGGGAGGCGGCTCGTGCTGAAGACCCCTCCCCCGCCGCGTTCTCGCCGCCGCCGCTCGATCTTCGGCGACACCCGTGCCGCCGCCGCGGTCGAATTCGCGCTGCTGCTGCCGCTGATGGTGACGATCTTCATCGGCGGCAACGAGATCTCGATCGCGCTGTCGATCTTCCGCAAGGTCGGTCACACGTCGTCGACGCTGGGCGACCTCGTCGCCCAGGCGAGCACCGTCTCCACGTCGGAGATGACCGACGTCATGTCCGCCGCCACCTCGGTGATGACGCCGTGGCCGTCGAGCGGCACCAAGATGATCATCTCGGCGGTGAAGTACAAGACGTCGGGCGGCAACAAGGTGTGCTGGAGCGCGGCGCAGAACGACACCGCCTGGACGGTCGGTTCGGCGCCGCCGATCACCATTCCCTCCGGCATGATCGCCGACGGCGAGGAAGTGATCGTCACCCGCGTGCGCTATTCCTACACCTCGGTGTTCTCTTCGGTGATGAAGGACATCTGGGGCACCGGCGCGATCACGCTCGAGGACATCTCCTACTTCCGCCCGCGTCTGTCGTCGACCGTCGTCTACAACGGCCAGGACTGCTCCTGATCCGTGGCGGACGCCACAGCACGCTCAGCCCCGTCCCGGCGCCGTCCCGGTCGTCGTCGGCTTGTCGGGGCCGGCGTCGTCGGGCGCCAGAAGGTCGATGAACGGCCGATAGGCAGGCGTGCCGACGCGGACGAAGCCGCCGGAATTCTCCCGTTCGATCGCCTCGTAGAGTTCGGGATCGGTGTCGAGCTGGATCAGGAGCTCGCGCAGCCGCCGTTTGGTCGCCTCGTCGAGCGCCGCCCGCACCACGTGGGGGCCGAGCGGCAGCACCGGCGACGACCACACCACGCGATAGTCCGAAGGCTTGACCAGACCGGCGGCGACCATCTCGGCCGGCGTGCCGCGGCTCCAACCCTCCTGCGGGTCGCCGTCGAGGCTCGACCAGACGACCGCGGCGTCGGCGCGGCCCTCCATCAGAGCCCCCATCGCTTCCTTCGGGCCGGCGGTCTCGACCAGCACCGGCGCCTTGTCGCCGGTGAGCCCGAGGCGGGCGAGCAGCATCAAGGGCAGCCGGCGCGTGCCGATCGCGTCGCCTTCGGTCACAGCCAGCCGCAGGCCGGCGAGATCGCCGACCTTGGCCGGGGCGGCGCCGGGGCGGGCCAGCACCACCGCGTGCCAGCCGGGAGCGCGATCGGCGGCCCGCGGGGCGGCGAGCGGCTC
>DBMN01000241.1 GCA_002298965.1 Rhizobiales bacterium UBA697 | reverse complement strand
CGCCCGCGCCGGAGAAGCCCGCCGCTCCGGCGCCCGTCGCCGTCGACGTGCCGTCGGGCGAGAGCCCGCCGTCGGCGACGCCGCAGCGCTCGGTCACCGACATCGGCACCGTCAAGGTCGAGGCCAAGCGCATCGGCGACGTCGTCCGCATGGGCTTCCCCTTCGCCGAGAAGGTGCCGGCCGCCGCCTTCATGCGCGGGCAGACGCTCTGGGTGGTGTTCGATTCGCAGCGCGACATCGACATTTCCACCATCGCGCCGAACCTCGGCCCGCTGGCGCGCGGCGTCCAGGCGATCCGGGCGCGCAACTGGACGGCCCTCAAGATCGATCTCGCCGAGCCGCTGCTGACCACGCTGTCGCCGGACGGAACCGGCTGGGTGCTGTCGGTCGGCGAGATGGTGCTCGAGCCGACCAAGCCGCTGACGCTGCGCCGCTTCACCCGCGGCGACGGCAACCGCAGCCTCAAGGTCGACCTGCCCGAGGGCGGTGCGGTGCGCGAACTGGTCGACCCGGACATCGGCGACCGCATCGTCGTCGTCACCGCGCTGGCGCCGTCGCGCGGGCTGGTCAAGCCGCAGGCCTTCGTCGATCTCGACACGCTGGCCTCGGCCCACGGCGTCGCGCTGGTGCCGCACGGCGACGACGTCGTCGTGACCTACGAGAACGGCGAGGTGAAGATCGGCCGCGAGCGTGGTCTGTCGCTGTCGAACGGCGGATCCGAGGAGCGTGGCGCGATCGACGCGCCGGTGCCGCGGACGCAGCCGGTGCTCCATCGCATCCGCATCGACCCGGCGACCTTCCGCCCGAACGGCGCCGGCGATCTGCTCGAACGTTCGCGCACCCTGCTCGACGCGGTGATCGAGGGTTCCGACCAGCCGCATCGCCAGGCGCGCGTCGATCTGGCCGAGTTCTACATCGGTCACCGTCTCGCGCCGGAAGCCCTGTCGCAGCTGCGCCTCCTGTCGGAGGAGGAGCCGACGGTGACGCGCGATCCCGGCTTCATCGTGCTGTGGGGCGCGGCCCAGTCGCTGGCCGGCCGGCCGGCCAAGGCGCGCGAGACGCTGATCCGTTCGGAAGTCGCGGAGAGCCCCGACGCGGCGCTGTGGCGCACGATCGTCGCCAACGACCTCTCCAAGTGGGACGAGGCGCGCGAGAACGCGCTGAAGGCGACGTCGGTGATCGGTTCCTATCCGCGGCCGATCCAGTCGCTGTTCAACATCTCGGCGGCCGAGGCCGCGATCGAGCTCAACGACGTCGGCCTCGCCCAGACCCGTCTCGCCGAGATCGAGCCGGAGTTCCTCGACAACGATCTGGTCGGCCGTTTCGAGATCGCCCAGGCGCGGCTCGCCGACCGGGCGGGGCGCCCCGAGGACGCGCTGGCGCGTTTCGAGCGGGCGAGCGCCACCGGCGACCGCCACGTCCAAGCGATGGCCGAGTACCATCAGGTGCGCAACCTCGTGCGCGACGGCAAGCTCGACAAGGAACAGGCGATCGAGCGGATGCGCTCGCTGTCCTTCGGCTGGCGTGGCGACGAGACGGAACTGCGTACCCTGCGCTTCCTCGCCGGCCTGCTCGCCGACACGGGACGTTATCGCGAGGCCTTCCAGGCGATGCGCTCGGCGCTGCAGGTCTCGCCCGATTCGCCGACGACGCGGCTTCTCCAGGACGAGATGGGGCGGCGCTTCCTCGCCATCTATCTCGACGACGCCGACAAGGCGATGAAGCCGCTCGACGCGCTGACGCTCTACTACGACTTCCGGGAACTGGTGCCGATCGATCGGCGCGGCGACGAGGTGGTGCGCAAGCTCGCCGATCGGCTGGTCGGCGTCGATCTCCTGCCGCAGGCGGCGGAGCTCCTCGGCTATCAGGTCGACAACCGCCTCAAGGGCGCGGCCCGCGCCCAGATCGCCGCCGATCTGGCGGTCGTCCATCTCCTCGACCGCAAGCCGGAGAAGGCGCTCGCCGTCCTCAACAAGACGCGCCAGAGCACGCTGCCCTTGTCGCTCGAGCGTCAGCGCCGGCTGGTCGAGGCGCGTGCGCTGTCGGAAGCCGGCCGGGCCGAGACGGCGCTCGAGCTGCTCGCCACCATGACCGGCTCGGACGTCATGCGCCTGCGCGCCGACGTGCTGTGGAAGGCCAAGCGTTGGCGCGAGGCGGGCGAACGGCTCGAGGCGACGCTCGCCAATCGCTGGCAGGATGCACTGCCGCTCGACGATCAGGAACGCCAGGACGTGCTGCGGGTGGCGATCGCCTTCGCGCTCGCCAACGACCAGCTGTCGCTCGACCGGCTGCGCGGGAAGTACCGCGCCAAGATGGCGGCGAGCCCGCAGGCCCGCACCTTCGACGTCGTCACCCAGCCGATCCAGAGCCAGGGCGGCGAGTTCCGCGAAGTGGCGCGCGAGATCGCCTCGATCGACACGATGCGCCAGTTCCTGCAGGAATACCGCGCCCAGTATCTCGACCCCAAGGGGCGCACCGTGGTGCCCGAGGCGCCGAAGGCCGACGACAAGGCGAAGACCGGGCCTCAGGCCAAGGCCGCTCCGGCCGCCCCCGCCAAGGTGGCGCAGGCCGAGACCGCGGCACCCGAGAAGGCGGCGGGCGACAAGCCGGACGCCAAGGCCGCCGGGCACTGACGACGCGCGCGTCGCGCCGTCACGTGGCGCGTCACGTCCCGAAGGAGCGGACGAGCGAGCTCGCGACCAGGCTCCAGCCGTCGACCAGCACGAAGAAGATCAGCTTGAACGGCAGCGATATGGTCGCCGGCGGCAGCATCATCATGCCCATCGACATCAGGATCGATGCGACGACGAGGTCGATCACCAGGAAGGGCAGATAGATCAGGAAGCCGATCTCGAAGGCGCGGCGCAGCTCGGAGATCATGAAGGCCGGGATCAGCACGCGGAAGCTCAGGTCCTGCGGCGTCGCCGGCGAGGGTTCCTTGGCGAGATCGAGGAACAGCGCGACGTCCTTCTCGCGGACGTGGTTGCGCATGAACTCGTGGAAGGGCGGGCCGCCGCGTTCGATCGCCTGTTCGAGCTCGATCGAGCCGTCGGAGAGCGGCTTGATCGCGTCCTCGTAGGCGCGGTTGAAGGTCGGCGCCATGACGAAGGCGGTGAGGAACACCGCCAGCGAGATCATCACCGCGTTGGGCGGCGCGGTCTGCAGGCCGATCGCCGAGCGCAGCAGCGACAGCACCACGACGATGCGGGTGAAGCTCGTCACCATGATGGCGATCGACGGGGCGATCGACAGCAGGGTGATCAGCGCGAAGAGCTGCAGCGCGCGTTCGGAGACGCCGGTGGCGCCGCCGAAGTTGACCGAGATGTCCTGCGCCGTCGCCGGCGCGGATCCCATGACGACCGCCGCCGCGATCACGGCGATCCAGCCGGCGGCGAGGCGCAGGCGGGAACGACGGAGGGACGGCGCGCGGTCGGGCGTGGTCATCGCCGAGTCTGGCCCGAGAGTTCGGACAGAAGCCGGGCCATCTCTTCCTCGAGTTCGTCGACGGTGGCGTGGTGCTCGCCCGACCGATGCGACGGTTCGGGCGGCGCGACCTCCGGGATCGGCGCGAAGGGCTCGTCGGCGACGACCGGTTCGACGAGGACCGGTTCCGCGAAGCTCGGCTCGGGGACGATCGGCTCGTGCAGGACCGGCTCGACGACCGGCGCGGCGGCCGGCTCGATCACGATCTCCGGCACGATCTCCGGTTCCGGCACCGTCAGGACGGGCGCGGTCACGACCGGGGGCGGCGGCGGAGGCGGAGCCACCACCACGGGCGCGGGTTCCGGCTCGACCGGGCGCGGCGGCTCGAAGGCGAGCGTCGGTTCGACCCGCGGCATCGGCGGGGCGACCGCCTTGCGACCGAGTTCCGGCTCGAGCATCGGCGCGAAGTCGAAATCGAAGTCGAAGTCCGACTTTTCGGCCTCGACCGGCGGGACGATCGGC
>DBMN01000137.1 GCA_002298965.1 Rhizobiales bacterium UBA697 | reverse complement strand
CCCTTCTCCCCTTCGCGGGAGAAGGTGGCCGAAGGCCGGATGAGGGGGCCCGTGCGGTAGCACGCAGGATATCGGGTTCTCGCGGACTCGCGCGCCTTGCGGCGCGTCCCCCTCATCCGCCCCTGCGGGGCACCTTCTCCCGCGAGGGGAGAAGGGAAGGGAGCCCGTGGCGGGCGCCTGCGGCAGCGAGGGTATGGCAAGTGCGGCTGCTGCGAGCCGCGCCTCGTGGCAACGGCTTGCGCGATCGCGCGTCTCGGCGCACCATCCGCGTCCCCCGAGCCGAGGATGCCCGCCGCATGGAACCGACCACTCTTCTCGCCTTCACCGTCGCGCTGACGATCGCCGCCTTCCTGCCGGGGCCCGGCATGACGGCCGTGGTGGCGCGGGCGCTGGCGGTCGGGTTTCGCGGCACGCTGCCGCTGGTGCTCGGCATGATCCTCGGCGATCTGACCTTCCTCGCCTGCGCCGCCCTCGGCCTCGCGGCGCTCGCCAACACGTTCGAGACCGTCTTCACCGTCGTGAAGTGGGCGGGTGCCGCCTATCTCGTCTTCCTCGCCTTCCAGCTCTGGACGGCGAAGCCGCAGGCCGACGAGGTCTCGGCGGAGCGGGGCGCGCAGCGCTCGTTCCTCCGGGTGACGATCGGCGGGTTGGTGCTGACGCTCGGCAACCCCAAGACCATCGTCTTCTACATGGCGCTGCTGCCGTCCGTGATCGATCTGGCGACGTTGACGCCGGTCGGCTTCTTGGAGCTCGCGGCGATCGTCTTCGTCGATCTGGCGATCGTCGGAGCGGTCTATGCCGGCCTCGCCGCCAAGGCGCGCGGCTTCTTCCGCGACGCCGGCGCGCGGCGCATTCTCGACCGCACGGCGGGCACGATGATGGTCGGCGCGGCCGTCGCGGTGGCGACACGCTGAGAGAGAAGCGATTCGCCGACGGGAGAGGCCCCGGGGGTCATCTTTCGGCCGGAATCAACCCGTTGAATCCACAAGCTCATTTCGCGCCCTCGCAGGGCGTTTGAACGTGCGCGCGCGAGCGGGTAGAAGATCTCTCCGCACGACCTCGAAGAAAGTGACCCAGGACCCATGAGCGACATCCGAGACGACGGCCGTTCCAAGAACGGCGCGGACGAATACGGCGCCGATTCCATCAAGGTGCTGAAGGGTCTCGATGCTGTCCGCAAACGCCCCGGCATGTACATCGGCGACACCGACGACGGCTCGGGCCTGCACCACATGGTCTACGAGGTGGTCGACAACGCCATCGACGAGGCGCTGGCGGGCTGGGCGACGGAGGTCTACGTCGGCCTCAACGCCGACGGTTCGGTGACGGTGCGCGACGACGGTCGCGGCATCCCGACCGACATCCACGCCGAAGAGGGCGTCTCGGCGGCCAACGTCATCATGACGCAGCTGCACGCCGGCGGTAAGTTCGACCAGAATTCCTACAAAGTCTCGGGCGGTCTGCACGGCGTCGGCGTCTCGGTGGTCAACGCGCTCTCCGTCCAGCTCGACCTGCGCATCTGGCGCGACGACAAGGAGCACCACATGGTGTTCCGTCACGGCGTGCCGGACGAGGATCTCAAGGTGGTCGGCCCGGCGCCGGGCCGCCGCGGCACCGAGGTGACCTTCCTGCCGTCGTCGGAGACCTTCACCAAGACCGACTTCGATTTCGCCACGCTGGAGCATCGCCTGCGCGAGCTCGCGTTCCTGAATTCGGGCGTCAACATCACGCTCGAGGATCGGCGCGGTCCGGAGACCGTGGTGCAGAAGCTGCACTACGAGGGCGGTCTGGTCGAGTTCGTGAAGTATCTCGACCGCGCCAAGAAGGCCGTCGTGCCGGCGCCGCTCTACACCAAGAGCGAGAAGGACGGCATCACCGTCGAATGCGCCATGTGGTGGAACGACAGCTACCACGAGCAGACGCTGTGCTTCACCAACAACATCCCGCAGCGCGACGGCGGCACCCATCTAGCCGGCTTCCGCGCCTCGCTGACCCGTCAGGTGACCGGCTATGCCGACGCCTCCGGCCTGATGAAGAAGGAAAAGGTCTCGCTCTCGGGCGAAGACTGCCGCGAGGGCCTGACCTGCGTCCTCTCCGTCAAGGTGCCGGATCCGAAGTTCTCGTCGCAGACCAAGGACAAGCTGGTCTCGTCGGAAGTCCGTCCCGTCGTCGAGAACCTGCTCAACGAGGCGCTGTCGACCTGGTTCGAGGAACATCCCTCCGAGGCCCGCACGGTCGTCGGCAAGGTGATCGAGGCGGCGGCGGCGCGCGACGCGGCGCGGCGTGCGCGCGAACTCACCCGCCGCAAGGGCGTCCTCGACGTCGCCTCGCTGCCGGGCAAGCTCGCCGACTGTTCCGAGAAGGACCCGGCCAAGTCCGAACTCTTCATCGTCGAGGGTGACTCGGCCGGTGGCTCCGCCAAACAGGGCCGCAACCGCGAGAACCAGGCGGTTCTGCCGCTGCGCGGCAAGATCCTCAACGTTGAGCGCGCGCGTTTCGACCGCATGCTGTCGTCGGAGCAGATCGGCACGCTGATCACCGCGCTCGGCACCGGCATCGGCGCCGACGAGTTCAACGTCGACAAGATCCGCTATCACAAGATCATCATCATGACCGACGCGGACGTCGACGGCGCGCACATTCGCACGCTGCTCCTGACGTTCTTCTATCGGCAGATGCCGGAACTGATCGATCGCGGCTACCTCTACATCGCCCAGCCGCCGCTCTACAAGGTCACGCGCGGCAAGTCCGAGCAGTACCTGAAGGATCAGAAGGCCTTCGAGGACTATCTGATCGACCAGGGCCTCGAGGACACCCGTCTGGTGCTGTCGTCCGGCGAGGAGATCGCCGGCCTCGACCTCAAGGGCCTGATCGAGGAGGCGCGCCAGATCCGCAGTCTCGTCGACAATCTGCACCATCGCTATCTGCCGTTCATCGTCGAACAGGCGGCGATCGCCGGCGCGCTGTCGAAGGCGCTGCTCGACGACCGCGCGAAGGCCGAGGCCGCCGCGACGCGCCTCGCCGAGCGGCTCGACGTGCTGGCGGACGCCTACGAGCAGGGCTGGTCGGGCCATGTCGGCGAGGACGGCGGCATCGTCGTGACGCGGACGCTGCGCGGCGTCGCCGAGACCCGCACGCTCGACGCCGGCCTGATCGGCTCGCTCGACGCGCGCAAGCTCGACGGCCATGCCGCCCGCCTCTCCGAGATCTTCGGCCGGCCGGCGCATCTGCGCCGCAAGGAGACGACCACCGTCGTCCACGGTCCGGGCGAGCTGCTCGACGCCGTCTTCGCCCAGGGCCGCAAGGGCATCGCCATGCAGCGCTACAAGGGTCTCGGCGAGATGAACCCGGAGCAGCTGTGGGAGACGACGCTCGATCCCAACATCCGCTCGCTGCTCCAGGTCCGCGTCAAGGAAGCCGACGACGCCGGCGAGATCTTCACCCGCCTGATGGGCGACGAGGTCGAGCCGCGCCGCGACTTCATCACCGAGAACGCGCTCACCGCCAATCTCGACGCCTGAGCCTCACGGGGAACGCGATGACGGAGCGCACGGAGATCGACGTCGCGGTGATCGGCGGCGGCGTCGTCGGACTGGCGATCGCGGCGGATCTGGCGCGACGCGGTCGCGAGGTCTTCGTCTTCGAGCGCGGGCCGATCATCGGCAGCGGCATCTCCTCGCGCAACAGCGAGGTGATCCATTCCGGCATCTACTACCCGACCGGCAGCCTGAAGCATCGGCTCTGCGTCGAGGGTCGCCGGCGGATCTACGCCTTCTGCGAGGCGCGCGGCATCGGCCACAGGAAATGCGGCAAACTGGTCGTGGCGACCAGCGATGCCGAGATCGCGGCGATCGAGGGGATCGGTCGACGGGCGATCGAGAACGGGGTGGAGAACACCCGGCTGCTCGATCGGGCGACGGTCGCCGCGCTCGAGCCGAAGCTCCATGCGGTCGCCGCCCTCGAGGTCGCCGAGACCGGCATTCTCGACACCCATCAGTTCATGCTGGCGCTCCAGGGCGACGTCGAGGCGGGCGGCGGGGCGGTGCTCCTCGGCCACGACTTCGTCGGCGGGCGGGTCGCGGACGGGACGTTCGATCTCGACTTCGTCGTCGAGGGCGCGGCGATGCCGGTCCGGGCGACGACGCTGGTGGTCGCCGCCGGGCCGTGGAGCCACGCGGTGCTGGCGCGGCTCGACGGGGTCGCGGCGCCGGAGCGGCCGAAGCTCCGCCTCGCCAAGGGCTCCTACTTCTCCTATCCCGGCAAGCCGGTGTTCTCGCGGCTGATCTATCCGGCGCCGGTCGACGGCGGTCTCGGCACGCACCTCACGCTGGCGCTCGACGGGCGGATGCGTTTCGGCCCCGACGTCGAATGGCTTTCGGGCGACGACGCCGACGCGGTCGACTTCGCGGTCGATCCGGTGCGCGGCGAGACCTTCTATGCCGCCATTCGCCGCTACTGGCCGGGCCTGCCCGACGGCGCGCTGGTGCCGGACTATTCCGGCGTGCGGCCGAAACTGTCGGGTCCGGGGGAACCGACGGCCGACTTCCGGATCGAGACGGCGGGCGATCACGGTATCGCCGGGCTCGCCGTGCTCCTCGGCATCGAGAGCCCGGGGCTGACCTCGTCGCTGGCGATCGGCGATCTGGTGGCGAGCCGGCTCGGCGCGGAGGCGTGAGGCCTCGCGCGGGCAACGGGTTGCGCCGGTCGCCCGACCTGCACTAGACAGGGGCTCGAGACGCCGGTGGCCGAGAGGTGCTGCGGCACGCGGGGGAAATGGCCCATGGAATTCTCGTTCCTCGAGCCGGCCGGGCTGGTGGCGATCACGCCGAAGCGCCACGGCGACGCGCGCGGCTGGTTCTCGGAAGTGTTCCGCGACGATCTCTTTCGCGCCAACGTCGCCGACGTGAGTTTCGTCCAGCACAATCAGTCCTATTCGAAGCCGAAGGGCACCGTGCGCGGCCTGCATTTCCAGCTGGAGCCGCGGGCCCAGGGCAAGCTCGTGCGTTGCCCGCGCGGCCGCGTGCTCGACGTCGCGGTCGATCTGCGCGCCTCGTCGCCGACCTTCGGGCAGCACGCGGCGCTCGAACTCTCGGCCGAGAACGGCCGTCAGCTGTGGATCCCGGCAGGCTTCGCCCACGGCTTCTGCACGCTCGAGGACGATTGCGAGATCGCCTATCTGGTGACCGACCTCTACAGCCCCGAGCACGATCGCGGCCTTGCCTGGGACGATCCGGCGCTGGCCATCGCCTGGCCGGTGACGACGGCGGAGGCCGTGCTGTCGCCGAAGGATCGGACGCAGCCGCGGCTCGCCGATCTCGGGACGGTCTTCGCCTGACGCCTTCATCCTGCCTTCGGACAATCGGGAGTGACACATGCGGATCGTGGTGACGGGCGGGGCGGGCTTCATCGGGTCGGCGCTGGTGCGCCATCTGGTCACCGAGGTCGGCGCCGAGGTGCTGACGCTCGACAAGCTGACCTATGCCGGCAACCTCGGGAACCTCGCCGCCGTCGAGGGACGGGCGAACCATCGCTTCGTCCAGGCCGACATCTGCGATCGCGCCGCGGTCGACGCCGTCATGGCGAGCTTCCGTCCCGACCGGGTCTATCATCTCGCCGCCGAGAGCCACGTCGATCGCTCGATCACCGGGGCGGCGGACTTCATCACCACCAACGTGATGGGCACCTTCACCCTGCTCGAGAGCGCCCGCCACTGGTGGAACGGGCTCGAGGGGGCGGCGAAGGCCGACTTCCGCTTCCTCCACGTCTCGACCGACGAGGTCTACGGCTCGCTCGGCGCCGAGGGGCTCTTCACCGAGACGACGCCCTACGATCCCTCCTCGCCCTATTCGGCCTCGAAGGCGGCGTCGGATCATCTGGCGATCGCCTGGGGGCGGACCTACGGGCTGCCGACGGTCGTCTCGAACTGCTCGAACAACTACGGCCCCTATCACTTCCCCGAGAAGCTGATCCCGCTCGTCATCCTCAACGCGATGCACGGCAAGCCGCTGCCGGTCTACGGCGACGGCTCCAACATCCGCGACTGGCTCTATGTCGAGGATCACGCCCGGGCGCTGCATCTGATCGCCTCGAAGGGCCGGCTCGGCGAGACCTACAACGTCGGTGGCCGCAACGAGCGCAAGAACATCGACGTGGTCCGGACCGTCTGCTCGATCCTCGACCGGCTGTCGCCGAAGAACCACCCGCACGCCGACCTCATCACCTTCGTCACCGACCGCCCCGGCCACGACGCGCGCTACGCGATCGACGCGACCAAGCTCGAGACCGAACTGGGCTGGAAGGCACAGGAGAACTTCGAGAGCGGCATCGAGAAGACGGTCGCCTGGTATCTCGACAACGAGGCCTGGTGGCGCCCGCTGCGCGACAAAGTCTATGCCGGCGAGCGGCTCGGCGTGCTGACCGGAGCGAAGTGAACGCATGCGGATCGCGGTGACGGGCCGGAACGGACAGGTCGCGACGGCGCTGATCGAGCGGGCCGCGGCGGCGGGCCACACGGTGATCGCCGTCGGTCGCCCGGAACTCGATCTCGCCGAGGACGGCGACGCGACGGCGGTCTTCGCGGCCGTGAAGCCGGACGTGATCGTCTCGGCGGCGGCGCATACGGCGGTCGACAAGGCGGAGAGCGAGGCGGATCTGGCCTTCGCGATCAACGGCCGTGGTGCGGGCCGCGTGGCGAAGGCCGCGGCCGCGCTCGGCGTGCCGGTGATCCATCTCTCGACCGACTACGTCTTCGACGGCTCGAAGCCGACCGCCTGGGTCGAGACCGACCCGGTGGCGCCGCTCGGCGTCTACGGCGCCTCGAAGCTGGCGGGCGAGGAAGCCGTGCTCGGATCGGGCGCACGGGCGGTGGTGCTGCGCGTCGCCTGGGTGCATTCGCCCTTCGGGGCGAATTTCGTCAAGACCATGCTGCGGCTCGCCGAGACGCGCGACCGGCTCGGCGTCGTCGCCGACCAGATCGGCGCGCCGACCTCGGCCTTCGACATCGCCGACGGCATTCTCGCGGTCGCGGCCAATCTCGTCGCGCGGCCGGCGGACTCTGCGCTCGAAGGCGTCTTCCACATGGGGGCGGGCGGGCCGGATGCCTCGTGGGCGGACTTCGCCGAGGCGATCTTCGCGGGCGCGGCGGCGCGTGGGCTGAAGGTCCCGGCGGTCGATCGTATTCCGACCTCGGCCTATCCGACGCCGGCGAAGCGGCCGGCGCGGTCGCGGCTCGAATCGTCGAAGCTCGCCGGCGTCCACGGCGTCGTCCTGCCCGATTGGCGGGGCTCGCTCGAACTGGTACTCGACAGGCTCGAGGGGCCGCGGAGCGCGGCGCCCGAAGGAGTGGCTTGATCATGAAGGGCATCATCCTCGCCGGCGGCGCCGGCACGCGGCTTCACCCGATGACGCTGGTCACGTCGAAGCAGCTGATGCCGGTCTACGACAAGCCGATGATCTACTATCCGCTGTCGGTGCTGATGCTCGCCGGCATCCGCGAGATCCTGATCATCTCGACGCCGACCGATCTGCCGAACTTCGAGCGCCTGCTCGGCGACGGGTCGCAGTGGGGGCTCCAGCTCTCCTACCGCGTCCAGCCGGACCCGGGCGGTCTCGCCCAGGCCTATACGATCGGCGCCGATTTCGTCGCCGGCGGGCCGTCCTGCCTGATCCTCGGCGACAACATCTTCTACGGCCACGGCCTGCCGGTGCTGCTCGAGCGCGCGGTGGCGCGGCCGTCGGGTGCGACGGTCTTCGCCTATCACGTCACCGATCCGGAGCGTTACGGCGTCGTCGAGTTCGACCGCGACGGCAAGGCGCTGTCGATCGAGGAGAAGCCGGCGGTGCCGAAGTCCAACTGGGCGGTGACCGGGCTCTATTTCTACGACGAGACGGTGGTCGACATCGCCGCGAACATGAAGCCCTCGGCGCGCGGCGAGCTCGAGATCACCGACGTCAACCGCGTCTATCTCGAGCGCGGCGCGCTCTCGGTCGAGATGATGGGGCGCGGCTACGCCTGGCTCGACACCGGTACGCCGGACAGCCTGATCGAGGCGGCGGAGTTCGTCCGCACCCTCGAGAAGCGGCAGGGCTTCAAGATCGCCTGCCCCGAGGAAATCGCCTATCGTATGGGCTTCATCGACGCGGCCGGTCTCGACCGTCTCGCCGACGCGCTGGGCAAGAGCGCCTACGGCGCCTATCTGCGCACGCTCGGCGCGCGGGCGGGGGCTTTCTGAGCCGTCGCTTCGGCCGCGGGTCGATCGGGAGATCGTTGCCATGAAGCAGGACGCGACGACGGGCACGAGACGGCAGCTGCCGCCCCTGTCGATGGTGCGGGCCTTCGAGGCGGTCGGTCGACTGTCGTCGATGCGCAAGGCGGCGGACGAACTGGCGGTCTGCCACACGGTCGTTTCGCGCCACGTCCGCAATCTCGAGGCCTGGTTCGGTGCCCGCCTCGTCGAGCGCAGCCCCCGCGGCATCCAGCTGACCGAAGAGGGCCGCATCTTCTTGCGGTCCGTCTCCAGCGCCTTCGATCTGATCGCCTCCGCCACGGCCGAGCTGCGGCCGTCGACGGCGCGCGGCCTCTTCCGGGTGTGGTGCGTGCCGGGCCTCGCCGCGCGCTGGCTGGCGCCGCGGCTCGCCGGATTGCAGGAGGCGCTGCCGGGCGTCGAGATCGTGCTGCGCGCCACCAAGGAGCGGCCGAACTTCGCCCATTACGAGGCCGACGGCGAGATCGCCTACGGCGCCGAGGCGGCCGCGGCGGCGCGGTCGGAACTGCTGGAGCGTTCGCGGCTCTTTCCCGTGGCGAGCCCCGCCTGGATCGCCGCCCATCCGCCGATCGAGAGCCTCGAGGATCTGACGAAGGTCACGCTGATCCACGAGGAGAGCCGCGATCAGTGGCGGCAGTGGTTCGAACTCGCCGGCCATCGCCCGCCGGGCGATCTCGCCGGCCCGCGCCTGTGGTACGCCTCCTCGGCGCTCGACGCGGCGGTGGCGGGGCAGGGCGTGGCGCTGGCCACGCGGCTGCAGGCGGCCGACGACATCCAGACCGGTCGACTGATCGAGTTGCTCGAGACCGACGTGTCGATGGGCAACTACTGGTTCGTGGCGCCGGAAGCGCGCTGGAACGACCCCGTCGTCTCCCGCTTCCGCGCCTGGCTCGCCCGCTCGGTCGACGAGACCCGCGGCGGCGAGGGCGCGAGGGACTGACGCCCCCGCGATTTCGCTCTCACAGGCTCGAGCGCATGCGCTCCGTCCGGCGCTCCAGCCACTTCACCGCGGCCAGCAGCACGATGGCCGTGGCGATCATCACGGCAGACGCCGCGGCGATGATCGGCGACAGGCTCTCGCGCAGACCCGAGAACATCTCGCGCGGGATGGTGCGCTGTTCGGGCGAGGCGAGGAAGAGCACCGTCACCACCTCGTCGAAGGACGCGGCGAAGGCGAAGAGCGCGCCGGTGACCACGCCGGGCAGCACCAGCGGCAGCATCACGCGGCGGAAGGCGAGGAGCGGCGGGGCGCCGAGCGAGGCCGCCGCGCGCATCAGGTTGTGGTCGAAGTTCGACAGCGAGGCGCCGACGGTGACGACGACGAAGGGGCTGCCGAGCGCGGCGTGCGCCAGCACGATGCCGAGATAGGACTGGGTGAGCCCGAGCGGCGCGAAGAAGAAGTAGAGGCCGACGGCATAGATGACGATCGGCACCACCAGCGGCGACAACACCAGGCCGGTGATCAGCTTCTTGCCCCAGAAGTCGGTGCGGGCGAGGCCGACGGCGGCCATGGTGCCGAGCACGGTGGAGAGCGCCGCCGACATGGCGCCGATCAGGAACGAGTTCTTGACCGCGACCGCCCATTTCTCCGAGGCGAAGAAGGCGTCGAGCCACTTCATCGAGAAGCCGCGGATCGGATAGACGAGGAACTCGCCGTCGGAGAAGCCGAGCGGTAGGATCGCCAGGATCGGCGCGATCAGGAAGATCGCCGTCAGGATCGAGAAGATCGTGAGCGCCCAGCCGGAGAGGCGTTCCATCGCGGTGAGGGGCATGTGGTTCTGAGACATCGGCTCCTCCTCAGGCGCGGCGGGTGACGATCTTGGCGTAGACGACGGAGAGCACGGTGGTGCAGACGAGCAGCACCACGCCGAGCGCCGCGGCGAGACCCCAGTTGATCGTGTCGTTGACGAAGAAGGCGATGAACCAGGACAGCATCTGGTCGTCGGCGCCGCCGACCAGCGCCGGCGTGATGTAGTAGCCGATGGCCGAGATGAAGACGAGCAGCGCGCCCGCCGCCACACCCGGCAGCGACTGTGGGAAGTAGATGCGGCGGAAGGCGGTGAAGGGCGTGGCGCCGAGCGAACGGGCGGCGCGCACCGTCTCCGGGCGGATGCCCTTCATCACGGCGGCGAGCGGCAGCACCATGAAGGGCAGCAGCACGTGGGTCATCGCCACGACGACGCCGACCCGGTTGAAGATCAGCCGCATCGGGTGGTCGATCAGGTGCAGCCACATCAGGAACTGGTTGACGATGCCGTTCTCCTGCAGGAGCACGATCCAGGCGGCGGTGCGCACCAGCAGCGAGGTCCAGAAGGGCAGCAGCACGAAGACGGTCATCACCGCGGCGGTGGTCTTCGAGGCGCGCGTCATCAGGTAGGCGTAGGGGTAGCCGATCAGCAGGGCGAAGAGCGTCACCGTGCCCGACACGGTGAAGGTGCGCCACAGGACCGAGCGATAGATCGCCTCCTTCTCCGGCACCGCGGTGATCGAGCCGCTGTCGGACTTGCGCAGGTCGAGCGAGGCGAGGAGGTAGTAGTCGGTCAGGGGGCCGGAGGCGCGGCGCAGCGCGGTCAGCGTCTCGGGCGCGACCCACTTCTCGTCGAGTTCGACGAAGACGGCGCGCCAGTCGCCGTTCGGCGCCGCGTCGAGCTTGGAGATGCGGCGGGCGGCCTTCATCACCAGCGTGCGGCCGCCGTCGACGGCATAGTTGAGGCGGCGGGCCGCCATCGCGACCGTGTCGGAAGCGGCCGAGGACTTGATGTCGGCGGCGAGCGCCGGCCACAGGGTGGCGGGCGGTTCGCCCTTGCCGTCCCAGGCGCGGGTGATCTGGACGACGTTGGGCCACACGGAGGCGACGTCGCCGTCCATCACCGATCGACGCAGCATGTCGAAGATCGGGATCAGGAAGGTGAAGACGAGGAAGACCAGGAGCGGCGCCACGAGGAAGAAGGCGGTCCAGCGACGACCGCGCTCGGCGCGGGCGTGGGCGCGCAGCAGGTCCAGTTCGGCGGCGGTGACGTCGGTCATGGACGTTTCCTCGAAGCTCGTTCGTTTGGACGGCGCGGACGCCGTCGTCGGTATTCGGTCGGCTCAGTGAGCGATGCGCCGGACGTCTCTTCCGCCGGTGCCGCTCTTTCCCCTCCCCTCAGGGGAGGGCAGGGGTGGGGTGACGCCGAAGGCATCCGCTCTCGCGGGGCCTCGGTGCTGCAGCGCCCACGTTTCCCGAGCGGCGAGGTCGAACCCCACCCGGCCCTGCGGGCCACCCTCCCCTGAAGGGAGGGTGGGATCGCGGCGACGTTTCGGAAGACGGCCCAAACGTCCGGAAGGGTGGATCGCGGCGGACACTCCCCCGCCGCGATCCGAGGGCGCTCAGTTCTGAGCGGCCCACTTGTTGAAGCGCTCGGTGAGCTTGTCGTTGTTCTCGAGCCAGAACTCGACGTCGATCATCTTGGCCGAGGCGAGGTTCTGCGGCGCGGTCGGCAGGTTCGGCAGCACGGCCGGGTCGATCAGCGGCGTCGAGGCCTTCGAAGTCACGCCGTAGGCGATGTAGTTCGGCAGCTTCGCCTGGTTCTCCGGCTTGCCGGCGAGCGCCAGGAACTTGTAGGCGGCGTCGATGTTCGGCGAGCCCTTGAGGATGACCCAGCTGTCGAGGGTGTAGAGCGCCTGGTTCCAGACGATGCCGAAGTTTCGCTTGTCCTTCTTGTTGGCGGCGTCGATGCGGCCGTTGTAGACGGACGTCATCACGACTTCGCCCGAGGCGAGGAACTGCGGCGGCTGGGCGCCCGACTTCCAGAACACGAGGTCCTTCTTGATGGTGTCGAGCTTCTTGAAGGCGCGGTCGACGCCGGCCGGGGTCTTGAGCTCGGCATAGACCTTGTCGGCGGCGACGCCGTCGGCCATCAGCGCGATCTCGAGCGTGGTCTTGGCGCCCATGCGCAGGGCGCGCTTGCCCGGCCAGGTCTTGGTGTCGAAGAAGTCCGACCAGGACTTCGGCGCCTTGTCGGCCGGGATCTTGTCCTTGTCGTAGCCGAGGACGAAGTCGTAGAGGATGGCGCCGACGCCGCACTTGTGGACGGCGTCCGGCAGATAGGCGTCCTTGCCGCCGATCTTGGCGAAGTCGAGCTTCTCGTAGAGGCCTTCCTCGCAGCCGATCTCGAGCTCGTCGCTCTCGACCTGCACCACGTCCCAGCCGGCGTTGCCGCCCTGGACCTTGGCGCGCAGCACGCCGACGCCGCCGTCCCAGCTCTCGTCGACCATGTCGATGCCGGCCGCCTTGGCAGGCTCGAAATAGATGATCTTCTGGGCATCCTGATAGGCACCGCCCCACGAGACGACGGCGAGCTTGCCACCGGCGGCGTGAGCCACCGCGCCGGCGATCAGGACGGTTGCGGCGGTCGCCGCGAAGAGATGACTGCGCTTCATGGTGTTCTCCCGTTTGGATCGGAGCGTTGCGTCTCGTCGGGGTGCCGCAGGCCGAGGCCGGCGACGGGATGCGCCGGATCGCGCGAGGCGATCCGGGATGGGGATCACTGCGCGGTGCGCTCGGGGTCGTAGGCCCGGGCGTGGCGCGTCAGGAAGCCGAAGCGGATCTCGGCGCCGACGTCGGGGGCGACCACGTCGCGGGCCGGCTGCTTGGCGACGACGTCGAGGCCCTCGGCGGCGATGTGCACCTGGAGGTGGTCGCCGTGATAGACGACGTCGATCACCTTGCCGGTCAGCACGTCCTCGAGCCCGTCGGTCGCCGCGCCGATGCGGACGTTCTCGGGACGGACGATGACGGCGGCGGGGCCGCTCTCGCCGACGTCGACGGCGAAGGCTTCGAGCATCGTGCCGCCGGCGGTCCGGACCACGGCGTTCTCGCCCTTGCGGCCGACGATGGTGCCGTCGAAGCGGTTCGATTCACCCACGAAGGTGGCGACGAGGCCGTCGGCGGGTTCCTCGTAGAGGGTGCGCGGATCGGCGAGGTGACGGATGCGGCCGCCGGCGAAGACGGCGATGCGATCCGACATGGTCAGCGCTTCGGTCTGGTCGTGGGTGACGTAGACCACGGTCAGGCCGAGCGACATGTGCAGCGAGCGGATCTCGTACTGCATGTGCTCGCGCAGCTGCTTGTCGAGCGCGCCGAGCGGCTCGTCCATCAGCACCAGCTCCGGCTCGAAGACGAGGGCACGGGCCAGCGCGATGCGTTGTTGCTGGCCGCCGGAGAGCTGCGCCGGCTTGCGCTCGGCGACGTGCGGCAGGCGCACCATGTCGAGCGCGCGCTTCACCTTCGCCTCGACGTCGGCGCGCGAGAGGCCGCGCACCTCCAGCGGGAAGGCGATGTTCTCGGCGATCGTCATGTGCGGGAACAGGGCGTAGTTCTGGAACACCATGCCGATGCCGCGCTCGTGCGGCGGCTTGCGGGAGAGCGGCCAGTCGCCGAGATAGATCTCGCCGCCGGTCGGAACCTCGAAGCCGGCGAGCATCATCAGGCAGGTGGTCTTGCCCGAACCCGACGGGCCGAGCAGGGTCAGGAACTCGCCCTTGCGGATCTCGAGATCGAGGTCCTTCACCACGTGGGTGCGGCCGTCATAGGTCTTGGAGACGTTCTGGAAGGTGACGAGCGTCGGGGCGCTCGCGAATTCCGACCGTCGGCCGGGCAGGGTCTTGGACGGCTTCAACGCTCCTCCTCGCCCACGATGGGCTTCCTCGACAGGGGGGCGGCTTCTCTTTCGTCCGCCGCTGCACTGCACTTTGCGTAGGCATGACGCTACAAAGGGCAGGGGCCTTCACACAATTGCATTTTTTCGTCCATCGCGGTGCTCTCAGAGCACCACCCGAAAAGGAGCGCCGGCAAAGCCGATTCACGGCCGAATTCCGCCGCGGTCCACGGGTTCCGCGCGGGCCGTGGCGTCGGCCTACGACTATTTTCGCACCGCTCGGACGCGGGGTGGCCGCTTCGGCGCACCACGGGGCGATTGCGTAGGAGGTGCCGCGCCGGCTGTTGCGACGCAGCGGAATACGCGCCCGGCGCGTGTGCGGGCGCGAAAACGACGTCGCGCGAGCGACGACGACGGGTGGTGTGACGGGGCCTCGGCATCCCGGCGTTCCTCGACGGCCGCGGGGTCGCGCTCCGGGGTCTGATGCTCCGGTATCGATGCACGAGGGCGGCGGCGGTCAGGTTCGCCGAGACGGCGTCCCTCCGCAAGCCCTCCGAACGAACGTTCGTACAGGAGGCGACGCGAGGACCTCTGCCGTCCGCCGCCTCACTTCAGCATGGCGGAGAGGGCGGTGACCGAGACACCTTCCTCGACCAGCCGGCCGAGTTCCTCGGCGACCATGGCGACGGCGCGATCGACGTCGTCGTCGGTGTGGGCGGCGGAGAGGAAGAAGCGCAGGCGGGCGGAGCGTTCCGGCACGCCGGGCGGGATGATCGGGAAGGCGTTGACGCCGCGGGCGAAGAGCCGGTCGGCGAGGACGACGGTGCGGATGCTGTCGCCGACGACGACCGGCACCACGGCGTGGCCCCAGCTCTCGCCGACGTCGAGACCGGCGGCGCGGGCGCGTTCGAGGAAGCGGCGGGCGACCGCCTGCAGGCGGGCGACGCGCTCGGGTTCGGCGCGCATCAGGCGCAGCGCCGTCAGCGAGGCGACGGCGAGCGGCACCGGCATGCCGACCGAATAGACCATGCCGGGGGCATGGAACTTCAGATAGTCGATCAGCGCGGTCGCGCCGGCGATGTAGCCGCCGCAGCCGACCAGCGTCTTCGACAGCGTGCCCATCCAGATGTCGACGCGGCGGGGATCGACGCCGGCATGTTCGGCGATGCCGCGTCCGGTGGCGCCGAGGACGCCGAGGGCATGGGCCTCGTCGACCATCAGCCAGGCGCCCCAGCGCTCCTTGATCTCCACCAGACGGGCGAGGTCGGGCCCGTCGCCGTCCATCGAGAACAGGCCCTCGGTGACGATCAGGCAGCGCTCGAACTTGTGGCGGTTGGCCTCGAGCAGGCGCTCGAGCGCGTCGAGGTCGTTGTGGGGATAGAGGCGGCGCTGGCCGCGCGAGGTCTCGGCGCCGACGACGATCGAATTGTGGGCGAGGGCGTCGTGGACGATCAGATCCTTCGGCCCGATCAGCGCGGCGATGGCCGAGACGTTGGTGGCGTGGCCGGAGACGAAGACCAGCGCGGCGTCGGCGTCGTAGAGCGCGGCGATCTCGTGTTCGAGCGCGCGATGGGCGGGGCGTTCGCCCGCCGTCAGGCGGCTGGCGGAAACCGAGGTACCCCATTCCGCGGCGGCGGCGGCGACGGCTTCCGTCACCTGCGGGTGGCCGTTGAGGCCGAGATAGTCGTAGGAGGCGAAGTTCAGGCAGTCGCGGCCGTCGATCGTCGCGTGGGCGCCGGAGCGGCTCTCGTGCAGGCGGTGGAACGGGTTGGCGATGCCCAGCATCTCGCCGGCGACGAGATGGGTGGTCATCGAGCGATAGCCGGGCAGCGAGACGAAGGACGTGTCCCAGTTGCCGCGCGGCGGAGCGGTCTCGCGCGGGCGGGCGGCCGGCGGCGAGCCGCGGCGCATGGCGGCGAGCATGGCGGCGCGCTGGTCGCCGGAGAGCCGGCCGCGGTCGTCTTCGCTGGTCACGTCCGCCCCTCCAGGCGCTTGCGGTGGGCCTCGATCTCGGCCGAGAGGCCGGCGAAGGCCTCGCCGTCGCCGCCGTGCATGGCGATGAGGGTCTCGTCGCCGGCGTCGAGGCGACCCTCCTCGGCAGTATCGCCGCCGCGCAGCGACTGCAACAGCCGGCGGGCGAGATCGTGCAGGTTCTTGACCGAGGTGATGGCGACCAGCGGCAGCTCGACGCCGAATCGGCTCTCGACGTTCATGCGCAGCTCGAGCGCCATCAGCGAATCGAGGCCGAGCTCGTCGAGCGGCCGGCCGACGTCGACCTCCGACGGCGCGAGCCTGAGGATCCGGGCGACCTCGCCGGCGACGATGTCGCAGAGGATCTTCAGCGCCTCGCCGTCCGACTTGCCGTCGATCAGCGTGGCGAGATCGGTCTCGCCCTCCTCGTTCTCGCCGTCGCCGCGCAGGAAGTCCTCGAAGGCGGGGGTGGCGAGCAGCGCCAGATCGCGCAGCGCGCCGACCTTGCGGAAGCCGGCACAGCAGATGACGGGATCGTCGAAACGGTCGGCACGGGCGAGGAGATCGTCGAGCCGGGCGAGCGCCTCGCGGGCGCGGAAGCCGGCGACGCCGGTGACGCGTTCGAGCCGGGCGGCGGTCGCGCCCTCGCGGGC
>DBMN01000358.1:4370-4546 GCA_002298965.1 Rhizobiales bacterium UBA697 | reverse complement strand
GCCCGCCGCCCCCGCGACGCCGGCACCGGAGGCCAAGTGACGGCCCCGGCCGCCGCGCAGGAACGGGAGGGCTCCGCTTCGATCGCGGTCGAGGCGGCGCCCGCCAAGGTCAATCTGGCGCTGCACGTCACCGGCCGTCGCGCCGACGGCTATCACCTGCTCGACACGCTGGTCGT
>DBMN01000358.1:831-4357 GCA_002298965.1 Rhizobiales bacterium UBA697 | reverse complement strand
GTCTCGGCCGCCCGCGCTGCGGGCACCGGCGCGCGCGTGTCGCTGACCATCGACGGCCCGCACGCCGCGGGTCTCTCCGCCGGCGACGACAATCTCGTCCTGCGCGCCGCCCGCCTCCTCGCCGACGAGGCCGCCCGCCTCGGCCGACCGGTCTTCCCGGTCGATCTGCGGCTGGAGAAGCATCTGCCGGTCGCCTCGGGCGTCGGTGGCGGCTCGTCCGACGCGGCGGCGACGCTGCGTCTGCTCGATCGGCTCTGGGACCTCGACCTCGGCCGCGAGCGTCTGGCGGCGCTGTCCCTGCCGCTCGGCGCCGATGTGCCGATGTGCGTGATCGGCGAACCGCTGCGCGCCCGCGGCATCGGCGACGAGATCGAGATCCTGCCGCCCCTGCCGCCCTTCCGGCTGGAACTCGCCAACCCCGGCGTGCCGGTTTCGACACCGGCGGTCTTCCGCGCGCTCGCCTCCCGCGAGAATCCGCCGCTGCCGCCGCTCCCCGAACGCTTCGCCGACGTGGCGGCCCTCGTCGCCTGGCTCGGCGCGACGCGCAACGACCTCGAGGCGGCGGCGATCTCGATCGCGCCGTCGATCGCCGAGATGCTGGCCGACCTGCGCGCCCGCCCCGGCTGCCTCTTCGCCCGCATGTCGGGTTCGGGTGCGACCTGTTTCGGGATCTTCGCGGCCTGACGGTCAGTCGAGGATGACGTGGGGCAGGAACCACGCCCGGTCGGTGGTGACCGGCGAGACGTCCTCGCGGATCCCCATGCCGGCGGCCTCATTGCCCACCACCCAGGAGCCGATCACCGGGAAACGCGCGCCGAAGCGCGGCAGCGGCGCCAGCGCCTGGCGGATCCATCCCTCGGCGCCGTAGCCGCCGGCCGGGCCCTCCGCGCGGGTGGCCCCGTCGACGAGGCGGACGTCGGCGCCCTCGCGCGAGAACAGCGGCTTGCGGGCGTAGTGGTCGCCGAGGATGCGCGCCTTCGGATCGTCTTCGAAGAAGGTCGGCAGCAGGTTGGGGTGGCCCGGCGCCATTTCCCAGAGGAGGGCGAGCATGCCCTTGTTGGAGAGGATCAGCTTCCACGGCGGCTCGAAGAAGCGCGTGCGCCCGACCGCGTCGGACCGGCCGAACTCGTCGGCGAAGGCCCATTCCCACGGGTAGAGCTTGAACAGCAGATCGATCGGCATCGCCCGTCGGTCGACGAGGCGGAAACCGTCGTGACCGACGTCGCCCATGTCGAGGCCGATCGTCTCGATGCCGGCGAGACCGGCGCAATGCTCGAGATAGTCGGTCGTGCCGGAATCCTCGCGGCTGTCGCGCATGCAGGCGAGATGCAGCGGCCCGGCCCCGGCGATGGTGCGCCAGCGCTCGACCAGTTTCTCGTGCAGCGAGTTGAACTGATCGGCCTCCTCCGGCAGCGCCCCGCGCGCCACCATGTCCTCGAGCCACTGCCACTGCACGACGGCCGCCTCGAGCAGCCCGGTCGGCGTGTCGGCGTTGTATTCGAGGAGCTTCGGCGGGCCCGCGCCGTTCCAGGAGAAGTCGAAGCGGCCGTAGAGCGAGGGATCGCCCCGCCGCCGGCTCTCGGCGATCGGACCCCAGGCGTGTTCCGGGATCTTCAGCCGCGCGAGCGCCGCCTCGTCGCGCACCACGCGGTCGACGAGTTCGTCGCACAGCGCCGCCAGTTCCTCGGTCGCCGTCTCCGGTCCCTGCTCGATCTGGTCGAGGGTGAAGACCCAGCGCGCGCTCTCGTCCCAATAGGCTTCGCCGTCGATCGTGGCGAAGTCGAAGCCGATCGCCGCGAAACGCGTCGCCGCATCGGGCCTGACCGGCGAGGACACGCGCCTCATGATCCGCCTCCGTGGAAGGCGGCGCCGGTCTTGCCGAAGCCGCCGAAATGGACCGAGGACGACGGCGCCGACGTCGAGACGTGCGTCACCGCGCTCGACGAACGCGAGAACGACGACCAGCTCCAGTAGTGCCAACCGCCGCCGCTCGAACGGCTCGTCGCGTGGGACGCCTCGTCCTTGCGGTCGCGGCATTCGGGTTCGGCCGCGGCCATCGGGTCGCTCGGATCGCAGTTCGGCTTGGCGGAAAACCAGCCGCTGTCCCAGGCATAGGCGGAGATCGCCGTCGCCGCCGTCACGCCGAGCGCGATCCGGCGGATGCGTCGCCGCCCCGGCGGCTCGGGCGGGGCGGCCTCCTGCATGACCGGCGGCTGCGCGACGCCGCGGCGGCCGAACGCCTTGCGCGGCGGTCGCCCGTCCGGGGGAGGGGTGGTGCGCCTCGCCATCTCACGGGCTCATGCAGGCGGCGGAGACGAGGCCGACGGCGATCGACACCGCCGCGACCCAGACGCCGGCCGAGAGCACGTTGCGCTCGATCGCATCCGGCAGATCGTGATGGAACAGCCGCGCCACCAGATAGGCGACGACCTGCGTCACCACGGCGACCAGGCCCCACACCGCGAATTCGGCGATCGATCGGGCATTGTGGATCGCCGCCGAGGCCGCCAGCGCGTAGCCGACGAGGCTGCCGCCGAAGGCGATCGCCGCCGTGGCGTTGCGTTCGCCGACGATGAGGTGGAACTCGCGATGCGGCGTCAGCCGCGTGTAGATCGCCCCGAACAACAGGCCGTAGACCAGCGCGCCGACGAAATAGGCGAAGAAGGAGACGAGATTCGCGATCAGGTCGGGCACGGCTTCGCCTCGCGTCGATGGGACGCGAGAAGAGTAGGGGCGGCGGCGACCCGATTCAATCGGCCGCCGGCACGCCTTTCGTCACGGCCTCAGTGCACGCGGCTGATGCAGAAGTCGACCACTTCGACCATCGCCCGCTTGTGCGGCCCGTCCTTGAAGGGGGCGAGCGCGTCCTTGGCCATGGCGCCGTAGTGGCGGGCGCGTTCGACCGTGCCGGCGATGGCGTCGTGCTTCTTCAGCAGTTCGATGGCGTGTTCGAGATCGCCCTCGACCGCGCCGCCGTCCTGCAGGCAGCGCTTCCAGAAGGCGCGGTCCTCGTCGGAGCCGCGGCGATAGGCGAGCACGACGGGAAGCGTGATCTTGCCTTCGCGGAAGTCGTCGCCGACGTTCTTGCCGAGCTGGGCGGAGGAACCGCCGTAGTCGAGCGCGTCGTCGACCAGCTGGAAGGCGAGGCCGAGATTGGTGCCGTAGGAGCGGAAGGCGGCCTCGGCGTCGCGGCCCGAGCCGGCGATGATCGGTCCGACCTCGGCCGCGGCCGAGAACAGCGCGGCGGTCTTGGCGCGGATGACGGCGAGATATTCGTCCTCGGTCGTCGCCATGTTCTTGGCGGCGGCGAGCTGCATCACCTCGCCCTCGGCGATGATCGCGGCGGCGTCCGACAGCACGCCGAGCGCCTGCATCGAGCCGACTTCGACCATGACGCGGAAGGCCTGGCCGAGCAGGAAGTCGCCGACCAGCACGCTCGCCTGGTTGCCCCACAGCTTGCGCGCGGCGAGCTTGCCGCGCCGCATGTCGCTCTCGTCGACGACGTCGTCGTGCAGCAGGGTGGCGG
>DBMN01000358.1:0-743 GCA_002298965.1 Rhizobiales bacterium UBA697 | reverse complement strand
TTCGACAGGATCAGCGCGTTGACGCGGTCCATGTCGGCGGCCACCAGCCGCACCAGCGGTTCGACCGATGCTTCCGGACGTTTCTTGCCGTCCTCGAGAGAAACCACGACGCCCACCACCGACACCTCGTCATCGACCGACAGATCGGTCCCAAATCCCTCGAGGGGCGTAGCATTCCCCTCGGGCGCCGTCGATACCAGAAGGCAAGACGGCCTCGAATCTCTTTCGCGNNTCGGAGAATAGGCAACCGCCGCCGCCGCCTCAAGTCGTGCTCGCATGAGGCGAAGCCTTGCCCCCGTCCGCCGCAGGGCCTAGGCAGGAGGGAAGGGAGGCGAGCCATGCGCGAAATCGTCAGGAGCAACGATCCGGTGCTGATCTCGGCGGTCGAGGCGCTGCTCGCCGGCATCGACGTGCCGGTGCTGGTGGCCGACGCCGCGATCTCCACCCTCGAAGGGGCGATCGGCGCCTTCCCGCGCCGCCTCCTCGTCGCCGACGAGGACGAGGCCACCGCCCGCCGGCTCCTCGCCGAAGCCGGCCTCGGCGGCGAACTGGTGGCCGAGAACCGCCGATGAGCGCGCCGACGACCGGGCCCGCGACCACGCTCGACCGTTTCCACGACGGCCGCGTCGTGATCGAACAGCCGGCGAAGGGCCGCCACCGCGCCGGCCTCGACGCCGTGCTGCTCGCCGCCCTGGTGCCGAGCGCTGCGACCGGCCGTCTCGTCGATCTCGGCGCCGGCGTCG
>DBMN01000100.1 GCA_002298965.1 Rhizobiales bacterium UBA697 | reverse complement strand
GGCGGCCGGAGGCGTCTTCCGCCACGAGCGCGAGGCCTTCGGCGGGCCGGCGGCCTTCGCGCAGGCGCTCGCAGGTCTTGGCGAAGCGGGCGGGGCCGAAGGCGGCGTCGAGCAGGCGTTCGCGCGCGGCGACGTCGCCCGCGGTCTCGTCACGGACGAGGAAGGCGGGGGTGGCGAGCGCGAGATGCGGACGGACGTGATGCATGGTCGAAGATCCCTCGGACGAGCGGACGACGACCCTCGTGCCGGAAAGACCGGCCGGTCGGGAACGGATCTGGGGAAGGGGCGGGGAGAGGCTCCCCGCCGTCATTCGGGATCCGGCAGATCGCTTCGCGATGCCGGATCCGTCTCGTCGAAAGCGCCCTTGTCGGGACGGGGCTCTTTCGCCGAGCGGAATACGAAACTTCGATCCGATGGATCGGATTTCGTATCAGATGACGTAAGACTTCAGCGGCTCGAAGCCGTTGAAGGCGACCGCCGAATAGGTGGTCGTGTAGGCGCCGGTGCCTTCGATCAGGACCTCGTCGCCGATCTCCAGGCTGATCGGGAGCCAATAGGGCTCCTTCTCGTAGAGAACGTCGACCGAATCGCAGGTCGGGCCGGCGAGCACGCAAGGCGCCTTCTCGTCCTCGTCCCGCTCGGTCTTGATCGGGTAGCGGATCGCCTCGTCCATGGTCTCGGCGAGGCCGCCGAACTTGCCGATGTCGAGATAGACCCAACGGACGTCGTCGTCGTCGGACTTCTTCGACACCAGGACGACCTCGGCCTTGATCACGCCGGCGGAGCCCACCATGCCGCGACCCGGCTCGATGATGGTCTCCGGCACGTGGTTGCCGAAGTGGGCCAGGATCGAGTCGGAGATCGCCTGGGCATAGGCCTGAACCGCCGGCACGTTCTTGAGATAACGGGTCGGGAAGCCGCCGCCGAGGTTGACCATCTTCAGCGTGATGCCGCGGTCGGCCATCTCGCGGAAGATGCCGGCGGCCGAGGCGACCGCCGAGTCCCAGGCCTTGGTGTTGCGCTGCTGCGAGCCGACGTGGAAGGACACGCCGTAGGCCTCGAGGCCGCGGGTGTGGGCGAGCTCGAGCACGCGCGGCGCCATCGCCGGATCGCAGCCGAACTTCTTCGACAGCGGCCACTCGGCGTCGGCACCGTCCGACAGGATGCGGCAGAACACCTTGGAACCCGGGGCGACGCGGGCGATCTTCTCGACCTCGGCTTCGCAGTCCACCGCATAGAGGCGGATGCCCAGCTCGAAGGCGCGGGCGACGTCGCGCTCCTTCTTGATGGTGTTGCCGTAGGAGATGCGGTCGGGCGTCGCGCCGGCGGCGAGCGCCATCTCGATCTCGGCGACCGAGGCGGTGTCGAAGCACGAGCCGAGTTCGGCGAGCAGGGCGAGCACTTCCGGCGCCGGGTTGGCCTTCACCGCGTAGAAGACGCGGGTGTCGGGCATCGCCTTGGCGAAGGAGGTGTACTTCTCGCGCACGACGTCGAGGTCGACCACCAGGCAGGGACCATCGGGACGTCGGGTGCGGAGGAATTCGCGGATGCGGTCGGTCATGGCGGGATCCTTCCGGGATGCTACCAGCAGTGCCGGGCGAGCCCGGCGGTTCGGTCATCCCCGGCTCGCCTCGCGGCGCTCCGGGCGTTTCCTCCGCGAGAGGGCCCGCGAAGGTCGTCGGGGATGCATGCCGCGCCGCATGACGTCGCTTTGGAGACGACGAAACGCGGGTTGCATGAACCCGATGAGCCGATCGTCCGATCGGCCCGAACCCGCGCGAAACGAGGGGCGCGGCCCTTCCGGTCACGAGACCCGTAGGCTCGATCCCGAAGTTTGCTGCCATGGCTTGGAAGGGAAATCCCGTCCGCACGCCGGCAAGGAAGTAGTTGCCTCTTCAGTAACCCCGGCCTTTGGACGAGCCGGCAGAGACCAAAAAAGCCCTCTACGTCGTTGCTTCAAGCCACGTTCCCCGCGTGAGACGCGAGGTGCGCCGGTTCAGATCTCCGGCTGCCGGTTGCCCCGGTAGGGCCCGAGCCTCTTGTCTCGGGTGGTCCACCGACCGGCACGCGGCCACAGGCACGTGCGAATTTGGGCAGCCGGGGTATAGGGTCTTTCGCCCTGCGGTACAAGTGATTTCTCGATGACGGACCGACATTTTCACACCCCGGACAACTCCTTGGCCGGCAAAGCGAATTTCGGGAATTTCGCGAGGGCGTCCGAGGGGGTCGCAAAGCGCCGTGCGACGTCTCGTCCACGCTGTTTCTCCCGCGTTCGCGAAAGTGGTCCGCATCGCGGAAAATGCCGGGCGACGGCTGTATTCTCGGCGACGATCGGCTAGATTCGGCGGTGATCGTTCGACAGACGGAGACGGACCATGGACACGCTCACCCGCATGCAGGCCTTCGTCCAGGTGGTCGATGCCGGCGGTTTCTCGGCGGCGGCGCGCAAGGCGGGCAAGTCCAAGGCGCTGCTTTCCAAATATGTCCGCGACCTCGAGGACGAACTCGGCGTCCGCCTCCTCAACCGCACGACGCGCCAGCTGTCGCCGACCGAGGCGGGCACCGCCTATCACCGCGAGGCGCAGGACATTCTCCAGCGGCTCTCCGATCTCACGGCGTCCGTGCGCGACACGCACACGCAGGCGCGCGGTCATCTCAGGATCTCGGCGCCGCGCTCCTACGGCGACGCCGAACTCGGTGCGGCGGTGGTCGAATTCCTCGCCGAACACCCCGACATCACCATCGATCTCCGCCTCGACGACCGATTCGTCGATCTGGTCGAAGAGGGGTTCGACGTGGCGATCCGCATTTCCGAGCCGCTCGATTCGAGCCTGATCGCCCGCCGGCTCGCCGCCTTCCGGGTGATCACCGTCGCTTCGCCCGAGTGGATCGAGCGACACGGTCGACCGGAGAAGCCGGAGGATCTGCTCGGCCTGCCGGCGATCTGCGACACCAATGCGCGCAACTGGCACCACTGGCCCTTCACCGTCGACGGCGAACGCATGGTGGTGGCGGTCAATCCGCGGATGAACGTCAACGGACCGCAGGTGACGGCGGCAGCGGCGATCGCCGGCATCGGCGTGGCGCGGGTGCCGCTCTTCGCCGTGGCGCGCGCGCTCGAGGAGGGGCGCCTCGTCGCGCTGCTGCAGGACTTCGAGATCTCCGGCCTGACGGTCAATGCGGTCTATCCCCACCGTCGCCATCTCTCGGCCAAGGTCCGGGTCTTCGTCGACTTCCTGGTCGGTTGGTTCGAGCGGCGCAAGCGGCGCGATCCCTGCCTGTGATGACGCGACACCTGTCCCGGATGTTGCCGCAATGCGATGATTCTCTCTCCCGAATCGGAGACCCCGCGCGGGGCCGTCCCGGAGGTTCCATGCCGTCTCGTCCGAAGTCGTTCCTCGCCTCCGTCGCGCTCGCCGCGGGCACTCTTCTCGCCACGGTCGGCGGAGCGGCGGCGCATCCGCACGTCTTCGTCGACGCGCGCACGCAGGTCGTCTTCGACGCCGAGGGCAAGATCGTCGCGGTGCGCCAGATCTGGCGCTTCGACGACGCCTTCTCGGCCTTCGCCTCCCAGGGCCTCGACAAGAACGGCGACGGCGTCCTGTCGGTCGACGAGCTGCAGCCGCTGGCCAAGGTCAACGTCGATTCGCTGAAGGACTACGACTACTTCACCTTCCTCCGGGTCGAGGGGAAGCGCAGCGGCTTCAAGATCCCGACGGAGTACTGGCTGCAGTCGAGCGACGGCTACCTGACGCTGTTCTACACGCTGAACCTGATGCAGCCGGTCAAGCCGGACGCCAAGGGGGTGACGCTGGACGTGTTCGATCCCGGCTATTTCGTCGACTTCCAGTTCGTCGAGAAGGATCCCGTGGTGCTGGAGAAGGCGCCGGCGACCTGCAAGGCCGAGATCCAGCGCAAGGGTACGCCCGATGCCGCGACCGCGGCGATCCTCGGTCAGATCCCGGCGAGCGAGCGCGATCTGCCGCCCGAACTCAAGGCGGTGACGTCCGATCTCGCCAACCGCATCACGGTGCGTTGCCCGTGAGGTCGCCGATGCGCCACCGGGCCGCCATCGTCGCCGGGCTCGCCGCCGGCCTCGTCTGCCTCCTCGGCGCGGCCGCCGCGCATGCCCAGTCCGGCCCCTTCGGCGTCGGCGCGCCGGAACTCGGCGCCATGCCCGGTCACGGCACCTTCTTCGACTGGGTGATGCACCAGCAGAACCAGTTCTATCTGTCGCTCAAGGCGGGGCTCAGGGCGATGAAGTCCGACCCGCACGCCGGGCTGTGGATGGCGGCGCTGTCCTTCGGCTACGGCGTCTTCCATGCCGCCGGCCCCGGCCACGGCAAGGCGGTGATCACCTCCTACGTGCTGGCCAACGACGAGACGCTGAAGCGCGGCATCATGCTCTCCTTCGTCTCGGCCTTTCTCCAGGGCATGGTGGCGATCGTGCTGGTCGGCGGGGCGATCCGCATCTTCAATCTGACCGCGGTGCAGATGACCGACGCCACGACGGCGCTGGAATATACCTCCGCCTTCGCCGTCCTCGGCCTCGGCCTGTGGCTGGGGTGGACCAAGATCGTCGAGCCGGTCCTCCGGGCGCGGCGCGCGGCGCGGGCGGTGGCGGTGGCGCGCGAGGACGACGTGGTCGACTGCGTCATCGGCGGCGATCCGGCCGCTGCCGCCGCGATGGCGGCGGCCTGCGCCTGCGGTGCCACCCACATGCCCGATCCGAAGCTGATCAAGGGGCCGTTCAACTGGCGTCGTGCCCTCGGCGCGATCGCCGCCGTGGGCATGCGGCCCTGCACCGGCGCGCTGATCGTGCTGGTCTTCGCCCATGCCCAGGGCATGCCCTTCGCCGGCGTCGCCTCGGTGCTGGCGATGGCGATGGGCACCGGCTTCACGGTGTCGCTGCTCGCCTCGATCGCCGTCGGCGCGCGTGGCCTGGCACTCCGGATCGCCGGCGACGAGGGGCCGTGGGCGATGCGTGTGCTGCGCTCGGCCGAGATCGGCGGCGCGTTGATCGTCATCGCCGCCGGCGTGACGCTCGCCGGTGCCGTGATGTTCGGTCACTCGACGGGCGGGTGAGGCGGCTTCTTCTTCGGATCAGCCGACCGGCCGCTCGTCGGCGATGACCTTGCCGTCGCGCGGCAGGCCGCCGGGGGCGACGCGGGTGACGGCGCCCTTGAGCTTGGTCACCGCCTGGAGCGTCGAGGCGACCCTGGTCAGCAGGGTGGTCTCCTCCACTTCGGTCTCGATGCGGAGTTCCATCGCGTCCTGTTCCTTGTCGCGGGTGACGACGAGGCGGGCGAGGCGGATCTCGGGGTGGCGCTTGACCACCCGGTCGATGTCCGACGGATCGACGAACATGCCCTTGACCTTGGCCTTCTGGTCGGCGCGGCCCATCCAGCCGCGGATGCGCGGGCCGGTGCGGCCGCAGGGCGAGGGCTCGAGCATCAGCGCCGAGAGATCGCCGGTGCCGAGGCGAATCACCGGATGGACGGCGTCGGCGCGGGAGACGACGATCTCGCCGACCTCGCCGGGGGCGACACGATCCGACGTGCCGGGGCGGACGATCTCCAGCACGATGCGTTCGTCGACCACCATGCCGGGATTGGGCGTGCCGTCGGGCGCGTCGGTCTCGTAGGCGACGAGGCCGACGTCGGCGATGGCGTAGCACTGGCGGACCTTGACGCCGCGGCCTTCCAGCTCGGCACGCAGGCTCGCCGGCAGGGCGGCGCCGGTGACCAGCGCCACCTCGATCGAGTTGGTGTCGCGGCCGAGCTCACGCCCCGCGTCGAGCAGGATCTTGAGGAAGTCGGGCGTGCCGACATAGGCGCGGGGGCGATAGTGCTCGATCAGCTCGAGCTGCGCCTCCTTGTTGCCGGGACCGGCCGGGATCACCGGACAGCCCAGCGCGCGAGCGCCGGCGTCGAGGATGAAGCCGCCGGGGGTGAGGTGATAGGCGAAGGTGTTGATCACCACGTCGCCCTTGCGGATGCCTGCGGCATGCATGGCACGCGCCGTGCCCCACCAGTCGGGGCTCGACCCTTCCGGCTCGAAGATCGGGCCGGGCGAGGTGAAGAGATGGGCGACGCCGTCGAGGCCGGCGGGGGTCAGCTCGGCGAAGGGGCGGTTCTCGGCCTGCAACGTCTTCAGCTGGTTCTTGCGCAGCACCGGGATCGCGGCGAGGTCGCGCCAGTGGCGCATCGCCGTCGGGTCGACGCTCGAGAAGCGGCGGCGCCACAGGCGCTTGCGGGCGAGCACGGCGATCGCTTCCGACAGCGCCGCCATCTGTTCGCGTTCGCGCACCCGGGGGCCGCGGGTCTCCAGCCGATCGTAGCCACGCGCCATGGGACGCCCCCTCTCATGCCAGCCAGCGCTTGCGCCGCTTGTAGTGTTTGACTTCCTTGAAGCTCTTGCGGCCCGCGGCGGCGACGCCGAGGTAGAACTCCTTGACGTCCTCGTTGGCGGCGAGCGCCGAGGCCTCGCCGTCCATGACGATTCGGCCGCTCTCGAGGATGTAGCCGTAGGTGGCGTAGCGCAACGCGACGGCGGTGTTCTGTTCGGCGAGGAGGAAGGACACGCTCTCCTCGACGTTGAGGCGGTGGACGATCTCGAAGATCTCGTCGACGATCTGCGGCGCCAGACCCATCGAGGGCTCGTCGAGCAGGATCATCGTCGGGCGCGACATCAGCGCGCGGCCGATCGCCACCATCTGCTGCTCGCCGCCGGAGGTGTAGCCGGCCTGGCTCCTGCGGCGCTGGCGCAGGCGCGGGAAGAACTCGTAGACGCGCTCGAGGTCGGCCTTGACCGCGCCGCGCCCGTCGGTGCGGGTGAAGGCGCCGGTGAGAAGGTTCTCCTCGACGGTCAGATGGCCGAAGCAGTGGCGCCCCTCCATCACCTGGATGCAGCCGCGGCGCACCAGTTCGTTGGGCGAGAGGTCCTGCACCTCCTCGCCGCGGAAGACGATCTTGCCCTTGGTGACGTCGCCGCGCTCGGCGTGGAGCAGGTTGGAGACGGCCTTCAACGTCGTCGTCTTGCCGGCGCCGTTGGCACCGAGCAGCGCCACCACGCCGCCCTTCGGCACGGTCAGCGACACGCCCTTCAGCACCAGGGCGACGTGGTCGTAGACCACTTCGATGTTGTCGACGCCGAGGAGGGGCGCCTGGTCGGTCGGGGTCGCTTCGGTCATGCGCATCGTCTCGCGGGCATGGCCCCGGGGGGCGGAAGGGGAAGTCTCGAGATCGCCGTGGACGGTGCGCGGGTCAGACGGCTCCGCCCACGGCGACTGCTCGGATCGAGCGCGAAGGCCGGATCGAGCTCCGAACGCGCGGCGGCGAGAGGGCCGCCGCGCGGAGATGCGGCCTCAGCGGCCGCCGCAGGCCTCGGTACGGGCCGGCCAGGGCGCGTTCTTCTCGGCATAGGCCTTGGCGTCGGCGAGAAGCAGCGGACGGACCTTGTCCTTCATCGGCTCGATCCAGTCCGAGGCCTTCACCCACTTGGTGCCGTCCCACTGCTGGACATAGACCGCATGGGCGCCGGAATGGTCGTCGCAGGTGACCTTGACCGGGGCCATGAAGCCCTCGAGACCGAGCTCCTTGATGCGGGCGGCGTCGATGTTCAGCGCCTCGAGACCGGCGCGGACGTCGGCCGCGTCGACCTTCTTCTTGCCGGCGATCTTCTGCGCGTTGCGGATCGCTTCGGCGATCAGCATCGAGTTGTAGACGCCGTGATTGTAGTTGTTCTCGCCGATGCGGCTCTCGTCCTTGGCGGTGGAGAGGCCCTTGGCGAAGACGTGCTTCTTGATGTCGGCGAGGGCCGGGAAGCCGGCGCCGGTGCCGTTGAAGTTCAGCGTCAGGAAGCCCTTGGCCCCGGCGCCGCCGGCCTTGGCGTCGTCGTCGCCGCCCGACCACCAGACGCCGATGAACTTGTCCATCGGATAGCCGATCTTGGCGGCTTCCTTGACGGCGGTGGGGTTCATGGCGCCCCAGCCCCACATGATCACCCAGTCGGGGCTGTCGGACTGCACGTTCAGCCACTGCGACGACTGATCCTGCATCTTGTCGCCGGGGACCGGGTACTTCATCAGCTCGAAGCCGTTCTCCTTGGCGAGCTGCTCGAGCAGCGGGATCGGCTCCTTGCCGTAGGGCGCGTCGAGATAGATGAAGCCGACCTTCTTGCCCTTGAGCTTGGCCATGCCGCCGGACTTCTCGGCGATGTACTTCACCGCCACCGAGGCGCCGTCCCAGTAGGTCATCGGCGGGTTGAACACCCAGGGGAAGGTCTTGCCGTCGGCCGCGGCCGACAGGCCGTAGGCCATCGACAGGACCGGGATCTTGTCGACGCCGGCCTTGGGGATCAGCTGCAGGGTGATGCCGGTCGACCACGGGTTGTACATCAGGGCGCCCTTGCCCTTGGTCGCCTCGTAGCACTCGACGCCCTTCTGCGAGTTGTAGCCGGTCTCGCATTCCTCGTAGGCGATCTTGATACCGCCGATGCCGCCGTCGCGCTGGTTCAGCATCTCGAGGTAGTCGTGCATGCCGTCGGCGATGCCGATGCCGGAGCCGGCATAGGGGCCGGTGCGGTAGGTCAGAAGCGGCACGTAGAGGGTGTCCTCGGCGTGCGCCTGGACGGGAGGCAGCACGGCGGCGAGCACCGAGGCCACCGAGAAGGCAAGTCCAAGACGTCCGAACATCGTCGTTTCCTCCACTGTGAGGCCGTCCCGATCTCCCGCCGGGATCGCCCTCGAGGCCTGATCGTACGCCGCCTCCCGCTCGGCCGTGGCCGGGAGACGGTCCGGGCTCCCCTCACCAGGGGAAGGGCCAGACCCGGAGCTTCTGCTTGGTCACCGCCCAGAGCCTGGCGAGGCCGTGGGGTTCCACGATGAGGAAGAAGATGATGAGCGCGCCGACGATCATCGAGTTGAGATGCTCGACGGTGGCCGACGGGATCTCGATGCCGAAGAGGTTCGGGGCGAACTTCAGGACCACCGGCAGCGCCCAGATGAAGGCGGCGCCGAACCACGCGCCGAGCAGCGAGCCGAGGCCGCCGATGATCACCATGAACAGCACCTGGAACGACAGCGAGATGCCGAAGGACGAGGGCTCGGCCGCGCCCAGCCAGAAGAACACCATCATCGCGCCGGCGACGCCCGCCAGATAGGACGACACCGCGAAGGCCATCAGCTTGGCCGGCAGCAGGCGGACGCCCATCAGTTCGGCGGCGATGTCCATATCGCGCACCATCATCCAGGTCCGGCCGATGCGGCCGTGGACGAGGTTGGAGGTGACGAAGGTGAGGAACACCACCAGTCCCAGCACCACGAAGTAGCGGGTCAGCGGCTCGGCCTCGGGGCCGGTCACCGGAATGCCGAAGAGGTTGCGGCGCACCGCCTCGATGGCGCCCGACGACGAGTAGTCGGTGAGCCAGCCGACGCGGACGAAGCACCATTCGAGGAAGAACTGGGCGGCGAGCGTCGTCACCGCCAGATAGAGCCCTTTGATGCGCAGCGACGGCAGGCCGAAGATCACGCCGATGCCGGCCGAGAAGACGCCCGAGGCGAGGATCCAGACGATGATGTTCACGCCCGGAAACGCGTTCGCCAGCTTGTAGGCGGCATAGGCGCCGACCCCCATGAAGGCGCCGGTGCCGAGCGAGATCTGCCCCGCATAGCCGGTCAGCACGTTGAGGCCGATCGCCGCCAACGTGAAGACGAGGCCGGGGATCATGATCGACGTCAGCACGAAGTCGTTGGAGACGAGCGGGATCACCACGACGGCGAAGGCCAGCATGACGAGGATGCCGACCCGGTCCTGGCGGATCGGGAAGACCGCCATGTCGGCCGCATAGGTGGATTTGAACTGTCCGACCTCACGATAGAGCATGAGAAGCGTTCTCCGTCAGACGCGTTCGATGATCTTCTCGCCGAACAGGCCCTGCGGCCGGAACAGCAGGAAGGCGAGGGCGATGAGATAGGCGAGCCAGCTCTCGATGCCGCCGCCGAAGAGACGGCCCCAGTAGATCTCGCCGACCTTCTCGCCGATACCGATCATCAGGCCGCCGACGATGGCGCCGGGCACCGAGGTGAAGCCGCCGAGGATCAGCACGGGCAACGCCTTCAGCGCGATGATCTCGAGGTCGAACGACACCTGGGAGCGCGCGCCCCACATGATGCCGGTGACGAGCGCGACGCAGCCGGCGGCGAACCACACGATCACCCAGATGCGCTCGAGGCTGATGCCGACCGAGAGCGCCGCCTGATGGTCGTCGGCGACGGCGCGCAGCGCCCGGCCGATCTTGGTGCGGGCGAAGAACACCGCGAGGAAGCCGACCATCAGCATCGCCACGACGGCGGCGGTGATGTCGATCTCCTTCATCACGAGGTTGCGGCCGAAGAGGGGGAAGCGCAGCACGCCGGTCGGGATGCCGAGCGCCTCGGTGATCATCACCTTGGGCTCGCCGCCGAAGACCATCTCGCCGAGGCCGACGAGGAAGCGCGTCAGGCCGATCGTCGCCATCAGCAGGATGATGTCGGGCTGGTTGACCAGCGGGCGCAGCACCAGCTTCTCGATGCCGGTCGCCAGCACCAGCATCACCGCGACGGTGAAGGCGAGAGCGATCCAGGCCGGCATGCCCTTCTCGGCGAGGCCGACCAGCGTCAGGGCGGCGAAGACCACCATGATGCCTTGGGCGAAGTTGAAGACGCCCGAGGCCTTGTAGATCAGCACGAAGCCGAGGGCGACCAGCGCATAGAGAATGCCCGAGACGAAGCCTTCCCACACCACCTGGGTCAAGAAGGTCGGATTCGTCGCCATGCGGACGAAGGGGTCGACGAAGATCGAGGCGAGGAGATCCATGGATGCGTTCTCCTCAGTGCGAGCGGCCGAGATAGGCGTCGATGACGGTCGGATCGTTCTGCACCTCGTCGGGGGTGCCGTCGGCGATCTTGCGGCCGTATTCGAGCACCACGACGCGGTCGGAGAGATCCATGACGACGCCCATGTCGTGCTCGATCAGCGCGATCGTGGTGCCGAAGGTCTCGCGGATGTCGAGGATGAAGCGGCTCATGTCCTCCTTCTCCTCGAGGTTCATGCCGGCCATCGGTTCGTCGAGCAGCAGCAGCTCCGGCTCCTGCGCCAGCGCGCGACCGAGCTCGACCCGCTTCTTGAGGCCGTAGGGCAGCTTGCCCACCGGCGTCTTGCGGATGTGCTGGATCTCGAGGAAGTCGATGATCTCCTCGACCTTCTTGCGGTGGTCGATCTCCTCGTTCAGCGCCGGGCCGAAGCGCAGGCACTGCCAGAAGAAGCCGCGCGTCATCTTCAGCGTGCGGCCGGCCATGATGTTGTCGAGCGTCGACAGCCCCTTGAAGAGCGCGACGTTCTGGAAGGTGCGGCCGATGCCGCGGCGCGCCGCCTCGTGCGGCTTGCGGCCGGTGCGGGCCTCGCCGCGATGGACCACGCGGCCGATCTGCGGGTGGTAGAAGCCGTTGATGACGTTCAGCATCGACGTCTTGCCGGCGCCGTTGGGGCCGATGATGGCGCGGATCTCGCCGGCGACGATGTCGAAGGAGACGTCGGTCAGGGCCTTCACGCCGCCGAAGGAGAGCGAGATGTTCTCCACGGCGAGGATCTGGCGACCCTTCTCGATGGGGGTGAGCGCCGTCATTCTGCGGCCTCCTTGGCGGCGGTCGGGTAGATCGGCATGGTCTCGATCGCGACGTCGCCGGTGATCGTGCCCTTGCGTCCGTCTTCGAAGGCGATCTCGGTGACGACGTGCTTGCGCTCGGTGCCGTCCCACAGCGCCTCGACGAGGGGCGCGTAGCGATCGGCGATGAAGGAGCGGCGGACCTTCTGGGTGCGGGTCAGCTCGCCGTCGTCGGCGTCGAGTTCCTTGTGCAGGATCAGGAAGCGGCGGATCTGCGCGCCGGCCATCATCGGCTCGGCCGCGAGGTCGCGGTTGACGCGGTCGACGCAGGCGCGGATGCGCTCGTAGACGCGCGGGTGGCCGGCGAGTTCCTGATAGCTGGCGTAGGTGACGTCGTTGCGCTCCGCCCAGGCGCCGACCGACCCGAGGTCGATGTTGACGAAGACGCCGACGCAGTCCCTGTCCTGACCGAAGGCGACGGCCTCCTTGATGTCGGCGAAGAACTTGAGCTTGTTCTCGATGTATTTCGGCGCGAAGAGCGTGCCGTCGGCGAGGCGGCCGACGTCCTTGGCGCGGTCGATGATCTTGAGGTGGCCGGTCGCGTCGACGAAGCCGGCGTCGCCGGAGCGGACCCAGCCGTCGGGCGTCTTGGTCTCGGCGGTGGCGGCGTCGTTCTTGTAGTAGCCGACGAAGACGCCGGGGCTGCGATAGAGCACCTCGCCGGTCTCCGAGATCTTGATCTCGACGTCCGGGGCGGGCACGCCGACGGTATCGGCGCGGATCTCGGCGTCGGGCTGCATCGTCACGTAGACGGCGGCTTCGGTCTGGCCGTAGAGCTGCTTCAGGTTGATGCCGAGCGAACGGAAGTAGCGGAAGATCTCCGGGCCGATCGCCTCGCCGGCGGTATAGGCGACGCGGGTGCGCGAGAAGCCGTAACGGTTCTTGAGCGGGCCGTAGACCAGGAACTCGCCGAGCGCGTAGGCGAGCCGGTCCTTGAGCGAGACCGGCTTGCCGTCGAGGATCGACTCGCCGACCCGGTCGGCGACGGCGAGGAAGTGCTCGAACATCTTCTGCTTCAGCTTGCCCGCGTCCTGCATGCGGACATGGGTGCGGGTCAGCATGGATTCGTAGACGCGCGGCGGGGCGAAGACGTAGGTCGGGCCGATCTCGCGGCGGTCGTCGTCGGTCGTCTCGGCGCTCTCGGGGCAGGAGACGCAGAAGCCGGCGATCAGCGACTGGGCGTAGGAGAAGATGTGGTCGCCGACCCAGGCGATCGGCAGATAGGCGACGACCTCCTCGGTCTCGTCCAGGTGATCGAAGGCGATGCCGTTCCGGGCCGAGATCAGCACGTTGTCGAAGGAGAGCATCACCCCTTTCGGCTTGCCGGTGGTGCCCGAGGTGTAGAGCATCACCGCGAGATCGCTGCCGCGGCCGAGGGCGATGCCCTCCTGCCAGCCGGCGAGGAGCGCGGGCTCCCTGGTCAGTGCCGCCCGGCCGGCGGCCGAGACGTCCTCGAAGGCGTGCAGCCGGCCGCGTTCGTAGTCGCGCAGGCCGCGGGGGTCGTCGAAGACGACGTGGCGCAGCGCCGGCAGGCGGTCGGAGACGGAGAGGACCTTGTCGGTCTGCTCCTGATCCTCGGTGACGGCGAAGGCGACCTCGGCGTGCTCCAGCACATAGGCCATCTCGTCGGCGACGCTGTCCTTGTAGACCGGCACCGGCACGCCGCCGAGCGACTGCACGGCGGCGAAGGTCCAGTAGAGGCGGGGGCGGTTGGCACCGACGATGGCGACCTTGTCGCCGGCGGTGAAGCCGAGCGTGCGCAGGCCCAGCGCGAAGTCGCGGACCTCGTCGGCGACGTCGCCCCAGGTCCAGGTCTGCCAGATGCCGAAATCCTTCTCGCGCATCGCCGGACGGTCACGGCGATGCGCGGCATTCCAGAGCAGAATCTTGGGAAACGTGTCCCGTTCGCCGGAACGGGTCTCTCCCGCCGTCGCCATGAGCGTCTTCTCCCCTCGTCGTCGAGCCATTCTCATCCGTCACCGGCGGCGCTCGATCGTTCGATTAAATCGGATGAAAACCGAAAAATGACCCGGATGCAAGTCGTCCCATAGTCGTGGAGAGCGAAATTCCGCACGTCATCGACGCATGTAGAATGCATGTCGAATGATGCGGTGCGAGATGGCGGACGTCGTCCGCGCCGTGGCGACGGACGGTTTCGAAGGCGCCGTCGCGGGAAGGCGGAAATGCTGCGGCGCAAGCCGGGCGGTCGGCGGTGCGACGGCCGGCGGGCGTGGAATTCCGCGGCGGAGCGGGGTGCCGGGACGGGACGGTGCCGGCGGGCGTGCCGACCGCCGTGCGAATCGTCGCCGTGCCGCGCGCGGCACGCCGATCGGCGGGCAACCGG
>DBMN01000164.1 GCA_002298965.1 Rhizobiales bacterium UBA697 | reverse complement strand
TGGTGCCGCTCTCCGGCGAGGGCCGCATCCGCCTCGCCGCGCCGGCCGCCGGTCTCGCCGCGGGCGGTCTGGTGCCGATCGGGCGCTGACGCGGTCGAAACGCCGTTCGGCCCGCCGCGGCATTGACGCGGGGGCCTCGCACGAACAGGATCCGCCTCGATCGGACGGGGCGAATCCCAAGGATCCGTCCGCGTCCCGCGGTCGCTCCGGCCGCTCCGATGCCCCGGGCCTGCCGTCTCTCGTAGGTGTGAATTGCGCTTCCTGCTTGCCCTCCTCGCCGCCATGGTCGCGAGCCTCGCGCTGGGGCTCGGCTCGGCGTGGTACATGGTGACGGCACCGCGGACCAACACGGTCGAGGTCGGCACCTGGCGCGCCTTCCCGCCGAGCGACGCCGCCACCGCCGATCCCTATCTGCGCGCCCGCGTCGCCCGCAGCGGCGAGTTCGGCATGGGCACCGGCACCGGCCTGACCTTCGTGGCGGCGAACGACACGAACGGACGCGGCCTGACCGCGACCTGCGACTACGTGATCGCCGGCAAGGGGCTGCAGGCGCGGCTGTGGACGCTGACCGCCGCCACCCGCGACGGCCGTTCCGGCGTGACGCCCGAGGGCCGCGCCCATGTCGACAGCCACAATCTGGTGCGCGATGCCTCCGGGCGGTTCGCGGTCGTCGCGGCCGCCAAGGCGCGGGCCGGCAACTGGCTGCCGCTTCCCGCCGGCGAGGACTTCGTCCTGACGCTCCGGCTCTACGACACGCCGCTCGCCCTCGGCACGGGGATGCAGCCGGAACTTCCGACCATCACGCGGGGGACCTGCCGATGATCGCGCGTCTCGCCGTCTGGGCGCTCGGCGTCGCCATGCTCGCCGGCATCGTCCACATCGTGGTCGTGCTCGGCGTGCCCAGCCACTCGGTCAACGACTCGTGGAACGCCATCGCGCGGCTGGGGCCGACCGGCACCTTCGTCGCCCTGCCGCGCCCGACGGCGGGCACCCCGTCGCTGCCCGGTCTCGACCCGGCGATGGCGCAGGCGACCTGCCGGTTCGAACTCGACGCCGCACCGGTGCGCATCCGCGTCTCCGCCCCCGATGTCTACTGGTCGCTGTCGCTCTACGACCGCCAGGGGCTCCATGTCTGGGGCCTCGACAACCGCGGCTCCGGTCAGAAGGCGGCGGACGTGCTGGTGGCCGGCGACGTCCACGTGGCGCAGCTGCGCGAGAACCCGCCCGAACAGCTCGAAGACGTGGTGATCGTCGACTGGAAGGGCCGTCAGGGCATCGCCCTGTTCCAGATCTTCCGCCAGCAGCCCTCGCTCGACGGCGAGATCAGGGCCGCGCTCGAGGCGGCCGAATGCAAGGCGACGCCGCTGCAGTGAGGCGCGTCACTTCTGTGGAACCGGGATGTTGATCGAGCCGGCCTCGCCGTAGCGCGAGCGGCGACCGTTCGACGGCGTGCCGCGGCGCGTTCCGGCCGGGAAGTCGGCCTCGGCAATGTCGATCGCCGACTTCAGCGCGCTCCAGGCCTGATTGGCCTCCCAGATCCGGTCCGACGGCGTCTCGACCTGCATCCGATCGATCGCCATGCGATAGGCGGAGAGGCGGAAGCGCAGCATCCGCCACGTCCAGTCGACGACGCGGGCGTTCTCGTCGATGCGGGCGTAGGCGTCCTTCAGCTCGTGCGCGGCGAGATCGGCGCGGCCGTCGGCGGCGCGCAGGCGCAGGGCGTCGTCGTCGCGCACCTTGCGGGCGTCGCGCCAGAAGGGGCCGACGATCTCGGCGTCGGTGTGCATGTCGAGGATCAGGCGGGCCCAACGGGTCTCGCTGGAACGATAGGGATCGCGGCGCAGGCGGGCGTAGTAGCCGGCCGGGTCGAAGCGGGAGTCGATCTCCGGCAGGATCCGGGTGCGCTGGCCCTCGATCAACATGTTGCCGAACCAGTCGTCGGCATGCGGCGCCCGGACGATGCCCCAGGCGCGATCGCGCAGGGTGCCCTCGTTGTCGGTGCGATTGAAGTCGGAGACGAGTTCGTCGCGGCCGTGGGCGGCGATCTTGTCGCCGACGAAGGGAAGGACGCCGTCGTTCCAGGCGTTCGGCTTGGCGCGGCCGAAGTCGCCGGTCTCGCGGCCGCAGCCGGCGAGCGCCGTCGCCAGGGCGAGGAGCGTGGCGAGGGCGCGGACCCGGTTCGAGATCATGGGTTCGCGTTTCCTTCCCGAGACCGAAACGTCTTCACTTGCCGCGCCGACGCGGACGACCGGGACGGGAGGGCCGCGGGGCGTCGCGTTCGATCGGCGACGGCTCGTTCCAGCGTTCGACCCGAACGCCGGTGAAGAGCGCGATCTCGCCGCGCCGGTCACCGTCCTCCGCACGCCGCATCGGCGCCCGGCGACGAACCTTCGTCAGGAACACGACGTCACCCATCGATCTCTCCTCGTGCCTCGGGACCGAGAGCGGAACGCGGGGATCGCGGCGGCGATCCGGAACGATGACTCGAGCGGCTCCGACGGACCGCTCGCGATCGAGCCTTGCGCCAACATGGTTAACGGAGTCTTAACTGGTCTGGTCGATACTGATCGAAACGCAGTGTCTGCGGTTGCGAAGAGACGACGATGGAACGACCCGAGCCGGCTGCCTCGACGAAAGACCCGATCGTGCTGCAACGCCGCTCGGCCCGCGACGTCCTGAACGACGCCGTCGATCTCTACCTCGTCGCGCCGTCCCACGACCGCAGCGAGATCGCCGCCTTCGCGGCGCTGGTCGGCGGACTGCTCGACGTCGCCGACGCCGAACGCCGCCGACAGGTCGCGGCCCTCCTCGCCCGCCGTCCCGACACGCCGCCGGAGATCGCGCGGCGGCTGGCGCTCGACGACATCGAGATCGCCGAGGCGATGATCCTGCATTCGCCGGTGCTGACCTCGAGCGACCTGATCGTCGTCATGCGCCGCGGCCCCGACCACGTCCGCTGCGTCGGCCGTCGTCTCGATCTCGCCCCCGACGTCGCCGCCGTGCTGGTCGACGCCACCGTCGTGCCGCCGTCACCGGCGCCCCACG
>DBMN01000101.1:5916-6058 GCA_002298965.1 Rhizobiales bacterium UBA697 | reverse complement strand
CCTCGACCGAGGCGCGGGTCTTTCTTCATGCCCTGGAGGATCGCCCGACGGGGACGGCGTCGCCGCCCCCGGGGCCGTCGGTCGGCCGATCAGTGGATCGACTTGACCACCTCTTCGGTCATCTTCTTGGCGTCGCCGAACA
>DBMN01000101.1:0-5864 GCA_002298965.1 Rhizobiales bacterium UBA697 | reverse complement strand
TAGCCCGAGGCCATCGAGCGCTTCATGACGATCGAGGTCCTGGCCTTCCACACCTCGAGCACCGGCATGCCGGCGATCGGCGAGCCCGGATCCTCCTGCGCCGCCGGATTGACGATGTCGTTNNTCGAGGATCGGCATGCCGAAGATCGGCGACTGCGGATCGCTCTTGGCCGCCGGGTTGGTCACGTCGTTGGCGCCGATGACATAGGCGACGTCGGCCTGACCGAACTCGGAGTTGATGTCCTCGAGCTCGAAGACCTCGTCGTAGGGCACGTTGGCTTCCGCCAGGAGCACGTTCATGTGCCCCGGCATGCGGCCCGCCACCGGATGGATGGCGAAGCGCACGTCGACGCCCTTGTCGCGCAGCTTGCGGGTGATCTCGTTGACCGTGTGCTGGGCCTGCGCCACCGCCATGCCGTAGCCGGGGACGATGATGACGCTCTTCGACTCGTTGAGGAGCTCGGCGGTCTCTTCCGCCGAGATCGCCGTGACCTCGCCCTGCGGCTGCGCTCCGTCGGAGGCCGCGACCGTGCCGCCGCCCGAGCCGAAGCCGCCGGCGATGACCGAGATGAAGTTGCGGTTCATCGCCCGGCACATGATGTAGGAGAGGATCGCGCCCGACGAGCCGACGAGCGCGCCGGTGACGATCAGGAGGTCGTTCGACAGCATGAAGCCGGTCGCCGCCGCCGCCCAGCCCGAGTAGCTGTTCAGCATCGAGACGACGACGGGCATGTCGGCGCCGCCGATCGCCATCACCATGTGGACGCCGAAGGCGAGCGACACCGCGGTCATGACGAAGAGCGCGAAGAAGGCGACGAGGCCCGACTGCGAGCCGACGAAGACCCAGCCGAACACGATCACCGCGATCAGACCGGCGAGGTTGATCCAGTGGCGCGCCGGCAGCAGCAGCGGCTTGCCGCCGATCTTGCCCGAGAGCTTGCCGAAGGCGACGATCGAGCCGGAGAAGGTCACCGCGCCGATCAGGATGCCGACGTAGATCTCGATCTCGTGGATGGTCTTTTCCGCCGGGGTGGCGAAATGGGCCGAGGGATCGATCCAGCTGGCGAAGCCGATGGTGCAGGCGGCGAGACCGACGAGGGAGTGCATCAGCGCCACGAGCTCGGGCATCTGCGTCATCTGCACGGTCTTGGCGGCATAGAGGCCGACCGCACCGCCGATCGCAAGCGCGATCACGATGAAGACCACGCCGACGCCGGTGACGCCGGGTCCGAAGACCGTGGCGAGCACGGCGAGCGCCATGCCGATGATGCCGAACCAGTTGCCGCGTCGCGCCGATTCCGGGTGCGACAGGCCGCCGAGCGACAGGATGAAGAGAATGGTCGCTCCGATGTAGGAGACGGTCACAAGTCCGAGAGACATCGCTCGTTCTCCTTACTTTCGGAACATCGCCAGCATGCGCCGGGTCACGGCGAAGCCGCCGAACATGTTGACCGCCGTCAGCGCGATGCCGACGAAGGCGATCAGTCCGATGAGAATGCTCGGACGTCCGGGCGGGGCGATCTGTACGAGCGCGCCGATGCAGATGATCGAAGAAATCGCGTTGGTGACGCTCATCAAGGGCGTGTGCAGCGACGGCGTCACGTTCCACACCACCATGTAGCCGACGAAGCAGGCCAGCACGAAGACCGTGAAGTGGCCGAGGAACACCACCGGCGCATAGGCGCCGACCAGCGCGAAGAGAACCGCGCCGACACCGAAGGTGATGGCGAGCGACTTCATGTCCATCGGCTCGCCCGAGCCGTGACCGTGGCCGGACGCCTTCTTCTCGACGACGGCCGCGGCCGGCTTCGGCGGCGGGGGGGCGGGCAGCTTGAGCGGCGGCGCCGGCCAGGTGATCTCGCCCGCCTTGACGACGGTCAGACCGCGGATCGCGTCGTCTTCCATGTCGACGACGACGTTGCCGTCCTTGGCCTTGCACAGCTCCTCGGTGAGGCGCAGGAGGTTCGTCGCGTAGAGCGTCGAGGACTGCTTGGCGAGCCGGCTCGCCATGTCGGTGTAGCCGACGATGGTGACGCCGTGGCGCACCACCGCCTCACCCGGAACCGTCAGCTCGCAGTTGCCGCCCTGCTCACCGGCGAGATCGATGATGACCGAACCCGGCTTCATCGAGGCGACCATCTCGGCCGAGATCAGCTTCGGCGCCGGCTTGCCCGGAATGAGCGCCGTCGTGATGACGATGTCGGCGTTCTTCACTTCCGTGGCGTACATCTGCCGCTGCGCGGCGAGGAAGCCCTCGGACATGACCTTGGCATAGCCGCCGCCGCCCGAGCCCTCTTCCTCGTAGTCGACCTTGACGAACTCGCCGCCGAGCGACTTCACCTGATCGGCGACCTCGGCGCGGGTGTCGTTGGCGCGCACCACGGCGCCGAGATTGGCCGCCGTGCCGATCGCCGCCAGACCGGCGACGCCGGCACCGGCGATGAACACCTTGGCCGGCGGGATCTTGCCGGCGGCGGTGATCTGTCCGGCGAAGTAGCGGCCGAAGGCATTGGCCGCCTCGATCACCGCGCGATAGCCGGTGATGCCGGCCATCGAGGTCAGCGCATCCATCTTCTGGGCGCGCGACAGCTGACGCGGCAGGCAGTCCATGGCGAGTACGGTGACGCCGCGCGCCTTGAGGATCTCCATCAGCTCCGGGTTCTGCGCCGGCCAGACGAAGGAGATCAGCGTCGCGCCGTCCTTCAGCATCGCCACTTCGTCGGGCGTGGGCGCACGCACCTTGAAGACGACGTCGGCGCCGGCGAGAAGCGCCGCGGCACCGTCGACCAGCGTCGCGCCGGCCGCCTCGTAGAGCTCGTCGGGAATGTCGGCCGCGGCGCCCGCACCGCGCTCGACGCTGACCGTGAAGCCGAGCTTGATCAGCTTCTCGACCACTTCGGGCACCGTCGCGACGCGACGTTCGCCCGCATAGGTCTCCTTGGGTATTCCGATGTTCGAGCTCATGATGGTCTCATCCGTTCTCGTCATGTCCGTCGAATGTCGTGCCGCTCCGCCGCGCCGGGCGCGACGTCGCGGGGATCCGCGCCGTTCCGCTGTCGGGAGCGATGCACGGAGGCGACTTCATGCGCCGCGCCCCCGGCCTCCCCGGCGGCACGACGCCCGTTGCGCCCGCGTTGCTTCCTCGCCCCGAAGTGTCGTCGTCGATCGCGCCCCCTTCTGGTCGTCGCGTTCGGCGCCGCCGCCCGTCCCGATGGACCGGCGGCGCGCCGGAGAGATCAGTGCCGAACCAGGAAGATCGCCATCAGGGCGAGCACGGCCACGATCGATCCCGTTCCCCAGCGCAACAGCGTCAGGAACCCTTCATAGGTCCGCTCGTGTTCGGCGAAGTTGCTCGTGTCGTGTCCGGCCATGGTGTCCTCTCCCCTTAGGTCTCTCGCGGCCCTCGTCGCGGGGCCCTGGAGAAATCATCGAAGCAGCAGTCACGACCGAACGCAACGACGAAGTCGCCGCGTCCTGCAAAAGGCGAAACTCGCCCTTCACCCTGCTCCGATTGGTATTTTCTCCGCAGCGCAAAAAGCTGTCACTGCCCCGCGGGGAGCAATTCGCAGGTGCGAAGCGCGGCAGATTGACGCTCGTGGAGACGGGACGCCTGGAATTCTTCGATCGCCGTCTCGAACAGGCGATGGAAGTTCAGTTTCGCGTCGAGATGGATGAAGACGCCGCCGAGCCCGAGCGCGGCGCGGTCCATGAAGAGGAACTCGCGCGGCGGCGTGACCGGCCCGTGCGTCTTCAGCGCCTCGGCCACCGCCATCGCCTGCGCCCGGCCGAACTCGATCGGCGAGACGCCCTCGGCGATCTTGCGGGTGCGGTCGGTGAGGAGCGGCCCGTAGAGGAAGCGCGCCCAGATGTCGAGCGTCTCCATCAGCTCGCGCGTCAGGTTGCGGAAACCCCAGGCCTCGTAGGCCGCCGCCACCCGGTCGCGGTCGTCGTGGAGGAGCCCGCGGTAGTGCTCGATCACCGCCTCGACGAAGTGGACGGGGAAGATCCGCACGCAGCCGAAGTCGAGCAGGTTGACGCCGCCGACCTCGCCGCCCTCCTCGAAGGCGGCGTAGTTGCCGAGATGCGGGTCGCCGTGGATGACGCCGAAGCGGCAGAACGGATGCCACCAGGCGCGGAACATCGCCTCGGAGATGCGGTTCCGCACCGCCTGCGACGCCTCCTTGTGGGCGAGCAGCCCGCGACCCTCGAGCCAGGTCATCGTCAGCAACCGGCCGGTCGAGAGTTCGTCGACCGGTTCGGGGATGCGCACCGTGGGATCATCGCCGTGCATCAGCCCGTAGAGCCGCATGTGGCGGCGCTCGCGGCCGTAGTCGAGTTCCTCGCGGATGCGCTCGCCGATCTCGGCGGCGATCTCGGTCGTGTCGATCTGCGGCCTGAGCCGCCGCATCAGCGCGAAGACGCCGGAGAGCTGCGAGAGATCCGCCTCCACCGCCGAGGCCATGTCGGGATACTGCAGCTTGACCGCGAGCCTGCGTCCGTCGTGCGCCACCGCCCGGTGCACCTGCCCGAGCGAGGCGGCATGCGCCGGTTCGTGCTCGAACTCGGCGAAGCGGCTCGCCCAGTCGGGACCGAGTTCGGCCTGCATCCGCCGTTTGACGAAGACCCGCCCCATCGGCGGCGCATGCGCCTGGAGACGGGCGAGTTCGGCGGCCCATTCGGCCGGAATGGCGTCGGGGATGGTGGAGAGGAACTGCGCCACCTTCATCAGCGGCCCCTTCAGGCCACCGAGCGCCTCGGCGATGAGCCGCCCCTCGCGCGCCGGATCACCGCCGCCGATCAGCCGCCCGCCGGCAATTCTGGCAGCCGCCGTGCCGACGTCGACCCCGATGCGGGCATGACGCAGCACGCGCCCGGCAAGCGAATTTCTCTCGTCGTCGGCCATGGGGTCCTCGCATGCGGCGGCTCTCGCCCGACAATATGGGGTGGCGGACGGCACAGGCGAAGAGGGGGAGCCGTCACGGCCGCGCGAGCGGGTCAGCCGTCCGACGGCCAGCGGTCGCGGATCCAGCGAGCGAGCCCGTCTTCGGACAGCGTTCCCGCCGCCAGGCTCTGGATCGCGACGACGGCTTCCGCTTCCGGGGCGACGAAGTCGATGTCGTTGAGCCCGAGGAAGACGATCAGCGACAGGAGCGCGGCGCGCTTGTTGCCGTCGACGAAGGGATGATTGCGGGCGATGCCGAAGGCATAGGCGGCGGCGAGAACCGCCAGATCCTCGACGCCTTCGTAGGCGTGCTTGTTCATCGACCGTCCCAGCGCCGACTCCAGCATGCCGACATCCCGAATGCCGGCCGGCCCGCCGAAACGCGCCAGTTGCTCGCCATGGATCGCCACGACGAGTTCCGTCGTGAGCCAGACGATGTCGGTCATTTGGCGAGCTCGCTCAGCGCGTTCTGGTAGGTCTTCATCGCCTTGCGGGCGATCTCCATGCCCTTCTCGAACTGGTCGTCGCGCTTGGCCAGCACGACGCTGCCGTCCGCCTGCCTGACGACGTGCAGCCAATCGCCCTGCGCCAGATCGAGATCGCGCAGCAGCTCCTTCGGCAGGATGAGCCCGGTCGAATTGCCGATCTTCTTCACTTCGAGCTTCATGGGAGCATCCTCGCGATCCGTTCAACGAAACGTATAACGCAGAGTTCTGTTATACACAATGTTGAACGGAGCCGATACCGGCGGACCGACGGCGGGGCGGGGGTCGAGAAGCGATGCCGTGCGCATGGTGCGCGATGCTTCGAGACGGGCGACAGCAGGTCGCCCTCCTCAGCATGAGGCCCATGTGTTCGTATCGAATATGAAAAACGCCTCATGCTGAGGAGGCGTTCGCAGAACGCCGTCTCGAAGCATCGC
>DBMN01000138.1:701-18493 GCA_002298965.1 Rhizobiales bacterium UBA697 | reverse complement strand
CGCCGCCGTGCGGCAGGTGGCAGGTGGCCGGCGCCACGGTGAGGCGGCAGGCGACCTCGCGGCCGGCGAGCCGCAGCCGGTGGCGGCCGAAGGGCAGCTCCGGCAGCGTCACGATGCGGCGCGGCATCCGCCGCTCGTCGGCGAAGGCGATGGTCTCGGTCCGCCCCTCGCCCGGCTCGATCGTCACCGCACGATGCGTGCCGTCCTCGAGTTCGAGCTCGAGACGCAGCCGTCCACCCGACAGCGCCTCGTCGCCGCCGATGGCGATCTCGCGCGGACGGCCCTCGAACAGCGTCGCGGCGAGCGGCAGGGCGCGCATCGAGGTCTCGGCGGCGAGCCGTTCGAGGCTCTCCTGCGCGTCGCCGAGCGTGGCGGCGGGAAGTCCCATCGAGGCGAGGATCGCCCGCTTGGTGTCGTCGCCGACCTGGACGTTGCGACCCGAGAGATCCCACCAGTCCGGCGCGATGCCGGCGGAGCGGGCGAGGAGATCGAGCGTGTGGGCGTCGACCGGCCGCGCGCGATGCTCGTCGGGCGCCTCCTCCTCGACGAAGATCGTCACCGAGCGGCCGTCGATCGCGAACTTGGGGCTCGCCAGCGGCTCGCGGTCGGGATGGGCGCTGTCGATCACCAGACGCCAGCGCATGCCGGGTCGCGCCGGCGGCGCCACCAGCACGGCCGGGCGCGGATCGACGTTGTGGGCGACCATCACCCGGTCGACGCCGTCTCGCGCCGGCGCGCCGAGGACCGCGACGAGGCGATAGTTCTCCGGATCGTGCCAGTCGTCGACCTCGAAGCCACGCCCGTCGAAGCGGCGCCATTCGACGTCGAGGACGCCCGAGGTGCCGATCGGCCGGCCGCTCGGCGGATGATCGTCGGTGAAGGCGGGATGCGCCAGCCGCAGCCGCACCAGTGCGCCGACATAGTCGATCAGCCGCTGGTCGGCGCCGTCCCAGTCGAACCAGGAGAGCGGATTGTCCTGCGCATAGGCGTTGTTGTTGCCCTTCTNNTGGCAATAGGCGTTGTTGTTGCCCTTCTGGCTGCGGCCCGCCTCGTCGCCCATCGACAGCATCGGCACGCCGCGCGCCGTCATCAGCGTGGCGAGGAGCGCACGCACGTCGCGCCCGCGCGCCGCGACGACGCGGGGATCGTCGCTCGCCCCCTCGACGCCGTGGTTCCAGGAATTGTTGGCGTCGGTGCCGTCGCGGTTGCCCTCGCCGTTCGCCTCGTTGTGCTTGACCGCGTGGGAGACGAGATCGGCGAGCGTGAAGCCGTCGTGGGCGGTGACGAAGTTGACGCCGTCGGAGGTGCGCCGCCGCCGTCCGCCGAAGATGTCGGTCGAGCCGGAGAGCCGCGTCGCCATCTCGCCGACCATGCCGCGGTCGCCGCGCCAGAAGCGGCGGACGGCGTCGCGGAACCGGTCGTTCCACTCCGGCCAGCCGGCCGGGAAGCCGCCGACCCGATAGCCGCCCGGGCCGATGTCCCAGGGCTCGGCGACATGGATCAGCCGCGACAGGATCGGATCGCTGCGGACCGCCGAGAGGAACGGCGCGTCGAGATCGAAGCCCTCCGGCCGGCGGCCGAGCGCCGTGGCGAGATCGTAGCGGAAGCCGTCGAAACCGCCGGCGAGCGCCGCATGGCGCAGCGCCCCGACGCCGAGCGACAGGACGGGCCAGCGCGTCAGCTCGAGCCCGTTGCCGCAGCCGGAATCGTCGATGTAGCGCGAGAGATCGTCCGGCCTCAGGCGATAGTAGAGCGCGTTGTCGATGCCGCGCAGCGACACCGTGGGGCCGAGATGGTCGCTCTCGCCGGTGTGGTTCAGGACGACGTCGAGGATCACGGCGACGCCGGCCTCGTGCAGCGCGTCGACGGCGGCGCGCACCTCCGCCCAGCCGCCCGGCGCGAAGCGCGGATCGGGGGCGAAGGGCACGATCGGATTGTAGTTCCAGTAGTTGGTCAGCCCGAGCGGCCCGAGATGGCGTTCGTCGAGCCCCGCCCAGATCGGCATGATCTCGACCACGTTGACGCCGAGGCGGACGAAATGCTCGACGACCGCCGGATGGCCGAGCGCCGCGAAGGTGCCGCGGATCGCCTCCGGCACTTTCGGGTTGAGCGCCGTCAGACCCTTGACGTGGCACTCGTAGATCACCCGGTCCTGTGGCGCGATCATCGGCCGTTCGATCGGCAGCGGCTCGGGCGCCGCCTCGACGATCGCCTTGGGCACGAAGGCGGCACTGTCGACATGGTCCTCGGCCGCGCCGTGGATGCGGGCGTCGAAGAGTTCCGGCGCGAGGCGGAACGGCCGGTCGAGCCGGCGGGCGTGAGGATCGACGAGGAGCTTGTGCGGATTGAAGCGATGGCCGCGGTCGGGCGCCCAGGGGCCGGTGACGCGCAGCCCGTAGCGGGCGCCGGGCTCGATGCCGGGAATGAAGCCGTGGAAGACGTCGTCGGTGCGCTCGGTCAGGCGATGGCGCGCGATCTCGACGTCGGCCTCGTCGAAGAAGCAGACGTCGACCGCCGTCGCGTTCGCCGAAGCGACCGCCACGGTCACGCCGCCATCGACCGGGACCACGCCCGGCAGCTCCGCCCCTCCCGGCACGGCCCGTCCTGCCGTCATTCCTCGCTCCCCCGCCGAACGCGCCCCTCGCGTTCCCGCCTCGCGTGCCGGTCAGCCCCTCTCGGCGACCAGATCGCGATAGAGTTTGGCATATCGCGCCGCCGATCGTCCCCACGAGACGTCGGTGCGCATCGCGTTCTTCACCAGTCTCTTCCAGACGTCGCCCTCGGCGAAGAGCCCCGCCGCCCGCTCGATCGCGGCACGGAACATCTCGGCCGTCGGCGGGGTGAAGACGACGCCGGTGCCGGCGCCCGCCTCGAGCGCCATCTCGTTGGCGTCGACGATCGTGTCGGCGAGGCCGCCGACCCGGGTGACGATCGGGATCGCGCCGTAGCGCAGCGCGCAGAGCTGAGTGAGGCCGCAGGGCTCGAAGCGCGACGGCACCAGCAGCGCGTCGGCGCCCGCCTGGACCAGATGGGCGAGGGTCTCGTCGTAGCCGATCACCACGCCGACCCGACCGGGATGGGCGGCGGCGGCCTGACGGAAACCGTCGACCAGCTCGCGGTCGCCCGAGCCGAGCAGCACCAGCTGACCGCCGACGGCGAGGATCGTCTCGATCCCCTCGAGCACCATGTCGAGGCCCTTCTGCCACGACAGGCGCGACACCACGGCGAAGACCATCGCCTTCTTGTCGACCTTGAGGCCGAAGCGCCGCTGCAGCGCCGCCTTGTTGGGCCGCCGCGCCGAGGGCGTCGTCGCGTCGTAGCGGGCGGCGACGAACGTGTCGGTCGCCGGGTTCCAGACGTCGACGTCGATGCCGTTGAGAATGCCCGAGACGACCGACGAACGGCCGGCGAGCAGACCGCCGAGCCCCATGCCGCCGTCGCCGGTGCGGATCTCGGCGGCATAGGTCGGCGACACGGTGGTCACCCGGTCCGACATGCGCAGCGCCGCCTTGAGGTAGCCGATGGTGTCGTAGTACTCGACGCCGTCCACCCCCCAGGCATGCGGCGGCAGGCCGAGCGGCTCGAGCAGCTCCTGCGGATACTGGCCCTGGAAGGCGAGGTTGTGGACGGTCGCGACCGTGCCCGGCCGCCGCCGTCCGTCGTATTCGAGATAGGCGGGCGTCAGGCCGGTCTGCCAGTCGTGGGTATGGACCACGTCCGGCACGAAGCCCTTGACCGCACCGAGGCCGATGTCGGCGCCGATGCGGGCGAGGGCCGCGAAGCGGAACGGGTTGTCCGGCCAGTCGATGCCGTCGGCGTCGTGGTAGGGATTGCCCGGCCGATCGAAGAGATGCGGCGCGTCGAGGACGAAGAGGTCGAGACCGGCGACGCGGGCGGCGAGCACCGTCGCCGGGCCGCCGAACAGCGCCTTCTTCTTGATGACCCTGTCGACCTTCTCCGCCTTCTCGAGCGCCGCCTTGACCGCCGGATAGCCCGGCACCAGCGTGCGCATCGCGACGTCCTCGCCGGCGAGAGCGCCGGGAAGCGCTCCCGCCACGTCGGCGAGACCGCCGGTCTTGATCAGCGGATAGACCTCGGAGACGACCGAGAGAACCTTCGTCGTGGCCATGCGGCGCCCCCCTGCCCGGCTCGCGTCAGTCGGCGATGCGGTCGAGCATCGGCTGGGTGATCAGGCAGATGCCCTTCTCGGTGCGGCGGAAACGCGCCGCGTCGAGTTCGGGATCCTCGCCCACGACCAGCCCGTCGGGGATCTTCACGCGCGCGTCGACCACCACGTTCTTCAGCCGGCAGCCGCGTCCGACGTGCGACTGGGGCAGGATGATCGTGTTCTCGACCATCGAGTAGGAGTTGACCCGGACGCCGGTGAACAGCAGCGAGCGCTTGAGGAAGGCGCCCGAGACGATGCAGCCGCCCGACACCAGCGACGACACCGCCGAGCCGCGGCGGCCGTCGATGTCGTGGACGAACTTCGCCGGCGGGGTGATCTCGCCGTAGGTCCAGATCGGCCAGTCGCTGTCGAAGAGGTCGAGCTCCGGCACCACGTCGGTGAGGTCGATGTTGGCCTCCCAATAGGCGTCGACCGTGCCGACGTCGCGCCAGTAGGGCTCGGCCTCGGAACGCGACTTGACGCAGGACTTCGAGAAGTGGTGCGCCACCGCCTTACCGTGCTTGACGATGTAGGGGATGATGTCCTTGCCGAAGTCGCGGCTGGAGTTCGGATCGGCGGCGTCGCGCTCGAGCTGGTCCCACAGGAACTGCGCCTCGAAGACGTAGATGCCCATCGAGGCGAGCGACTTGTCGGGCTTGCCCGGCATCGCCGGCGGATCCTTCGGCTTCTCGACGAAGGAGATGATGCGATCGTCCTTGTCGACGTGCATCACGCCGAAGCCGGTCGCCTCCTCGCGCGAGACCTCGAGACAGCCGATCGTCACGTCGGCACCCGCCTCGACGTGCTGCCGCAGCATCTTCTCGTAGTCCATCTTGTAGATGTGGTCGCCCGCCAGGATGATCATGTAGCGGGGATCGGAATCCTTGATGATGTCGAGGTTCTGATAGACCGCGTCGGCGGTACCGGCATACCACGCCTCCTCCGACACGCGCTGCGAGGCCGGCAGGATGTCGAAGGTCTCGTTGCGTTCGGGACGCAGGAAGTTCCAACCGCGCTGCAGGTGGCGGATCAGCGAATGCGCCTTGTACTGGGTGGCGACGCCGAAGCGGCGGATGCCGGAGTTCAGCGCATTGGACAGGGCGAAGTCGATGATGCGCGACTTGCCGCCGAAATAGACCGCGGGCTTGGCGCGGCGATCGGTCAGTTCCATCAGGCGCGAACCGCGCCCGCCGGCGAGCACGTAGGCCATCGCGTGGCGGGAGAGCGGCTCGCGGTCGCCGGTGGCCTTGGGGTTCGGCTTCTTCTCGTTCATTCCGTCCATCCTCCCCTGGCAGGGTCGTCTCGGTGGGGTTGCCGTCCTCGCGGGGTCAGTCGCCCAGATATTCGAAGATCACGGTGGCCAGCGGCGGCACCAGGATCTCGGCATGGGCCGGCATGCCGTGGCTCTCGCCCTCGTAGACGCGGATCTCGCCGCCGTTGCCGAGATTCGAGCCGCCGTAGCAACCGGCGTTGGTGTTGATCGCCTCGCGCCAACGCCCCTTGCAGGGGAAGCCGAGGCGATAGCCGTCGCGCGGCATCGGCGTGAAGTTGGAGACCACCACCACCGGCGGATCGCCCCATTCGCCGAACCGGGCGAAGGCGAAGACCGACTGGGCGCGGTCCTCGACCACGATCCAGCGGAAGCCCTCCTGTTCGCAGTCGCGCGCATGCAGCGCCGGACAACCGCGATAGGCCTTGTTGAGATCGCGCATCAGCGCCTGGAGCCCGGCGTGCTCTGCCTGTTCGGTCAGATGCCAGTCGAGCCCCTTGTCGTGGTTCCATTCGGCCCACTGGCCGAACTCCTGGCCCATGAACAAGAGCTTCTTGCCCGGGTGCCCCCACATGAAGCCGTAGTAGGCCCGGAGCGCCGCGAACTTCTGCCAGTGGTCGCCGCTCATCTTGCCGATCAGCGAGCCCTTGCCGTGCACCACCTCGTCGTGGCTGAGCGGCAGGACGAAGTTCTCGGCGAAGGCATAGAGCAGGCCGAAGGTCAGCTGATCGTGGTGCCAGCGCCGATGGATCGCCTCGCGCGACATGTAGTCGAGCGTGTCGTGCATCCAGCCCATGTTCCACTTGAAGCCGAAGCCGAGACCGCCCGCCGAGGTCGGATGCGACACGCCGGGCCAGGCGGTCGATTCCTCGGCCAGGGTGATGGCGCCGCGGCCCTCCGCATAGACCAGCTCGTTGACCTTGCGCAGGAAGGCGACGGCCTCGCGATTGTCGCGCCCGCCGTCCTCGTTGGGCAGCCACTCGCCGTCCTTGCGCGAATAGTCGAGATAGAGCATCGAGGCGACCGCATCCACCCGAAGCCCGTCGATGTGATAGCGCTCGAGCCAGAACAGCGCGTTGGCGCAGAGCATCGACACGACTTCCTGCCGGCCGAAGTCGTAGATCGCCGTGTTCCAGTCGGGATGGAAGCCGCGCCGCGGGTCGGCGTGCTCGTAGAGCGGCCCGCCGTCGAACTCGCGCAGCCCGTGCTCGTCGGTCGGGAAATGCGCCGGCACCCAGTCGAGGATGATGCCGAGGCCCGCCCGATGCGCCCTGTCGACGAAGCGGGCGAAGCCCTCCGGCTCGCCGAAGCGCCGGGTGGGCGCGAAGAGGCCGATCGGCTGATAGCCCCACGAACCGTCGAACGGATGTTCCGAGATCGGCATCAGCTCGAGATGGGTGAAGCCGAGATCGGTGGCATAGGGGATCAGGCTGTCGGCGAGCTCGTCCCAGGTGAGATAGCGCCAGCCGTCCACCCGCGCCCACGAGCCCAGGTGCACCTCGTAGATCGACATCGGCCGCCGCCGGTCGTCGCCGGCGCGGCGCTCCATCCACTCGTCGTCCGACCAGACGAAATTGTCGGTCCGCGCCACCACCGAGGCGGTCGAGGGCCGCATCTCCGAGCCGAAGCCGAGCGGATCGGCCTTGAGCGGCAGGAGGCGGCCGTCGGCGGCGACGATCTCGTACTTGTAGTTGGTGCCGACGCCGACGTCGGGGGCGAAGATCTCCCAGATGCCGCTGTCGATGCGCTTGCGCATCTGATGGCGCCGGCCGTCCCAGGCGTTGAAGTCGCCGACCACCGAGACGCGCGCGGCGTTCGGCGCCCAGACCGCGAAGTTGACGCCGTGGACGCCGCAATGGACGACCACCTGAGCGCCCAGCCGCTCGAACAGGCGGCGATGGGTGCCCTCGACCAGCAGATAGTCGTCGGTCGAGCCGAGATAGGCCGGGAAGGAATAGGGATCGCGCAGCTCCCAGGCCGCCGAGGCGTTCGACGCCTTCAGCGCGTAGTCGCGGTCGCCGATCGCCGCCCCCGCCACCAGCCCCTCGAAGAAACCGCTGTCATGCCGTCGCGTCAGTCGTGCGAGCACCTTGCCGGAAAGGTCCGTCACGTCGAGGAATTCGGCATGCGGGACGAAGGCGCGGATCACCCGCCCGTCGGGCGTCTCGTGCGGCCCCAGTACGGCAAAGGGGTCGCCGTGGCGCCCTGCGACGATCGCGTCGACGTCCGATTGCCGAGCGGTCCAGTTCGCCCCCGTGGTCAGGTCGCTCATCGCGCCTCCTTTCGGCAGGCTCCGGTCCGTGGGCGGCCGAAACCCTGCCTTGTCCCCGATCGCTCCCGGCCGCGTCTGCCGGCGGCCTTGCGGTGGGCGGGGACGACGCCCCCGCCCGTCCGCCTCAGGCATGCGGCGGATTGACGGGAACGTTCCAGATGTCCTCGGCGTATTCGGAGATCGTCCGATCCGACGAGAACCACCCCATGTTGGCGGTGTTGAGAGCCGCCGACCGACGCCACGCCGCCTGGTCCCGCCACTTGCGGAACACGGCCCGTTGCGTCGAGTAGTAGCTCTCGAAGTCCGCCGTCACCAAGAAATAGTCGTGATAGGTCAGAGCGTCGACCAAGGGCTTGTACCGATCGGGTTCGCCCGGAGAGAACACACCCGAGCCGATCGACTCCAGTACCTCCGCCAGAATCGGAGACTTGGCGAGCGTCTCGCGTGCGTCGATACCCTGGGCGCGCCGCGCCTCGACTTCTTCCGCCGTCAGGCCGAAGATGAAGATGTTGTCGTCACCGACACACTGCTTCATCTCGACGTTGGCGCCATCGAGCGTGCCGATGGTCAACGCACCATTCAGGCCGAACTTCATGTTGCCGGTGCCGGAAGCCTCCATGCCGGCCGTAGAGATCTGTTCCGACAGATCGGCCGCCGGGATGATCCGCTCGGCGAGGCTGACATTGTAGTTCGGCAGGAACACCACCTTCAACAGGCCGCGCAGCGTCGGGTCGGTGTTGACCACCTTGGCGACGTCGTTGGCGAGCTTGATGATCAGCTTGGCCTGGGCATAGGAGGCCGCCGCCTTGCCGGCGAAGATCTTCACCCGCGGGATCCAGTCGCGCGTCGGCTGGGCGCGCATGGCGTCGTAGACGGCGATGGTCTCGAGGATGTTGAGCAGCTGGCGCTTGTACTCGTGGATGCGCTTGATCTGCACGTCGAAGAGCGCGCGCGGATCGACCTTGACCTCGCAACGGTCGAGGATCAGTCGCGCCAGCCGCTCCTTGTTGGCGAGCTTGACCGCCGCGAACTTCTCCTGGAAGGCGGCGTCGCCGGCATGAGGCGCGAGATCGGTCAGCTTCGAGGCATCGTCGAGGAACGCCGGGCCGATCGTGTCGCCGATCAGCTTCGTCAGCCCCGGGTTCGACTGATAGAGCCAGCGGCGGAAGGTGATGCCGTTGGTCTTGTTGACGATCCGGTTCGGGTAGGCGTCGTTGAGGTCGCGGAACACCGTGACCTTCATCAGGTCCGAATGCAGCGCCGACACGCCGTTGATCTTGTGGGAGCCGATATAGGCGAGATGGCCCATGCGGACGCGCCGGCTGCCCTGCTCGTCGATGATCGACAGCGCCGAGAGGAGCCCGCCGTCGGCGTTCTTCTTCTTCATCTCGTCGAGATGCAGCGCGTTGATCAGGTAGATGATCTGCATGTGGCGCGGCAGGAGCCGCTCCATCAGGCCGACCGGCCAGGTCTCGAGCGCTTCCGGCAGCAGCGTGTGGTTGGTGTAGGAGAAGGTCGCCTGGGTCATCTCCCAGGCCTTCGCCCATTCCACCTCGTGGATGTCGACCAGAATGCGCATCATCTCGGCGACGGCGATCGCCGGATGGGTGTCGTTGAGCTGGATCGCCACCTTCTTGGGCAGCGTCGTGATGTCGGCGTGCTGGTTGAGGTGGCGCCGCATCAGGTCCTGCAGCGAGGCCGAGGCAAAGAAGAACTCCTGCCGCAGCCGCAGCTCCTGACCCGCCGGCGTCGCGTCCGACGGATAGAGCACCTTGGAGATCGCCTCCGCCTTGACACGGGCCGCCGCCGCACCGACGTGGTCGCCGGCGTTGAAGGCGTCGAGCCGCAGCGGATCGGCCGCCTTGGCCGACCACAGGCGCAGCGTGTTCACGTGCTGGCCGCGCCAGCCGACGATCGGCGTGTCGTAGGCGACCGCGAGCACGGTCTCGGCCGGGCGCCACTCGTGACGCACCGTGCCGTCGCGCTCGGTCATCGCCTCGACCCGACCGCCGAAGCCGATCGGATAGGCGACTTCCGGCCGCGGGAATTCCCACGGATTGCCCCAGGTCAGCCAGTCTTCCGGATATTCGAGCTGCCAGCCGTCCTTGATCCGCTGGCGGAACAGGCCGTTCTCGTAGCGGATGCCGTAGCCGTAGGCGGCGATCGACAGCGTCGCCAGGCTCTCCATGAAGCAGGCGGCGAGACGGCCGAGACCGCCGTTGCCGAGCGCGGCGTCGGGCTCGACCTCCTTCAGCAGGTCGAGATCGACGTCGAGGCCGGCGAGCGCCTCGCGCACCGTGTCGATGACCTGGAGATTGCCCATCGCGTCGAACAGCAGACGGCCGATCAGGAACTCGAGGGAGAGGTAATAGACCCGCTTCTCGTCGTCCTGGTAGGTCTGGGTGGTGGAGTGCATCCACTCGTCGACGATCATGTCGCGCACGGCGAGCGTCGTGGCGACGAACCAGTCATGGGTCGAGGCGGCGACGGCATTCTTGCCGACCGCATAGGTGAGTTTCTCGACGATGGCGGCGCGGACGCCGTCGACCGTTGCGGAGGCCCCCTTCGTCCCGGTGCTCGAGTTGCCGACCAGTTCGATCATCGCGTCCGCTCCTTCCCGTTCGCCGAGGAGGTTCCGGAATCACACGATCATCGCGTGTGATTCCGGCGAGGTCCCCCGAGGCATCGATGCCACGTTTCCGATGACGAAAGCAATTACGATGCCTACGGGTTCTTGCGGGTAGCGACCTTCCGCCCTTGCAGGGCTCGCTCGATCAGCTCCAGGCGTCGGCCTGAACGAGGCTCTCGACCTTCCACGCTTCGCGGGCCCGCTGCGCCGCCATCCAGTTCGGCATGAAGGTGAAGGCCTCGTCGAGGATGTGCGGGGTGTGGCGGCCGGGCGAATAGTGCATCGCCCGGTCGACATATTCCTCGAGCGCCGGCTTGAAGGTCGGGTGGGCGCAGTTGGCGATCACCGCCTTGGCCCGGGCCTTCGGCGAGAGGCCGCGCAGGTCGGCGAGACCCTGCTCGGTGACGATCACCTGCACGTCGTGCTCGGTGTGATCGACGTGGGAGACCATCGGCACGATGCAGGAGATCGCTCCACCTTTCGCCACCGAAGGCGTCATGAAGAACGAAATATAGGCATTGCGCGCGAAGTCGCCCGAGCCGCCGATCCCGTTCATGATCGACGTGCCCATGATGTGGGTCGAGTTGACGTTGCCGTAGATGTCGGCCTCGATCATGCCGTTCATGGCGATGATGCCGAGGCGACGAATGACCTCCGGATGGTTGGAGATCTCCTGCGGGCGCAGCACGATCCGCTCGCGGTAGAAGTCGATGTTGTCGAGGAACTCCTTCGTCGCCTCCTCCGACAGCGACAGGGCGGTCGCCGAGGCGTGCGTCAGCTTGCCCGACCGGATCAGGTTCAGCATGCCGTCCTGGAGCACTTCGGTGTAGGCGGTCAGATCCTCGAAATGGCCGTGCTCGAGATCGGCCATCACCGCGTTGGCGACGTTGCCGACGCCCGACTGCAGCGGCAGGAGATTGGCCGGCAGGCGCCCCATCTTCACCTCGTGGTCGAGGAAGTCGATGATGTGATGGGCGATCTTCTTCGACGTCGCGTCGGGGGCGGTGAAGGCGGTGTTGCGGTCGTGGGCGTCGGTCTCGACGATCGCCACGATCTTCGACGGGTCGACGCGGAAGAACGGCTGGCCGATGCGGTCGTGTGCCGTCACCATCGGGATCGGCTTCCTGTGCGGCGGCCGGTCGGTGCCGTAGTAAATGTCGTGCATGCCGGCGAGCGCCAGGCTCTGCCACGCGTTCACCTCGAGGATGATCTTGTCGGCGCAGTCGAGCCAGGTCTTGTTGTTGCCGATCGACGACGACGGGATCAGAAGCCCGTCCTCGGTGATGCCGGCGACCTCGACCACCGCGACGTCGAGCTTGCCGAGGAAGCCGAACCACACCGTCTGGGCGACGTGCGAGAGATGGATGTCGATGTACTCCATCTCGCCGGCGTTGATGCGCTTGCGGCAGGTCGGATCCGACTGATAGGGCAGCCGCATCTCGATGCCGTCGACCTTGGCGAGCGCGCCGTCGAGTTCCGGCGCCGTCGAGGCACCGGTCCACACCTTGACCTTGAAGGGCCGCCCCTGCGCGTGCTCCGCGTCGATCCGCTTGGCGAGTTCGATCGGCACCGCCTTCGGATAGCCCGCGCCGGTGAAGCCGCTCATGCCGACGGTCGCACCGTCCGGGATCAGGGCAGCGGCTTCGGCCGCCGTCATGACCTTGGAGAAGAGACGGGAATCGAGAATCCGGGAAGGCTTGGTCGCAACGTTCATCTCGGGGAGGCCCTTTGGCACCGTCGCCTGATTTCGGCGACGAACCGCCTTCTCCGGCGAACCGACGGCAGTCGGTCGGCCGGTCACGGCGATCCATGGTTCGGCAGGTTCATCTCGGACGGATCGCCCCGATCCGCCCGGAACATGCTCGCGACCGAAGCCCCGCGTCCTCTCTCGCCCTTGCCCTGCGACGAACGAGCCGCGTCTTTCGATCTCGTCGATTGAAATAACGAGCAACCGCCCCGGCTCGAACCCATACGAAAGCATTTGAAAGCAGTGCAGCATGGATCGCGGCGGCAAATCCGCCGCACGGCCGATTCTGGAATTTCAAAATGTTGCAGCCGATTGCTCACGAAATTCGGAGCATGTTACCGAATATTCGCATTCGTGCATTGCTGCACCGCACATGTATGCGAAAATCGCATGTCTCGCGCGCAGGGCTCCCCGTCTGCGACCTTCGGACGAGAGAGCGGCCGATCCGACCGTTTTCGGCCGGGAATCCGCGGTTCGCGGGGGCTTTCCCGGGCCGCTTTCCTTGACAGTCGTGTGAAACGCCCCTTATCTCGCCGCGTCGACGGTCCCGCGGGCACTCCCGCGGGCGAAGAGGGAATGCGGTCGAGCCTCTCGCACCCGAGAAGCTCCAAGCCGCGGCTGCCCCCGCAACTGTGAGCGGAGAGTGCCGACGCCGAATGCCACTGGGTTTCCCCGGGAAGGCGGCGTCAGCGCGATCGATCCGCGAGCCAGGAGACCTGCCGTCGCGCCCGAAATCCCCGACCGCCGGAGGGGCGGAGAAGGAGAGCATCGCCGTGACGACACCCGTATCCCGTCCCGAAACCGCCCGTCCGACGACGGTGCTGGTCTGCGTCAACTGCCGCCGCGAGGGCGACGCCGAGGACGCCCCGCGCGCCGGCCGCCGCCTGCACGACGCCCTCGCCGCCCGTGCCGAGACGCACGACGACATCCGCGTCGTCGGCGTCGAGTGCCTGTCGGTGTGCAAGCGCCCGGTCACCATCGGCTTCGCCGACGAAGCCAAGTGGACCTATCTCTACGGAGAGTTCGACGAGACCGCCGTCGACGAGATCGTCGCCACCGCGCGCCTCTACGGCGAGACCGACGACGGTCTGATCGCCTGGAAGAGCCGCCCGGTCGCCTTCCGCCGCGGCGTCGTCGGCCGCATCCCGCCCTTCGCGGTCGCCGCCGCCAGCCCGGAGGGCCGCCCGTGAACGCCTTCGCCAAGATCCCCGTCACCATCGTCACCGGCTTCCTCGGCGCCGGCAAGACGACGCTGGTCCGCCATCTGATCGAGAACGCCCGCGGCCGCCGCATCGCCATCCTCGTCAACGAGTTCGGCGACGTCGGCGTCGACGGCACGCTGCTCTCCGACTGCGGCGACGAGAGCTGCCGCCCCGCCGCAGTGGTCGAACTGACCAACGGCTGCCTCTGCTGCACCGTCGCCGACGACTTCATGCCGGCGATCGAGAGCCTCTTGGCGCTGCCGAACCGGCCCGAACACATCGTGGTCGAGACCTCGGGCCTCGCCCTGCCCAAGCCGCTGGTGAAGGCCTTCGACTGGCCGGAGATCCGCGCCAAGCTCACCGTCGACGGCGTCGTCGCCGTGGTCGATGCCGCCGCCGTCGCCGACGGCCGCTTCGCCGACGATCCCGCGGCCCTGGCCGCAGAGCGGGCGAACGACGCCGCGATCGATCACGACAATCCGCTCGAAGAGGTCTACGAGGACCAGCTTCTCGCCGCCGATCTCGTCGTGCTCAACAAGGCCGATCTCCTCGGCGACGCCGATCTCGCGGCGATCGAGGCCGAGATCCGCGCTGCCGTGCCCCGTGCCGTGAAGGTGGTGCGCGCGACCGAGGGCCGGGTCGATCCGACCGTCGCCCTCGGCCTCTTCGCCGCCGCGGAAGACGACCTCGCCGCCCGCCCCTCGCACCACGAGGCCGAGGGCGAGGAGCACGACCACGACGACTTCGAGACCATCGTGGTCGACGTCGCCGCGACCCCCGACGCCGAGAGCCTCGTCGCGCGGCTCAGGACCGTCGCCGAGGCCCACGACGTGCTGCGCATCAAGGGCTTCGTCGAGGTGACCGGCAAGCCGATGCGGCTTCTGGTGCAGGGCGTCGGCGCCCGTTTCCGCCATGCCTTCGACCGCCCGTGGCGGCGCGACGAGACGCGCGCCGGCCGCCTCGTGGTGATCGCCGAGAAGGGCCTCGACGCCGCCGCCGTCCGCGCCGCACTCGCGTCCTGAGGAGGGCTCCATGCATCTCGTCGCCGATCAGGTGCGATCGCTCGACGAGACCGCGCGGGCCGTCGATCTCGCCCAGACACCGGGCGAGGTCGCCTTCCTCTCCTTCTCCGATAGCGACCTCGGACTGGTGGCGAGCCTCGCCGAAGAGCGCGGTGACGCCCTGCCGTCGCTGCGCCTCGCCTCGCTCGCCGACCTGCGCCATCCCTATTCGATCGACCTGTGGCTGGAGCAGGTCGGCCGCCACGCGAAGTTCGTCCTCGTCCGCCTCCTCGGCGGCCTGGACTGGTGGCGCTACGGCGTCGACGAACTCTCTGTCGCCGCCCGCAATCGCGGCATCGCCCTGGCGATCGTCCCCGGCGAGGCCCGCGCCGACGACCGGCTCGACGCCGCCTCGACCATCCCTGTCGACGACCTGCGTCGCCTCTGGGCGTGGTTCCAGGAAGGCGGCCCCGACAATGTCGGTTCGGCCCTCTCGTGGATCGCCGCCCGCCTCGGCCGCCCCGCGACCTGGGACGAGCCCCGACCTCTCCCCGCCCACGGCGAATTCGCCGCCGCCCGGCGCGAGGGCACCGGCCCGCTGGCGCTGATCACGCTCTACCGCTCGATCTGGGCCGCCGCCGACACCGCGCCGATCACCGCGCTCGCCGATGCGCTCGCTGCTCGCGGCCTCTCGGTCAGGGCGGAATGGGCGACGAGCCTCAAGGACGGCCGTGCCGTCGAGGGCCTCACCCGCCTGATCGAGACGGTGAAGCCTTCGATCGTCGTCAACACCACCGCCTTCTCTGCCCGGCTCGACGACGGCACTTCGGTGCTCGACCGCGCCGGCGTGCCCGTCCTGCAGGCGGTGCTGGCGACCTCCGATCGCGAGGCATGGCGCGCGTCCAGCCGCGGCCTCGGCGCCTCCGACCTCGCCATGAACGTGGTGCTGCCCGAGGTCGACGGCCGCATCGCCACGCGGGCGATCTCCTTCAAGGGCCGCAACGAACGGTCGGCGACGCTGGAACACGCCCCCGCCCGCCACGTCCCCGACGACGCCGGCATCGCGGCGGTCGCCGATCTCGCCGCCGCCTGGGTGCATCTGGCCGCGACGCCGCGCGCGGCGCGCCGGCTGGCGATGATCGTCTCCAACTATCCGGCCAAGGGCGGCCACACCGCCTATGCCGTCGGCCTCGACACGCCGGCGTCGATCGTGACGATCGCCGAGGATCTGACCGCCGCCGGCTACGCCGTGACGCCGCCGCCCGAGGCGAGCGAGATCATGGCGATGTTGGAGGGGCGGACAGGGCACGACGGCGCCGCGGTCCTCCCTTCTCCCCTTGCGGGAGAAGGTGGCGCGCAGCGCCAGATGAGGGGTGTCCCCCTCTCCGCGACGCCCGCGCCCGAGGCTGCCTCTGCGCCCCCTCATCCGCCCTTCGGGCACCTTCTCCCGCAAGGGGAGAAGGGGGAGATCGCCGCTCGGCCCCACGACACGACATCCGCCCTCCCCCTCGCCGCCTACGAAACCCTCTTCGCCGCCCTCCCCGAAACGTTTCGGGCCTCCGTCGTCGCCGCCTGGGGGAAGCCCGCCGAGGACCCGGCGTTCGTCGACGGCGTCTTCCCCTTCGCGACGCTGGCGCTCGGCAACCTCCTCGTCGCGGTGCAGCCCGACCGCGGTCTCGCCGCCGACCGCAAGGACGCCTATCACGACGCCGCGCGCCCGCCGCGCCATGCCTATGTCGCCTTCTACTTCTGGCTCCGCGAGGCAGCCCGGATCGACGCAATGATCCACCTCGGCACCCACGGCACGCTCGAATGGCTGCCGGGCAAGGCCGCCGCCCCCGCCGCCGACTGCGCCCCGACGGCTCTCCTCGGCGCGACGCCGATCGTCTACCCCTTCGTCGTCAACAACCCCGGCGAGGCGGCACAGGCCAAGCGCCGGCTCTCGGCGATCGCGCTCGGCCACATGACGCCGCCGCTGACCAAGGCCGGCAGCCACGGCGCCGCCGCCGAGATCGAGGCGCTGCTCGACGAGTTCTCCCAAGCTCAGACGTTGGACGCCCGCCGCGCCCGCATGCTCGCCGAGACCATCCTCGAACGCGCCCGCGACACCGGCCTCGACGCCGAGAGCGGCATCGCCCCGGAGATGGACGCGGCGGAAGCCCTGACCCGGCTCGATGCCTGGCTCTGCGACCTCAAGGACGCCCGCATCTCCGACGGGCTCCACGTCTTCGCCCGCCCCACCTCACCGGCGCTGCGCGAGACCGCCGCCGCGACGCTGGCGGAGGACGCCGACGCGACCGCCCGCGCGGCCCTCGAGGGCGCGCTCGAAGCCTGCGCCACGGCCGAACGCGACGGGCTGATCGCCGCCCTCGACGGACGCTTCGTCATGCCGGGCCCCGCCGGTGCCCCATCGCGCGGCCGGCTCGACGTGCTGCCGACGGGTCGCAATCTCTACGCCGTCGACCCGCGCGCCGTGCCGACCCGTACCGCCTGGGAGATCGGCCGCCGCACGGCGGAAGAGATCGTCACCCGCCATGCGCAGGACCACGGCGACTGGCCGCGCGCCGTGGTGCTCGATCTCTGGGGCTCGGCCACCATGCGCACCGGCGGCGACGATCTGGCTCAGGCCTTCGCCCTGATGGGCTGCCGCCCGACCTGGGACCCGGCGACGGCCCGCGTCACCGGCTTCGAGATCCTGGTGCCGGCGAAGCTCGGCCGCCCGCGCGTCGACGTGACGCTGCGCATCTCCGGCCTCTTCCGCGACGTGTTCGAGCGCCAGATCGCCCTCTTCGACGAAGCCGTCCGCGCCGTCGCCGCCCTCGACGAGGACGACGAGGACAACCCGCTCGCCGCCGCCCGCCGTTCGGGCCAAGACGACACCGCCCTCTTCCGCGTCTTCGGTGCGGCACCCGGCGCCTATGGCGTCGGCATCGCCACCACGGTCGCGACCGGCGGATGGGCCACCCGCGCCGACCTCGCCGAGGCCTATGTCGCGGCCTCCTCCCACGCCTTCGGCCGCGAGGGGGAAGGCGTCGAGGCGCGCGAGGCCTTCGTCGACCGCTTGGCCTCGGTCGATGCCTTCGTCCATTCCCAGGACAGCGCCGAACAGGACGTGCTCGACGCCGACGCCTATGCCGAACACGAGGGCGGTTTCGCCGCCGCCGCGGAAGCCGCCGGCAATCGCCCGGCGCTGTGGCACGTCGACACGACGCGGCCCGATCGGACGCGGGTGCGCACGCTCTCGGAAGAGATCGCCCGCGTGGTGCGCGCCCGCGCGACCAATCCACGCTGGATCGCCGGCCAGATGCGCCACGGCCACCGCGGCGCGGCGGAAATCGCCGAGACGGTGGGCAATCTCCTCGCCTTCGCTGCGACCACCGACTCGGTGGCGCCGAGGGCCTTCGATCTGCTATTCGACGCGACGCTCGGCGACGAGCGGGTCCATGCCTTCATGAAGGAGATGAACCCGCGCGCCGCCACCGCCGCCGCCCGCGCCTTCGACG
>DBMN01000138.1:0-693 GCA_002298965.1 Rhizobiales bacterium UBA697 | reverse complement strand
GCGGAAATCCTGGAGGCCGAACGATGAGCGGAAGTGAGAAGCCCGACCCGAAGCTGGTGAAAGGCTGGTGCCCCGGCGCGCTGCGCCCGATGGAATCCGCCGACGGCTTCCTGGTGCGCGTCCGCCTCACGGCCGGCATCCTCACCGCCGACATGGCCGGCGAGATCGCCGACTGCGCCCGTCGCTTCGGCAACGAGCTGATCGACTATTCCCAGCGCGGCAATCTCCAGCTGCGCGGCGTCGAGGTCGACGATCTCGCGNNCTCGCCGAACTCGGCGTGCTCGACACCGATGCCGAGGCCGAGGCGGTGCGCAACATCGTGCCCTCGCCGCTCTCCGGCCTCGACCCGTCCGCCGCGATCGACGGCCGCGCCCTCTGCGCCGCGCTCGAGCAGGCGCTGACCGAGGATCGCTCGGTCCATGCGCTGCCCGGCAAGTTCGGCTTCGTCGTCGACGAGGGCGGCCGCATTGCGCTCGACGACGTCGCCGTCGACGTCAAGTTCACCGGCATCCGCATGGGCGAAGGCCCGCGCGTCGTCGTCTCGGTGGCGACCGGCCTCGCGAAGTACCAGCCGATCGCCGTCGTCGCGGTCGAGGATGCGCCCGCCCGCGCCGTGGCGCTCGCCCGCGCCGTCATCCGCCTGCGCGCCTCGATCCCCGACGCGCCGCGCCGCATGCACGAACTCGTCGCGCG
>DBMN01000119.1:1102-4037 GCA_002298965.1 Rhizobiales bacterium UBA697 | reverse complement strand
CGTCGGCGTCGCGGGCGTCGGCGAGGAGGCGGGCGCATTCGCGCACGCGGCGGGCGCGGCCCTCGCGGTCGCCGGCGACCGGTTCCAGCACGAACCACAGGTTCCGCGCCCGCTTGAGGCAACGGCGGACGCGATGGACGACCGCCTCGCGCGGCAGGGCAGGGTCGACGAGGGTGGCCCGCGCCGCGGCGATCTCGTCGGCGAGGCGGCGCTTCAGCGCGATCGCGAGCGTCGCCGACGCGGGCGCTTCGAGCGTCGTGGTCATGCGCGTGCTCCCGTCGGGATCGGGCAGGCGACGCCGGTGCCGGCGAGGCCGCAGTAGCCGTCGGGGTGGACGTCGAGATACTGCTGGTGCTCGGCCTCGGCGTAGTAGAACGGCGGCGCGGCGCGGATCTCGGTGGTCACCGGATCGAGGCCGGCGGCGCCGAGGCGGGCGTCGTAGGCGTCGCAGGCCGCATGGGCGGCGGCGGCCTGCGCCGGCGTCGTGGTGTAGATCGCCGAGCGATACTGCGTGCCGACGTCGTTGCCCTGGCGCATGCCCTGGGTCGGGTCGTGGCTCTCGAAGAAGATCCGCAGCAGATCCCCCCACGAGACGCGGGCGGGGTCGTAGATCACCTTCACCACCTCGGCGTGACCGGTCTGGCCGGAGCAGACCTCGCGATAGGTCGGGTTCGGCGTCTCGCCGCCGGCATAGCCGACCGCGGTCAGGACGACGCCGGGGGTGCGCCAGAACAGGCGTTCGGCACCCCAGAAACAGCCCATGCCGAAATAGGCGGTCTCGCAGCCCGCCGGCGCCTCGGCCTTCAGGCCGAGATCGTAGATGCGGTGGCGCGTGGCGGTGGGGATCGGCGCCTCGCGGCCGGGCAGCGCCTCGCCGGGCGGCGGCATGCGGAGCTTGGCATAGGAAAGGCCGAACGGGCTCATGGCGGATCTCCTCCTTTGGCCGCGCGGCGCCGGCGCGGGCGGTCGGTCGGGCGCGTTTCGACGCGGTCGCGGGAGAGATATGGGGATGCCTCGCGCGTTCGCCAGCGGTCGCTGCCTCTGGTTGGCGATTAGGAGCGTTTCGTCACGAATCGATGACGACCGTCATCCGCGCGGCGCGATCACCGGGCGATCGCCGGACCGATCGCGGGCGATCGCGACCAGCGCGAAGCCGACGACGCCGAGCAGCAGGCAGGTCGGGACGAGGCCGAGCAGGCCGAAGACGGCGTCGCGCACGGCCGGTCCGGCAGTCGCGGCGAGCGAGGCCGAGGCGCTCTCGAAGGTTGCCGGGAAGACCGACTTCCACGACTGGGCGGCGGTCGCCAGCCGGGGCGCGGAGGCGGCGACCGAGGCCATGCCGTCGATCACCGCGGCGGCGAAACCGCCGGCGAGCAGCCACAGACCGAGCGTGCGCACGAGAAACCGGATCATCGATCTTCCCTCCGCGACGTCGCGTCCCACCCGGATGAAACCGCCTGTCGCGCGCGTCTTGCGGCGGCGATTCGAGCCGAGGCACCCTAACGCGACGGCGATGCAAAGGCGAGTGCTGCGTTGCAGCATGAAAAGAATTGATTTTTCAATCGATTACGAGACATTTCATGTCATCGTGAGGGTTGCTCGGGGTCGGCCCGACGGTTAACGCTTGCGGCCCGTCGTCGCAGGCAGGGTGGAACGTGATCGACCGGTCGCCGCCCCGTCGAGACCGCCGGCCCGAGGGGACCGGCCGATGCGCCGACGCGAAACGGGAGTGACCGATGCCGACCGAGCCGACCAACGAGATCGCCACGTCCTTTGCCGAACGCAGCCACAACGACGAGCTCTCGGAAGCCGCGCTGTATTTCCACAAGATGCCGCGTCCCGGAAAGCTCGAGATCCAGGCGACCAAGCCGCTCGGCAACCAGCGCGACCTGGCGCTCGCCTATTCGCCGGGCGTCGCGGCGCCCTGTCTGGCGATCAAGGACGATCCGGATCGGGCGGAGGACTACACCGCGCGCGGCAATCTCGTCGCCGTCGTCTCCAACGGCACGGCGGTGCTCGGTCTCGGCAACATCGGGCCGCTCGCCTCCAAGCCGGTGATGGAGGGCAAGGCCGTCCTCTTCAAGAAGTTCGCCGGCATCGACGTCTTCGACATCGAGGTCGACGCGCCGACGGTCGAGCGCATGGTCGACGTCGTCTCGGCGCTGGAGCCGACCTTCGGCGGCATCAACCTCGAGGACGTCAAGGCGCCCGAGTGTTTCGAGGTCGAGCGTCAGCTGCGCGAGAAGATGAAGATCCCGGTCTTCCACGACGACCAGCACGGCACGGCGATCATCGTCGCGGCGGCGATCCTCAACGGGCTCGAGCTCGCCGGCAAGGACATCGCCGCGGTCAAGATCGTCGCCTCGGGTGCGGGTGCGGCGGCGCTCGCCTGCCTCAACCTGCTGGTCTCGCTCGGCGCCGAGGTCGACAACATCTGGGTCTGCGACCTCGAGGGCCTCGTCCACGTCGGCCGCGAGAAGCTGATGGACCGCTACAAGGCGGTCTATGCCAAGGAGACGGACAAGCGCACGCTGGCGGAAGTGATCGAGGGGGCGGACGTCTTCCTCGGGCTCTCGGCCGGCGGCGTGCTGAAGCCGGAGCTTCTGAAGTCGATGGCCGAGCGGCCGATGATCATGGCGCTCGCCAATCCGACGCCGGAGATCATGCCCGACCTCGCCCGCGAGGTGCGCCCGGACGCCATGATCTGCACAGGCCGGTCGGATTTCCCCAATCAGGTCAACAACGTCCTCTGCTTCCCCTACATCTTCCGCGGGGCGCTCGACGTCGGCGCGACGACGATCGACGAGGCCATGAAGCGGGCGGCGGTGCATGCCATCGCCAAGCTCGCCCACGAGGAGGCCGGTGACCTCAAGAACGCCGACGGCAGCCCGGTCGTCTTCGGCCCGGACCATCTGATCCCCTCGCCCTTCGACAA
>DBMN01000119.1:973-1094 GCA_002298965.1 Rhizobiales bacterium UBA697 | reverse complement strand
GCGGCGATGGAATCGGGCGTGGCGCGGCGGCCGATCAAGGACTTCGACGCCTATGTCGAGCGGCTCGGCCGTTTCGTCTTCCGTTCGGGCCTGATCATGAAGCCGATCACCGCGGCGGCGA
>DBMN01000119.1:581-965 GCA_002298965.1 Rhizobiales bacterium UBA697 | reverse complement strand
CTGCGCGCCGCCCAGGTGCTGCTCGAGGAAGGCGTCGCCACGCCGATCCTGATCGGCCGGCCGAAGGTGATCGAGGCGCGCTGCGAGCGCTTCGGTCTGCGCGTGCGCCCCAACGTCGACTTCGAGGTCGTCGATCCCTCCAACGACCCGCGCTACAACGACTATGTCGCGACCTATTTCTCCAAGGTCGGCCGCAAGGGCNNGTGATCGGCGCGGTGGCGGTCGAACGCGGCGATGCCGACGCGCTGATCTGCGGCCTCGGCGGCGGCTTCATCCGTCACCTCAAGGTGGTCGACGACGTGATCGGCCGCGATACGGTCGACACGCATTTCGCCACGCTGTCGCTGCTGATCACCCAGACCGGCTCGTGGTTCCTCACCGACA
>DBMN01000119.1:433-567 GCA_002298965.1 Rhizobiales bacterium UBA697 | reverse complement strand
GCCCGCCACATCCGCCGCTTCGGCCTGCCGCCCAAGGCGGCGCTGCTGTCGGCGTCGAACTTCGGTTCGCGCGACCTCGCCTCGGCCAACAAGATGCGGGCGGCGCTGTCGATCGTTCGCGCCATGGAGCCGGA
>DBMN01000119.1:0-343 GCA_002298965.1 Rhizobiales bacterium UBA697 | reverse complement strand
CTCCACGTCGGCCCGATCCTGCTCGGGGCGGCGAAGCCGGCGCACGTGCTGACCCAGTCGGTGACCTCGCGCGGCGTCGTCAACATGTCGACGCTGGTGGCGGTCGAGGCGCAGTCGCGTCGCTCCGGCGGGCGCTGATTCTCGTTGGGTTAACTCCGCCTTAAAACGCCCCCAATAGGCTCCCAAGGGGAGACATGGGCACTGCTTCGGTGTCGAAGGGGCGAGGAGAGAGCGGCGTGGCGCGAGGGGCGGATCGGCGACGGGATCCCGTCTTCGACGACGACGAACACGAGGCGGGCGACCGCCTCGACATTCGTCTGTCGCCGGACGACCGCCCGACCGG
>DBMN01000089.1:3169-3875 GCA_002298965.1 Rhizobiales bacterium UBA697 | reverse complement strand
TTCTTGGTGTCGCTTCCGGTGACCTTGCTCATCGCCAACCCCTATCGCGGCTTCCGTCGACCGTGGATCGTCGCCTCTCCACGCCGTCCGCTTTCGCCCTGTCGGGGCGCCCGCGAACGGGATCTGCCGCATACCCGTCGTCCATCCTAGTGGGGCGAAGATCAAAGCCGTCTTAACGGCGAAGCCTTCGCTCCCCATGGACCGGGAACCGATCGANNCCCCCCATATGGGGTCGGTTCGACCGAATTGCGACCACGTCGACCCGAAGGTCCCGCGCCTTTCCTCTTTCGAGCGTCCCGTCGGACCACCGACAATTCCGACAGGACAAGCCGCACCGACCGGGTCGATGCGATCTTCGTGCCACTGGACTCGGGATCTGCCGGGATCCCGGACCGACACACCGGCGGGATCGCCGATCCCTGCCGTCGGATCCGGGCGCGCGAGGCGCCCGGAGGAAAAATCAGCTCGCGGCCGCCTCGAGGGCAGCGCGGGAGACGATCACGTCGTCGACCAGGCCGAAGGTCTTGGCACCCTCGGCGGTCATGAAGTTGTCGCGCTCGAGCGCGGCGTGGATCGCGTCGAGCGTCTGGCCGGTGTGCTTGACGTAGATCTCGTTCAGCCGCTGCTTCAGCGACAGGATCTCCTGGGCACGGATCTCGATGTCGGTCGCCTGACCGCGGAAACCGGCCGAGGGCTGATGCACCAT
>DBMN01000089.1:2248-2976 GCA_002298965.1 Rhizobiales bacterium UBA697 | reverse complement strand
AGGCGCGAATAGATGTCGTAGGCACGCTCGCCGCGGTTGGTGGTCTCAACCACCATCGGCACCAGCATGCTCATGTAGGCGTCGATCGGATCCTTCATCCCAGCACCAGGCCTTTCGAACCTTCTCGCGAGCGCCTCGACCGCCGGGAGGCGGCGAACGCCGACAGTGAAACAAGGGTCGCGGAACGTGGGAGCGCGCGACGCCGGGGGCGGATGCCCCCCTTTTCTCGATACATATAGCCTCGGACCCCGGCGGGGAAGAGGCGGCGACGATCGCTCGCCGCAGTCGCGAAAACATCGTCAACGACCGCCCAAGCCCCTGACGCGGCGCCGGTTTCGGCCTTTGCCGGCGGGTGGGAACGGCGGGAAAAACGAAAGACCCGCCCGAAAGGGGCGGGTCTTCGTGTCGTTCGTGTGGCACTGCGGTGCCCCGAATCGGCTCGCGCCTCAGGCCTCCTCGGCCTCGGCGAAGAGTTCCTCGGGGGTGACTTCCTTGTCGGTCACCTTGACGCCGGCGAGGATGAGGTCGACGACCTTCTCCTCGAAGATCGGCGCGCGCAGCGAGGCGAGAGCCATGGCGTTCGAGCGGTAGAAGTCGAACACCTGCTTCTCCTGACCCGGGAACTGGCGGACGCGCTCGATCAGGGCGCGCTGCACTTCCTCGTCGGTCACCTGGACGGCGTTCTTCTCGCCGACCTCGGAGAGGACCAGGCCGAGACGGACGCGACG
>DBMN01000089.1:447-2168 GCA_002298965.1 Rhizobiales bacterium UBA697 | reverse complement strand
GTACTGCTCGTCGAGCTTGTCGAGGAGGACGCGCTTGACCTTGGCGCGGGTGGCGCCGGCGTACTGGGCGCCGATCTGCTCGCGGATGATCTCCTTGAGCTTGTCGAGGCTCTCGATGCCGAGCTTCTTGGCCCACTCGTCGTCGACCACGAGTTCGCCCGGCGAGGAGATCTCCTGCACCTTGGTGGCGAACTCGGCGTCCTTGCCGGCGAGGTGAGCCGCGCCGTAGTCGGCCGGGAANNACGACGACGTCGGCGCCGAGCTTGGCACCGATCAGCTGGTCCTCGAAGCCCGGGATGAACTGGTTCGAGCCGAGCACCAGGTCGACGCCCTCGGCCGTGCCGCCGTCGAAGGCGACGCCGTCGACGGTGCCGACGAAGTCGATCTTGANNGGGACGGTTGCCCTCGGCGATCTCTTCGACGCGCTTCTGGACGTCCTCGTCCTTGACGGTCACGACCGGACGCTCGACCTCGATCGACGACCAGTCCTTGATCTCGAAGGTCGGCAGCAGCTCGTAGGCGGCGGTGAAGACCAGATCGGCCTCGCCCGAGACGACCGCCTCGGCGGCGACGCCTTCGGCCAGCGCCACGTCGGGGTTGAGGGCGGGACGGTCGCCACGGCCTTCGACGACCTCACGGATCGAATCGCCGATCACTTCGTCGACGATGCGAGCCATCTCCTGGGCGCCGACCAGACGCTTGAGGTGGGCGGTCGGCACNNGAAGCCGTTGATGCGGACGGTGTTCTTCATCTCGGCGAGGCGCTTGTCGAGACGGCCGACGAGGTCGGCGGCCGGAACCGTGATCTTGAGTTCGCGCTTCAGGCCCTCGGAAAGGGTTTCGGTCACCTGCATGGGGGTCGACGTCCTGGTTGTTGTTCCGTGGATGGGGCAAGACCGGAGCGCATGCGCGCGTGAACGCGCGGCCCCGGGTCCGAACCCGCCGTGGTGGCGCTTCTTAAGCGCGGGACGGGCGAAGGACAAGAGAAAAAGCGGGGTCGACGACGGATTCGCGACGATCCGCGGCGGTTTTCCAGCCGCCCCTCGCCCACCGAATCTCAGAGGCTCGGCACCGCGGCCATCAGCGCGGCGAAGAGGACGAGCGAGACGAGGGTGTGGACCGTCAGCACGCGATGGACGAAGCGGCGTTCCTCGTCGTTCTCCCGCGCCTCCGGCATGAAGAGCGGCACGATGAAGGGCGGCGGCAGCAGCATCAGCGTCGCCAGCGCCACCGCGAAGCGCGGCTCGAGGCCGAGGCCCAGCCTGAGCCCCGCCCAGCCGAGCGCGGCGAGCGGGATCTGGATCGCCAGTCGCGCCGCNNCCGAAGGCGCCGCCCTCGAAATGGAAGCCGTGGCCGACGACGATCAGGATCAGCGGCACGGTCATCGGCGCCAGCAGCTTCAGCGTGGCGACGAGGGCATCGACCAGCGGCAGCTTCTCGAGATCGGCGACGTGGACGCCTGCGAGATCGAGCACGAGGCCGGCGAGGATCGCCACGATCACCGGATTGACGGCGAAGCGGCGCGCGAGGTCGGCGACGCTCGGGCGCCCCTCCCCTTCGGCGAGCAGCAGGGCGAAGAAGACGAACCAGATGAAGAGTTCGTGGCCGAGCGCAACGACGGCGATGGTGCCGATCGAGGCGAGGCCGAAGGCGCCGGCGAAGAGGCCGATGCCGAGCATGCCGTATTCGTAGCCGGTCATCAGGAACCGCGCCCAGCGGCTG
>DBMN01000089.1:0-411 GCA_002298965.1 Rhizobiales bacterium UBA697 | reverse complement strand
CAGATCCAGGTCGACGAAGGAGAGGAACAGCACCGCCGGCAGCACGACACGGACGACGAGGAGCTTCAGCGCATTGCCGGTCTTCTCGTCGACGAGACCGCCCACCCGCAGGCCCCAGCCGAGCGCCAGCAACAGGAAGATCGGCAGGACGCGCGGCAGCAGCGACGACATCGGGGGGTCTCTTCTCGGGGGTGACGGTCGCGGGAGGCCGGGCGTCCGGTCAATGGGCCGCTTCGTTGGCGGCGCCCTCGGCTTCGGTCGTGTGAGCCGAGAAATGCAGCTGATGCAGCGCCGCATAGCGGCCGCCGCGGGCGAGCAGTTCGTCGTGCGGGCCTTCCTCGACCACCACGCCGTGTTCGACGACGCAGATCTTGTCGGCGTTTCGCACCGTCTGCAGGCGATGGGCGATCA
>DBMN01000206.1:2906-3309 GCA_002298965.1 Rhizobiales bacterium UBA697 | reverse complement strand
GCGCCTCGGCGCGTTCGTCGGCGCCCCGCGTCGCCTCGGCGAGGGCGGCGGCGGCCTCGTCCTCGCGCACCACCGCCTCGCACCAGCGCAGCCAGCCGATGGTCGCCTCGGCGTCGCGGATCTCGGCGGAGAGGTTGCGATAGCGCACCGCCTGACGGGTCTGGCGCTTGAGGCTCTCGACGCGGGTCTCGAACTCGGTCAGCACGTCCTCGACGCGCTCGAGGTTCTGTTCGGCCGCCTTGAGGCGGATCTCGGCCTCGTTGCGGCGGGAATGGAGGCCGGAGATGCCGGCCGCCTCTTCCAGCACGGCGCGGCGCGCGGTCGGCTTGGCGGCGATCAGCTCGCCGATCTGGCCCTGACGCACCATCGAGGGCGAGCGCGAGCCGGTCGAGGCGTCGGCGAA
>DBMN01000206.1:0-2892 GCA_002298965.1 Rhizobiales bacterium UBA697 | reverse complement strand
CGCGACACTTCGAGCAGGTCGGCATCGGCGAGCGGCAGCGCCACCGTGCGGTCGGAATTGTCGAGGGTGAGCGTCACTTCCGCCGAGTTGCGGCCCGGGCGGCGGCCCGAGCCGGCGAAGATGACGTCGTCCATGCCGGAGGCGCGCATGGACTTCCAGGAGTTCTCGCCCATGACCCAGNNCAGCCGTTCGGCCCGACGACGCCCGTCAGCCCCGGTTCGATCCGGAACTCGGTCGGCTCGACGAAGGTCTTGAAGCCCGAGAGCCTCAGCCGGGTGAACCGCACCGTCCCCTCCCCCGTTCGGGCGAAGGCCGCCCGCCCCGCCTCACTTGAGGAAGGGCGCCAGCGCCTCGTCCATCTCGGCGACCGTGCCGATGCCGACGATCTTCTTGCCGTTGACGAAGAAGGTCGGGGTGCCGTCGATCTTGAAGTCCTTGGCGCCGCGTTCGCGGCCGGCGGTGATGCCGTCGAGGAGCTTCTGGTCGGTCAGGCAGGCATTGAACGTGTCGCGGGTGAAGCCGGACTGCTTGGAGAGCTGGAACAGCGCCTCGACCGGATTTTCCGCCCGCGTCCAGTCCTTCTGCTTGGCATAGAACAGGCCGTTGACATCGAAGTAGCGGTCGCCGGGGGCGCAGCGCGACAACATCGAGACGGCGGCGGCGAGCGCGTCGAGCGGGAACTCGCGATAGACGAAATAGACCTTGCCGGTCTTGATGTACTTCTCGTCGAGATGCGGGAACACCGCCTCGTGGAAGTGGGCGCAGTGGCCGCAGGTCATCGAGGCATATTCGATCACCGTGACGGGCGCGTTCGGGTCGCCGAGCGCCTTGTCGGGCAGCACGCCCGGCTGCTTCAGCGCCGTCGTGTCGAACGTGCCCTGGGCGGCGGCGGGGGCGATACCCGCGGCGAACACGGCGGCGGAGGCGAGAAGGAGGCTGCGGCGGGTCTGCATCGGGGAGGATCCTCGAAGGGCGGGTCGCGGCGAAATCGGCCGATCTTCCCCCTTCAATAGCCCGAATGTGGCGAGACGTCGCCCCCGCGCGCCCGATCACGTCATCGTCAACGGTGGACAACCCGGCGGATATCAACGGATTTCCGCGCGGTGCGAGCCTCAGCGGCGGCGCGAGGCGACGACCGCATGGCCGAGGCGGGAGAGCGCCGCCCTGAGCCCCTCGTCCTCGATGCCCTCGACGAGGGTGGCGAGGTGAGCCTCCTCGCTCGCCGCCAACGCGCGCAGGCGCGGCGGGCGGGTGATGCGCGGGCGCTCGATCGGCTTCTGCACGATCTTCAGCCGCGCCACGGCGGGAAAGCCGAAATGGGCGTTGATGCGTTCGAGCACGCGCGGCGCGCCGTGCTGGAGGAGAAGGGCGCGGGCGCCCTCGCAGCGCACGATCAGCGTCGCCGGTTCGAAACCCTCCTCGCCGCCGTCCTCGAGCCGACGCGGCCAGGAGAGACGCTCGGGCTGGGTCGCCTCGGCATGGGCGGCACCGACGATCTCGGCCCAATGGGCGAAGAGATCGGTCGAGGCGAAGCCACGCTTCTTCGCCGCCGGCTTCAGCACGTCGCCGAGCGCCTCGGCGACCGACACGGGTCCGCGCCGGCGATGCGGCCGGGAGCCTTGGGTCGAGAAACGGGTGTCGGGGGCGTTCGCCATGGTGACCAGATGACGCCTCTTTTCGCCAGAAACAAGACCGGTGACGCAGCAAGTTGGTCTTTCCCCGAGAGAGGCGGGGAAGGAGAGCATGATATCTCAATTACTCAATCACAGATTGTGTCTGGTGCGTAGTAAGGACATGCCGACTCGGCATCGTCTCTCTTACGGCTGACGGAGGTCCGACAGTCCGAGGGCAGAAGCGGAGTAAGTCATGGGTGACAATCTCAACATCAGGGGGCCGCAGGACGCCGCCAAGATCAACATTCACGAACCCTGGGAGGTCGAGTACTGGACGAAGAAATGGGGCATCACCAAGCAGCAGCTGATCGATGCCGTGCGGGCCGTCGGCGTCCAGACGAAGGACGTGGCACGCTATCTCGGCAAGCCGCATTGAGCCACTTTCGGACCGGGGGGTCTCGGAAGAGATGAAGCTCAAGGAAGAGGGGGCCTCTGACGCTCCCTCTTCTCTCCGGCCACGCACTGCGCTACCTCCGGGGCATGAGCACCCTCCCTGCCCCGCGCGCCGCCGATCTCCTTGCCTGGTACGACCGGCACCACCGCCGCCTGCCGTGGCGGGTGACGCCGCCGGAACAGGCGGAGGGTGTCGTCGCCGATCCCTATCGGGTGTGGCTCTCCGAGATCATGCTGCAGCAGACGACCGTCGCCGCGGTGAAGAGCTATTTCGAGGCCTTCACCGCGCGCTGGCCGCGGGTCGGCGATCTCGCCGCGGCCGACGAGGCCGAGGTGATGAAGGCCTGGGCCGGGCTCGGCTACTACTCCCGCGCACGCAACCTGCACGCCTGCGCCAAGGCGGTCGTGGCGGAGCACGGCGGTCGCTTTCCGGCGAGCGAAGACGCGCTCCGGACGCTGCCCGGCATCGGCGCCTATACCGCGGCGGCGATCGCGGCGATCGCCTTCGATCAGCGCGCGACCGTCGTCGACGGCAACGTCGAGCGCGTCGTCGCCCGGATCTTCGCGGTGGAAGAAGAGATGCCCGCCGCCAAGCCGGCGCTGCGCCGCCTCGCCGCGACGCTGACGCCGGACGTCCGGCCGGGCGACTTCGCTCAGGCCACGATGGATCTCGGCGCGACGATCTGCACGCCGCGCAAACCCGCCTGTGCGCTCTGCCCATGGACGGCGTCCTGTCGCGCCCGCGCGCTCGGCATCGCCGAGAGCCTGCCGATGCGGGCGGCGAAGACGGCGCGGCCGGAGCGGGTCGGGGTCTGCCACGTCGCGG
>DBMN01000114.1:3094-3439 GCA_002298965.1 Rhizobiales bacterium UBA697 | reverse complement strand
GAGCGGGCGGCCGCGGTCGCCGACGGCGGCCCCGCCACCTTCCGCACCGCCTTCCTCGACACGCTGGCGCGGATCACCCCGGAGGAAGTCGCGGCAGCGACCAGGGTGGCGCCGTGAGCGGGCGGGACTTCGACCGGGCCGCGCTCGCGGTGATGCTCGTGACCGACCCCGACATGGCCGGCGACCGGGCGATCGAGACGATCGTCGCGGCGGCGGTCCGGGGNNTCGGTTCAGCTGCGCGAGAAGGCGATCGACACCCGCCGCTTCGTCGAACGGGCGCGGAGCCTCTCGGCGGCATTGGCGGGGGTCGGCGTGCCGCTCTTCGTCAACGACCGCGTCGACGTG
>DBMN01000114.1:0-3081 GCA_002298965.1 Rhizobiales bacterium UBA697 | reverse complement strand
GCTGATGGGCGACGAGGCGGTGATCGGCCTGTCGATCACCCGGACCGAGGACCTCGTCGAGGAGGATCTGGCGCATGTCGACTACATCGGCGTCGGTCCGGTCTATCCGACCGGCACCAAGGCCGATGCGGCGCCGGCGCTGGGGCTCGACGGGCTCTCGGCGATCTGGGCGGCGACGCGGCTGCCGATCGTGGCGATCGGCGGCATCGACGCGAGCTGCGCGCAAGGCGTGATCGCGGCGGGTGCCGACGGCGTCGCCGTGGTCTCGGCGATCATGACGGCGGCCGATCCGGAAGCGGCGGCGAAGGCGGTCGCGGAGGCCGTGGGGCGCGGTTTCAGCCGGCTGCCCTGACGAGACCGACGAGGCGGTCGCGGAAGGCCGCCTCGCCCCAGGCCCCCGAGCCGACGATGCGGCCGATCTCGCGCGACTTTGCGTCGACCAGCAGCGTCGTCGGTAGGCCGACGATGCCGAGGCCGCGGGCGGCGTCGCGGTTGCGGTCGTGGAAGATCGCCAGATCGCGGATGCCGAGCGCCGAGGTCGTCGCGTCGATCGCCGGCCAGCCGAGGCGGTCGAGCGAGACGGCGGCGACGTCGATGCCGTGGGCGGCGATGTCACGGCGGAAGGCGTCGAGTTCGGGGAATTCGACCCGGCAGGAGCCGCACCAGCTCGCCCAGAAATGCACCAGCACCGGACGGCCCGTGAACGCGCTCGCGGCGACGTCGCGGCCGTCGCGGTCCTGGAAGGCGAAGGAGACGGCGCGCGGTTCGACCGCCACGAGATCGCCGGCACGCGCCGGGCGCGCGAGAAGGGCGAGGCCGCCGGCGAGGAGGGCGCGCCGCGAGATCATGGGGCGCCTCCGCCGAGCGCCATGGCCATCAGGATCGCCAGCACCATCTGGAAACCGGCGGTGGCGCCGAGATGGGCGTTGAGGGCGCGGCCGATCGGCACGTGGGTCAGACGCCAGGCGATCAGGACTGCAGGCGCCAGTGCCAGGGCAATGAGCGTCGCACCGCGCAGGTCGGGGGCGAGGACGGCCGCGAGAGCCACGGCGCCGATCGTCTCGGCGGCATAGAGCGCCACCGTGCGGCCGGGGCCGAGCAGGATCGCCAGCGTGCGGCGGCCGTTGGCTTCGTCCTCGACGCGGTCGCGGTGATTGTTGACCGTCAGCACGGCGGCGGCGGGCAGGCCGATCGCCACGCCGACCAGCACCGCATGGACCGTGACCATGCGGACCGCCAGCCATTCGATGCCGACGACGGCGGCGACGCCGAAACAGGCGACGACGAAGATTTCGCCGAGCGGCGTTCCCGAAATCGGCCGCGGCCCGCCGGAATAGGCCCAGGCGGCGGCGATCGAGGCGAGGCCGATCAGCAGGATCGGCAGGCCGCCGTACCAGACGGCGACGAGGCCGCAGACGGCGGCGATCAGCGTGGCGACGACGGCGCCGCGGCGGACTTCGGTCGCCGACATCAGGCCGGAGCCGGTCATGCGGGTGGGGCCGAGGCGGCGGGGACCGTCGAGGCCGCGTTCGCCGTCGGTGGCGTCGTTGGCGAGATTGGTGGCGATCTGAATGGCGAGGGCGGCGATCGTCGCGGCGACGACCGGCATCCAGGCGATCCGCCCGCCTTCCGCATGGGCCTCGGCGAGGGCGACGAGGATGGGGGCGAGCGAGATCGTCAGCGTGCGCGGGCGCACCGCGCGGATCCACAGGCCGAGGCGTCCGGAGGGGGCGAGGGTCAGATCGGACACGATCGGTTCCTTCACGGCAGATCGCCCCGGCGCAGGATCGCCCAGCCGCCGACGGCGGCGAGCGTGCCGAGGAGAAGGGGATAGGCGAAGGACCAGATCATGAAGCCGACGCGCCCGAAGATGTCGAAGACGGTGAAGGCGGTCGGGCCGAGGAGGACCAACTGCGGATCGAACAGCAGCATCGACCCGGTTCGGAAGACCTGCAAGGGGTTCAGCATGGCAATCGCCACGACGCCCTCCACCGCGAGGCGGCCGCGGATCAGCGCGCCGAGCAGCACGAGGTCGAGCGCCAGCACCAGCGCCAGCCACAGGAGGAAGGCGACGGTCTGGGCGGTGTCGACCGAGCGGGCGAAGGCGGAGATGAGGAAGCCGATGCCGACGAAGGCGAAGATCATCGCCAGCAGCAGGCCGACGTCGAAGCCGAGTTCGAGCCAGGGAACCGCGACGCCGCGCGCCACGCCGTAGAGGACGGCGACCGCCAGCGCGCCGACGACGGGCGCGGCGGCGAGCAGGCAGCGGCCGGCGAAGCGGCCGAAGTACCAGGCGCCGATGCCGACCGGCAGGCCGAGCACCCATTCGAAGACGCCGGCCTCGCGATCACCGGCGAGCGAGCGCACCGTGGTGATCAGGATGAAGATCGGCACGATCGCCATGGTCAGCTGGATGTAGGTGACCAGCGTGCGCGACAGGCCGGTGAAGCCGAGGACGCGGCTCTCCGTCAGACCGAAGGTCAGCAGCACGCCGACCAGCGCGAAGAAGACCACGGAGTAGATCGCGAACCAGCGGGCGCGGAAGGCCTCGGCGATCTCGAGCCGGAGCGTGGCGAAGAAGCCGGTGCGGAAGGCGTGACGGGCCGAGGGCGAGGGCGTCTGGCCGGGGGCGGTGTCGGGGGCGCGCATGATGTCTCCTCGGGCTCAGCCGCGATGTTCGCAGTTCGCCTTGTCGCGGATGGCCGAGACGGCTTCGGCGAAGGCGAGGCGATGTTTCGGGCCGCTGCCTGCGGAATGGGAATAGCCCATCGGCGTCGTCGCGTCGTTGCGGTAACGCGCCTTGCGGGCGTCGACGAAGCGGCCGGGATCGGCGTCGTCGCTGACCCAGAAGGGCACCTCGGCGCGATCGGCGAGGCCGCTCTCGGAGGTGGCGAGCACGGCGCAGCCGAAGTCGTCGAAGATGCGGGCGCGGCCGATCTCCGGGTCCCAGACCTCGGCCGAGAAGCGCCGGTCGGCGAAGACCATGTGGCAGAACTCGCAGGTGTCGCGGCCCCAGCGGATCGGCCGCGGCGCGGCCTCGACGGGGGCGCAGGCGGAAAGCGGCGCGCCCGCGAGCGCGAC
>DBMN01000081.1 GCA_002298965.1 Rhizobiales bacterium UBA697 | reverse complement strand
GGCTCGCCGGCAGCGCCGCCGGGCTCCGGGGCGTGCGGGGCCCGCGCGCCTGGGCCTCGATCGCATGGGCGAAGAGCGCATTGCCGTCACGGCCGACGACCAGACGCTCGCCGGTCGGGCGGCGACGGGTCAGGCTCGGCAGATCGTCGACGTCGAGTTCGAAGAAGCGGGAGACCGGCTGGCCGATCAGACGCGCCGGGTCACGCCAGTCGGCATGGGCCGAGCGCGCCAGGATGCGGGCGCCGCCATGGGTCATGCCGGCGATGCGGCCGCTGCCGTCGATCGAGATCGCGGCCTCCGGATCGACATCGAGGAATTCCGGCGAGCGCGAGAAGCGCAGCACCCATTGGTCGCGGGCGTGGGCCATGAGATTGGCCAGTTCGATGCGCCGCGCGGTGGCGGTGACCAGATGCAGCGCCAGATTCTGGCTCGCCTTGAGGATCGGCGAGGTGAGGAGCGAGATGTCGAGCACCGCCGACAGTTCGCCGTGGGTGTCGTAGATCGGCGCCGCCGTGCAGGAGAGCGGCGTGTGGGTGTTGTCGAAGTGATCGGTCTGATGGATCGTCAGAGCCTCGCCGGTCTCGAGGCAGGCGCCGACGGCGCAGGTGCCGGCGCGATGTTCCGACCATTCCGCGCCGAGGTAGAGCCCGGAGCGGCGCAGGTGGGTCTCGATCGCCGGCTCGCCGAGGAACTCGACCGTGACGCCCTGCCGATCGGCCAGGAGCAACACGTAACCCTGGCCGGCGACCTGTCCGAACAGGTTCTCGAGGCCGGAGCGGGCGATGTGGATCAGGTCCTCGGACTGCTGGCGATGCTCGCGCAACCGCGACGCCGGGACGATGAAGGCCTCGCAGCGCTGCGCCGGATCGAGCCGGTGGCTCTCCAGGCAGCGGCGCCAGGACGAGACCACGAGCGGATCGCGGCCGGTCGACAGGCCACGGGCCACCCTTTCGATCTCGCGGATGTGATCCGCATGAGAAAGCTTCGTCATATCGACACGTCCTCCCCGGAGGCCGGAAAGCCGACCTCTGCGAGCCGGACTCTGACGGTCCGGTCTCGCACGATCTTCGGCACGCCGAAGGTCGGAACACACAGTGCCGCGACTGCCCGGGATGAGCAACCGTCGCTCGGTCCGCCTCCGGGTCGACGAGGAAGTGCTCGACCGCTTCATCGCCCGTGTCGAAGCCTCGCCGGCGATCTCCGCCGCGACGCGACCGACGGCCTGCGACCCGCAGCGGACGCATGCGCATCCGCTGCGTGATCCAACCGGCCCAGACTCCGGCGGGATCGCGACTTTCACGCGCGGGTCCGCCCCGAACTCGCTGCCGATCGATGCGAAGACACGGATCGGCCGGCGTTTTCGCCGACTGGATGCTCGGCGAGACATGGGACCGACCCGGCATCGTACCGGGCGTTCCCGACAGGAAGGAACCCGTGCGCGATTCTTCGATCGTTGACGTCCTTCGTCGAAGGGGTACGATCCCGACCGATGGGAGTATGTTCGTGCACCTCGTCCTGCGCATCGTCCTGGCGGTCATGATCGTGTTCGGCGGGACTCTGCCGAACACGCAGGCTGTCGCCTCGGCATCGCCGTGCGAGCACGCAGTGGCCGCCGTATCCGGCGGCGCGATCTCGGACGATTGCCACGGGATGCCGTCGGGCCACGTCGATCACGAGGCCGACCACTGCATCGTGGCGTCGAGCGGCTGTTGCGCTCCGCTGCAGTCGATGTCGTCGTTCAAGACTCCGGTGACGACGACCGCGGACGTCGATTGGCTCGCGCCGATCGATCGCGCGCTCCGCGGTCGGACCTTCGCACCGGCGACTCCGCCGCCTCGCGTCTGACCCGTGTCTCGGGATCTCCGGATCCCGCCATGCGACGCACCTCTCGGTGCGTCCGATGACACTCGTCACGCACGAGAAGGTTCCTCATGTCGAACGACGGACATTTCACCACCCGACGCGGCTTCGTCGGGGCGATGGGCTTCGGTGCCCTCGGTCTCTATGCCACCTGGGCGGCCTACGGCGCGTCGCCCCTGCCCTTCTCCACGTCTCCCTCGTCGGGGGCGGCACCATCCGGCCATGATGGTCATGGAGGCGATCACGGCGGCGGCCGAGAAGGTCCCGCCGTCGCGGAAGCGCCCGAAGGCGCGCGGATGACGCCGGTCGAATTCGAAAAGCGTCATGCCGAATTCGTGCGGACCCACCGACAGGCCGATGGTTCGGTACGCCCGACGGACGTCGCCGCGAACCACGACGCGAGCCGGCCGATGTCTCATGCCGATCACGGCCCGGCCGCGCCCATGCCCTCGGCTCACGACGACCACGCGCCGGCAGCGGGAGACGCACACGGCGACCACGCCGGCCACGCGGCGGCAAACGCGGTCCCTGCGCCCGGAGGCCATGCGGGCCATGACGATCACGCCACGGCCCCGGCCGCCCTCGTCCCGGTCGAGCACGCCGCGGCGCCGATCGAGGTCTATCTGGCTGCCGGTCGCTTCGCCTTCGAGCCCGACGATCTGCGTCTCGAGAAGGGGCGGGCCTACCGTTTCCACATGATGGCGACGGACGTGGCGCACGGCGCCTCGATCGCCTTCGGCTCGGCGAGCCGGATCGTACGGCTGCGCCCCGACACGGTGACGACCCTCGACCTGACCTTCCGCGAGGCGGGCCGCCGCCTCGTCTATTGCACCGTCTATTGCGGTCCCGGCCACGACGCGATGCACGCGTCGATCACGGTCGCCTGAGGTGGAGGACATCATGACCGACTTCACGCTCTCGACCGCTTCGACCGCGGCCTCCGGCGTTTCCCACGCGGGTCTGCGCGAACGCCTCTCCGGCCTCGCCGCGAGCGATCGCCGGACGATCCTCGCCTTCGTCGTCGCCTCGCTCGCGCCTCTCGGGCTCGGGCTCGCCTTCGGCCTCGTCGTCGCGCTGGCGCGCGGCGGCTTCATCGCCTTCGATCCGGAGACGGCCTATCGGTTGCTCACTCTCCACGGCACCTCGGCCTTCTTCTGGTGGCTCTATCTCGCCCAGGCCGCGTTGATGGTGACCTTCGCCGCCGGCGAGAACTCCGGGGGACTGTCGGCACGTCCGCTGATCCTTGCCGGCCTCGTCGTCCTCGTCGCCGGCATGGTGCTGTCGGAAGGCACGGCGCTGACCGGAACGGCCCTGCTCTACGACGCCAATCCCGACCTCGGCCGCGAGGATCCGGCCGCCGTCGGCGGCATGGCCGGCGGCTATCTGCTGCTCGGTCTCGGCCTGACGCTCGCGAGCATCGGCGCCATCGTCACCGTGCTCCGGGCACGCGACGAGGACGGCGGCATGACCGCGATGGGCTTCGGTGTCATGGCCTGGGCGGGCTTCCTCGTCGTCTCGGCGATCGCGGCGGTCAACGCCTTCCTGCCCAATCTCCTGTGGGCGCTCGGGCGCGGTCCCTTCCCGGTCCATGCCGCCACCGAGTGGCACATCCTGTTCCACAATCTCCACTACCTGCCGCTGATGGCGACGGTGCTGACGTGGTACGCGATCACGCGGGAGACGACCGGGATCGGCTCGGTCTTCGGCGCGACCTTCTCGAAGATCGTGTTCGCCGCCTATCTCGTCTTCGTGCCGCCGACCTCGCTCTACCACATGTTCCTCGAGCCCGATCTCGCCGAGAGCGTCCGGGTGGTGGGGACGCTGCTGTCGCTCTTCGTCTCGGTGCCGACGCTGATCGCCTTCCTCGTCATCGTCTCCTCGCTCGAGGTGTCGACACGGCGGAGCGGCGCGAGCGCCGGGCTCTTCGGCTGGATCGGCCGGCTGCCCTGGCGCGATCCGTCCTTCTCGGCGATGGGCGTGGCGATCGTCTCGACCCTCCTCGGGCTGGTCTTCGCCTTCGTGCTGATCCAGGAGAAGTTCGCGCCGCTGATCTCGGACACGTTCTTCGTGCCGGGCTACTTCCACTTCTTCGCCGTCGGCGCCGTCAGCCAGTCGTTCGTCGCCGCCTTCCTCCTGATCCTGCCGGCGCTGACCGGCCGCCGGGTCTGGCGGCCGAGGCTCCTCGCGTGGTTGCCGTGGGTGGTGCTCGCCGGCCTCCTCGTCTTCGGAGCGAGCGGCATCCTCGCGGGCTTCGAGGGCGTGCCGCGGCGCACCTTCGACGTCGCCTATGACGGGGCCGCGCCGGCCTCCTGGGGCACGCTCATGCGCGGCGTGGCGATCGGCGGCGTCATCTTCGCGACGGCCTTCGCCGTCGAGGTCTTCGGATTGGCGATGACGTTCTTCGGATCGGTCGACGCGGGGGAGGAAACGGCCACCATCCGGCCGTCCCTCGCCGGCGTCGAGGCGACGAAGCCGGTCGCGGCCTGGACCGGCCCGATCGCGATCGTGGTTCTGGTCCTGCTGATGACCGGGGCGACCATCGGGGCCTTCGAATTGATGCACGCCCTGCCGATCACGACGATCGGCGGTGCCGGCCATGGACATTGAGGAGCGCCCGATGACCAACAGATCCCTTCCCGTCGAAGCCGTTCTCTTCCTCGTCGTGGCCGTCGTGTGGGCGATCCTGGCAGCGGTCTACGCGCTGTCGCCGTCGCTCGGCATGCCCGGCTACGTTCGCGTCTGGGGCGCGGGAGCCGTCGTGTTCCTCGTGCTCGCCGTGCCGCTGCTGCGTCGTCGCAGAGCCGAATGAGCGTGATCGGCCCGTCTTTCGGGCCGGTGGAGATCCGAGCGATGCCCTCTTCGGCGATCCGGGTTCGTCGAAGAGGGCATCCATTCGCAGGCCGCCGAAAGGCCTGCCGACATACCCGTCCAAACGATCGGAGAAGCCGATGCAATCGTTCAGACCGACGCGGCGCGCCCTGCTCGTCGCCGCCTTCGCCGTTCCGACGTCCGCCATGGGGGCAGCCGCCCCGACGGTCGAGGTCTGGAAATCCCCCGCGTGCGGATGCTGCGGTGGCTGGGTCGCTCATTTGAGGACGGCCGGCTTCTCGGTGGTGGTCCGCGACGTCGACGATGTCGATCCGATCAAGCGGACCCACGGGATCCCGGCCGAACTCGCCTCGTGTCACACGGCTCTCGTCGAAGGTTACGTCGTCGAGGGCCACGTGCCGGCATCCGACATTCGCCGGCTTCTGGCCGAACGTCCCGCGATCAGGGGTCTCTCGGCTCCGGGGATGCCGAGTGGTGCCCCGGGCATGGGGGAAGACGGAACCGCCTACGACGTCGTCGCCTTCGGCGGGGCCGGAGGGACGTCGATATTCGCGAGCCACTGAGGATGCGGTCCGTCGGGATGCCTCGCTCGACACCGCTCTTTCGAGTCCGTTCGAACGTCGTCCTCGTCGTCGCGACCGGCGAGGTCGCGATCATCCGTGCCGACCGATCGCGGTCGCCCGTGATAGAAGGGGTGGGAAGGCCCGACGCCCTACCGGGTCGAACGAGGATGCGCCATGGCCGGAGCCGGGGCTCACGAAGAGACGGCGCGACGACCGCCCGTGCGCGGGCACATGCTGGCGCGGCTGGCGGGTCTCGTCGGCTTCGTCGTCGTGGCCTTCGTCGCGACCGCGTGGATCATCGAGCGCCGGACCCGGGACGACGACTTCTCCGCCACCGTGCGATCGGTGGAGACCCTCCTCGACCAGAAGATCGCGACCGCCACGGGGCTGATGCGGGCGACCGTCGCCGCGCTCGGGACCTCCGACGAGATCGCCCATGCGTTTCTCTCGCGGGATCGATCGGGCCTGCAGGCGCGATCCGAGGCGCTGTTCGAGACGCTCCACCGCGATCACCGCGTCACGCATCTCTATTTCACCGGTCTCGACCGGGTGAACTTCCTGCGCATGCACGAGCCGGAGAGCTTCGGTGACGAGATCGACCGCTACACCATCCGGACGGCGGCGGCGACGGGCGCGCCGAGCTCCGGCATCGAACTGGGTCCGTTCGGAACGCTCACCCTGCGGTCCGTCACGCCCTGGCGGCACGACGGCGAGACGATCGGGTTGATCGAACTGGGCGAGGAGATCGGGCCGCTCCTTGCCGACATCGGTGCGTCGCTCGGCGTCGATCTCTACGCGCTCACGCGCCACGACGAGATCAGGCCGGGCACGTGGCATTACGGGCGACGCATGCTCGGTCAGCCGCCGGGCATGATCGAGGTCGGCGATCACGTCCTCGTATCGCAGTCCGTCGCCGCGATCGGTCCTGCCGAGCAGGCGCTGTTGCCCGATCTGGTACGAGACGGCACCATCCGGACGGTGACGACGCAGGGCCGACCGCTGTCGATCGCGACGGCCCCGCTGAAGGACGCCTCCGGTCGCCGGGTCGGCGTGCTGGCGATCTTCGCCGACCGCAGCCGCGCCCAGGCGACCTTCACGAACTGGATCGTCATCGCCACGCTGGCGAGCCTCGCCGCCGGCGGCATGGTCTTCTGGTCGTTCAATCGGGCGCTGTCTCGGGTCGAGGCCGACTATCGCCGTCAGCACGAGCTCGAGCATCGCCTCCTCACGATCTCCGACGAGCATCAGCGACTGGTCCAGATCGAGAAGCTGTCGGCGATGGGAACGATGATCGGCGAGATCGCCCATCAGATGAACAACCCGCTGGTCGGTGTCGTCAACATGGCGCAGCTCGCCGAGCGCTCGCTCGATCGGCCCGAACGCGTGCGCGAGATGCTGGCGGAGATCCGCAAGGCGGGGCAGAACTGCTCGGCCTTCGTCAAACGCATGCTCAACTTCACGAAGGTCTCGCGCTTCGACGGACGGTCGACCGATCTGCGCGGCGTCGTCGACGAAGCTCTCGCGCTGTTCCACCAGAGCATCGGAAGACGGGTTTCCGTGACGTGCGACCTGCCGGATGCGGCGGCCGTCGCGGTCGTCGACCCCAACCTGCTCGCCCACGCCCTCTTCAACCTCCTCAGCAATGCGGCGCAGGCGATCGGCGAGAGAGGGCACATCCGTGTCGTTCTCTCTCGGGCCGATCACGTCGACGGGCGACCCGGATGGCGCGTCGCCGTGGAGGACGACGGGCCGGGAATCCCCGACGACGCGATGCGCCGCCTGTTCACGCCGTTCTTCACCACGCGCAAGGACGGCACCGGCCTCGGCCTCGCCGTCGTCCAGCACATCGTGCTGCTGCACGAGGGCGAGGTCACGGCCGGCAACCGGCCGGAAGGTGGTGCGTCTCTTGCTCTGTGGTTGCCGGAGACGATATCGACCGCTTCGACGAACGCCTGACGGGATCGCCGCATGACGCCTCCCAAGATTCTCGTGGTCGACGACGACCACTTCACGCGCACCCTGCTCGACGGCCTCCTCGCCGAGCGATGCGAGGTGCTGCGGCTCGCCGCGACCGGCGCGGAAGCACGCGCCGCCTTCGTGGCCGACGACTTCAATCTGGTGCTGATGGACCAGCGCCTGCCGGATGCCGACGGTCTCGATCTCCTGCGCGAGTTCCGTGCGCAGAGGCCGCGGCTCGTGGCCATCATGATCACCGGCCATGCCGACGTGCGCGACGCCATGCGGGCGGTGCGCGAGGGGCTCTTCGACTACCGCACCAAGCCCTTCGAGGATCTCGAGGATCTCGAGCGCGTCGTCGACAAGGCCTTGGAGATGGACCGCGCCTATCGCGAGATCGATCGCCTTCGGGCCGAGGTCGCCGGATCGAAGTTGATCGCCGCCTCGCCGGCGATGAGCCGGCTCGTCGACCAGATCCGTCAGGTCGCGACCCTCGACACGACCGTCTTGCTCGAAGGCGAGAGCGGCACCGGCAAGGACGTCGTCGCCCGCATGATCCATGCGGAGAGCCGGCGCGGTCGCGGCCCCTATCTCGACGTCAACTGCGGGGCGCTGCCGGAGAGCCTGCTCGAGGGGTTGCTGTTCGGCTACGAGAAGGGGGCCTTCACCGGAGCGGCCAAGACCACGCCCGGCACCTTCGAGAAGGCGGACGGCGGCTCGCTCTTCCTCGACGAGATCGCCGACATGAGCCCCAAGCTGCAGTCGGCACTGCTGCGCGTGCTCCAGGACGGCTGCTTTTCGCGAGTCGGCTCGACCGAACGGCGCTCGAGCGACTTCCGCCTGATCACGGCGACCAATCGGCCGCTCGCCGGGCTGGTCGGGGCCGGAGCCTTTCGCGAAGATCTCTACTATCGCATCAACGTCGTGGTGCTGCGCCTGCCGCCGCTCCGGGAACGCGTCGGCGACGTGGTGCTGCTCGCCACCCACTTCCTCGAGCATTTCCAGGCGAAGTTCGGCCGCTCGGTCGGGCCGTGGTCGCCGGAAGCCCTGCGCCTGCTCGAGGCGCAGTCCTGGCCGGGCAACGTCCGCCAGTTGAAGCACGCGGTCGAACGCCTGGTCGCTCTGCACCCCGGCGGCCCGATCGATCGGACCCACGTCGAAGCAGTGATCGAGACCAGGGATCCGATCGCGCCGACCTCCTGCGACGCCGTCGGCGGCGACGCCCGGTCCTACCAGGAGGCCCGGCAGGATTTCGAGCGCGACTATCTGCGTCGCCTGTTCGCCTCCGCCGGTGGCAACGTCTCCGAAGCGGCGCGGCTCTCGGGCATCCCGCGCCAGAACCTCTACGTCCGCATGAAGCGCTGGGGCATCGTCATCGATTGACGACACCTGTCGCGAAATCGTGACAGCTCGGAACGCCGGATCCGAGGCCGAACGGCGCGGCGCGGACGGAAATCGCCGCGCTTCCGCCGACCGTTCGACTGGCCCGGGTCTTGCGGTTCTCCCTTCGACCGGAAGGGGGACCCTCCATGAGGCCCAGTTCGCATTCGTTCCTTGCCGCTCTCGCGCTGGCGGCGCTCGTCTGGTCGCCCGTCGCGGCGGTGGCCGCCGACACCAGAGGGGCCGCGCCGACCGACCCGGCGTTGGTCGAGAAGATCCGTGCCTCGAACGCAGAGTGCTTCTCCTGCCATACGCCGCAGGCCCTGAAGACCCCGCCGCGTCCCGGCATGGACCTCGCCGCGTTGGCGAAGTACCTGCACGACCCCGCGCAGTTCGACGGCTCCAACCACGCCGGCATGGAATGCAAGGTCTGCCACGGGCAGGGCTATGTCGCGTTCCCGCACGCCGCGGAGGCGAAGAAGTCGATCAGCGAGTGCGGCGAATGCCACGCCACCAAGGCCCTCCGCGTCGAGACCCAGTTCAAGGACTCGATCCACGCCAAGAACCTCGAGGGCAGGTTCACCTGCCAGACCTGCCACGATCCGCACGTCTACCGCGTGGCGTCGAAGGTCGGCGATCCGCGCAGGATCGTCGCGCAGGACAACGCCATGTGCGTCGACTGCCACAACTCGGACCTGCGCTACGGGGCCTTCTCGGCGGCACTCCCGACGAAGAAGACGCGGCCCGATCTCGACGCGCTCCACGGTTGGCTGCCGAACACCCGTCTGCACTGGTCGGCGGTGCGCTGCATCGAGTGTCACACGCCGGTTTCGCCGGTGAAGAGCCTCGGCATGTCCCACGAGATCCAGTCCAAGGACAAGGCCGTGAAGAACTGCGTGACCTGCCACGCCCAGGACAGCGCGCTCGCCACGCGGCTCTACCGCTACGCCTCGGCCAACGTCGGCTCGGACCTCGGCTTCTCCAACGCGCAGGTTCTCGGCAGCGCCTATGTCGTCGGTGCGACGCGCAATCCCCTGATCGACCGTGCGGTGATCGGCCTCTTCGGCCTCACCGTCCTCGGCCTCCTCGGCCATGGCGCGGTGCGCGTCGTCATGGCCCTGATCCGCCGCAGGAGGGCCTCATGAGCCATCGCATCTTCCTCCTGCCGGTCTGGCTGCGGCTCTGGCACTGGACCAACGCGGCCCTGATGATCGTCCTCGCGGTGACGGGCGCGAGCCTCCACTTCGCCGGCGAGGGCGGCTATCTCGTGCCCTTCAGCCTCGCCGCGAAGATCCACGACATCGCCGGGGTCGCACTGCTTCTCGCCTACGGCTTCTTCGTCCTCGCCAACATCGTCACCGGAAACTGGTGGCAATACGTGCCGAAGCCGCCGGGTGTTCTCGCCCGGTGCCTGACCCAGGCGCGCTTCTACGCCTACGGCATCTTCCGCGGCGAGCCGCATCCCTATCCGCCGACGGTGGAAGCGAACTTCAACGCCCTTCAGGCCGTCGTCTACTGGTTCGTCATGTATCTGGTCGTCCCGACCGTCGTCGTGACCGGCCTGATCTTCCTCTTTCCCGAGCTCGCGCCGACGAAGGTCTTCGGCCTCGACGGTCTCCTGCCGGTGGCGACGCTCCACTACCTCGCCGGCGTCGTCGTGATCCTGTTCATGCTGGCGCACATCTACCTCGGCACCACCGGGGTCCGCCCCACCTCGCTCTTCAAGATGATGATCACGGGCTGGCACGAGGAGTGATCCTCGATGCCCGCCCCCACGCGAAGGAAACGGTCATGAAAACCCTGCTCAAATACTCGATCCTCACGATCCCGGTCTGCCTCTTCGCCTCGGGCGCCTTCGGCGAGGAAGAGAAGAAGGTTCCGTTGAAGCCGGTCCCGGTCCACGCGGTGAAGGCGGCCGCCGCCCCGACGCTCGACGCCGACGTGGCGACCGGCGCCTGGGAGAAGGCCCCCGCGACCGCGATCAAGGCCACCAAGGGCGTCAACTTCAAGGACAACCTCGGCGAGACCGCCGGCACGGTCCAGGCCGCCTATGACGCCAAGTCGATCTATCTCCGCATCACCTACGACGACCCGACCTATTCCGTGCGCCGTTCGCCCTTCGTCAAGCAGGCCGACGGCACCTGGGCGAAGGCCAAGGATCCCAACGACAAGGGTGGCGACAACAACCTCGTCTACGAAGACAAGGTGGCGCTGATCTGGAACATCAACCACTCGATCTTCGGCTTCGACGAGAAGTTCGGCTGCCAGGCCTCGTGCCATGCCGGCGAGCCCGGCAAGCCCTACGGCAACAAGTACACCGAGGACGAGGGCGAGCTCGGCGACATCTGGCATCTGAAGTACGTCCGTGGCGGCTTCCTCGGACAGATCGACAACCAGTATCTCGACAGCACGCGCTTCGATCCGCAGAAGTCGCCCGAGGCCGGCCGCAAGTCCGATGCGAAGACCGGCGGCGGCTACACCGACATCAAGCTCGTCGACGGCAAGCCGGAGTTCATGAACAAGTCCGGTCAGGCCGCGAACAAGGGCGGCACCTATTGGCTGCGCGAGGCCGACAAGGCGCCGTTCGACGATGCGAAGTTCGTCGCCGGTGACGAGGTCGCCTCGATCGTCGTCGAGCCCTTCACCGGCGAGCGCGGCGTCATCAAGACCTCGGCCAAGTGGAAGGCCGGCAAGTGGACGATCCTGATCGAGCGTCCGCTCGTCACGACCTCCAAGTTCGACGTCCAGTTCGACGACCTCGCCAAGGTCTACGGCTTCGGCGTCGCCTTCTTCGACAATGCCCAGGTCCGCCACGCCCAGGTGCGCGAGCCCCTGCATCTGATCTTCGACAAGTGATCGACGACACTTCGCCGGCGGGATGACGGGCCCGCCGGCGATCCGCCCCGACGACCGGCCGATCGATGCGAGAGCATCGGTCGGCCGGTCTCTCGTCGTGTGTCTTCCTCCGGCGCGACGAGGCCGGCACTCTTCGTCCGCAAACGTCCGAAGGACGATCGGAGATCGATCTGCTCGGATGGGAGCAGCGCATCCTCGACCTCGATTCCGAGGTACCGAACGGTCGTCTCGATCTCGGTCCGGCGAGGCGAGTGGGGTCCGAAGTCCTCGGGGTCCGAGCCGATGCCCTCGACCACGGTCGCGGATCGCAAGACCGGAGGGGGACCGCCGCGTCACGCTGCGGCGTTGGTCGCGATCCACTGGGCGAAGCGTGCGAGGAACGTGTCGAGGAAGCGGCCGGTCGCCGCGTCGATCGGGCCACCGGCGGCGCCGAGCAGCTTGTCGACATGGCCGAGATAGGCCTCGGGCTGCTGCATCGTCGGCATGTCGAGGAACACCAGCGACTGGCGCAGGTGGTGATTGGCGCCGAAGCCGCCCATCGCGCCGGGCGAGATGCTGACGACGGCGGCGGGCTTGCCTGCCCAGGCGTTCGATCCATAGGGGCGAGAGCCGACGTCGAGGGCGTTCTTGAGCGCCGCCGACATCGAGCGATTGTACTCGGGGGTGACGAAGAGCACCGCGTCGACAGCGGCGACCTCGGCACGGAACCGCACCCAGGTCGCGGGCACCGCACCGTCGTCGATGTCGGGATCGTAGAGCGGCAGACCGCCGATCTCGATGATCTCGAGCGTCAGGCCCGGCGGAGCCATCTCGATCAGGACCTCCGCGATCCGACGGCTGAAGGCGCCCTTGCGCAGGCTGCCGACGAGGACGCCGACTCTTCGGGTGGTTTCCATGATCGTTCTCCTCGATCGACGCCGGGCTCGGCCGGTCATCGCCCGAGCCCGCGGCGTGCTCGACCATAGACGGGTGTCGTTTGGCGCCGACATCGTCGGAAACTACTCGAGGGCATCCGGTCCGTACGTGCGGGATCGAACCCGTCGGGGGCTCGAGTACATTCCGAGGCTGACGCCGGCGGCCGATCGATGGTCTCTGGTGGTCGTGCCCTCGACGGGCGGCTCGAAGCTCTCCCCCGACTCTCGCCCCGCTCGACCGTCGAGGGTTCGAACCGGGCCTCGGGGCCCCGCCGTCGGACGGCCCACCTCCCCCCTGGGCGATCGTCCGGCGGCCTCCTCTTCTCGCCGACCCCGGCGAGAGACAGAGAGACGGCACCGCCTTCGAACGGCGGTGCTCGACGGGGCCCAGCCGGAAGGATGCCGCCCATGCCACGCATCATCGGCCTTCTGGTCGGCTCGGCGATCGCCGCGGCGACCATCGCCTTCGTCGGCCTCGGTCGCCCGACCTTCCGGGCGACGGTGCCGGGGATCGTGTCGTCGAACACGCTCGGCGAGACGATCGCCGTCGACGTCCCTCGCGGTACGGGCCCCGACGCCGCGAACTGAACGACGACCATCCGCGCTCGCGATCCGGACCGCACGTCGACGTCGTCGACGTCGCAGGGCGCCCGGTGATGCGCGCGGTGGCAACCGAGGCAGTGCCTCAGGAGAACGACCATGACCATGATGACCATCAACCGAGCCGTCCTCGCCGCAGCCGTCGTGCTCGCGGTGCCGGCGGTCGCATCGGCCCAGGGCATCGTCGGCGGCGCCGAACGGGGCGTCCAGTCCGGCAGTGACGCGGCCGGCCCGGTCGGCGGCGTGGTGGGCGGCGCCGTCGGTGCCGTCGAAGGCGGGGTCGCCGGTCTGCTCGGCATCGATCAGCGCCCGCGCTTCCGCGAATACGTCGTCCGCGAGCATCGCGATTCCTATCGCTACGACCGGCCCGTGGTGGTCGGGACGGTCCTGCCCGACGAGGGCGTGACCTACTGGGACGTTCCCGGCGAATACGGCGTCCGCACCTACCGCTACACGGTCGTCAACGATCGCGCGGTCCTGGTCGATCCGTCGTCGCGTCGGATCATGCAGATCGTCGACTGAGCCTGCTCGACGATCGCGGGACGGAGCGCCGGAGACGGCGCTCCGCGGCCCTCGCGCCCGCAGCCTCTCACCCGTTCGTTCGGCAAGTCATCGAATGCGTCGCCGACGAAGAACCGTTTCGGCCGACGACCGAAAGCAACGCTCGAGGAGGAGCGTCATGGACACCCGACTGCGTATCTCCGTGCTCGTCTACATGATGGTGCAGGCCGTTCTTTTCGGCGTCGCGGCCATCCTGATCCTGGCCACGCCGTTGACCAGCCACGCGATGAGCCTGTTCCCGTGGTTCATCGGCGTCAGCGCGGTGGTCTCTCTGCCGCTGTCGTGGATGATCGCGCCGCACCTGCGTGCGCGGTTCGAGAAGCGTGCGGTCCTTCTGCCCGAGGCCTGACCGCGCGTGCGGTGCCCCGGCCCCTGCCGCCGTCCTCACGGCGCCGGGACCGGGGCACCGCGACGGCAGGGCGACAGTGTGTC
>DBMN01000074.1 GCA_002298965.1 Rhizobiales bacterium UBA697 | reverse complement strand
CGGCTGAGAGCCTGTCTCGAAAGCCCGGACGGGTCGGCTCGCCGGGTCTTTTCCGCCCTCGCGGCGTCGGAAATCTCGCCGATATCTCGATATCGGCTTCGTTCTCCTCCTGGCGAGCGCGAAAAATCCCTCGCCGATCCTCCGCCGCCGACTTCCGAGACAGGCTCTGAGCCGGAGCGTCATCGATCCTTCGCGGAACCGTCACGCCGGTGTTGCCCCGGCGTGGTCAGACGACAACATGCCGACGGACCGGCGCGCGCTGGTCGACGTCGGGCATGCTCCGTCTCGATAGGGTCGCCCATGTTCCGCGCCTCCGCCTCCACGGCTTCGCCCATTCCGCTGCTCGGCCGCATCGGCGCTCCCCGCCGCCTGCCCGCCGGTCGCATCGACGTGCTGCCGGGCATCGGTCTGCCGCTGCCGCTCGGGCCGCTCGGCGGCATGCGCGGTCAGGCGCCGCTCGGCCGCATCGGCAGCCTCGAGGCGCGCCTCGCCCGCACCGTCGGCGAAGTGAAGCGGGCGCAGGAACTGCGCTACCGCGTGTTCTACGAAGAAATGTCGGCCGTGCCCGACATGTGGACGTCGATGACCCGCCGCGACGCCGACGACTTCGACGCCATCTGCGACCACATCCTGGTGCTCGACCACGACGCGCCCGAGTCCAAGCCCTTCGGCAAGACCCGCCCGCGCATCGTCGGCACCTACCGCGTGCTGCGCCGCTCGGTCGCCGAGCGTCACGACGGCTTCTATTCGGCCGGCGAATTCGACGTCCAGCCGCTGCTCGACGCCCGCGCCGATCTCGAGTTCCTGGAACTCGGCCGCTCCTGCGTGCTGCCGCAGTGGCGCGCCAAGCGGACGCTCGAACTGCTGTGGCAGGCGATCTGGGTCTATGTCCGCCGTCACCGCATCGACGCGATGATCGGCTGCGCCAGCCTCGAGGGCACCGACCCGTCGCGCCTCGCCCTGCCTCTGTCCTTCCTGCATCACCACTTCGCCGCCGGCGCCGACTGGAACGTCCGCGCCCTCGCCGATCGCTACGTGACGATGGACCGCCTGTCGAAGGAGGCGATCGACCCGCGCGGCGCCATGCGCTCGCTGCCGCCGCTGCTCAAGGGCTACCTCAAGCTCGGCGCCAAGATCGGCGAGGGCGCGGTGATCGACCACCAGTTCGGCACCACCGACGTCTTCGTCATCATGCCGGTGGCCGAGATCGCCAAGCGCTGGGTCGACTTCTTCGACGTCGCCCAGCCGGCGGCGTGAGGGCCGCGAAAGCACGGGAGGCGAGGGCGCTCAGCCCTCGGCCTCGATCTCCTTCGCCCGCGCCTTCAGCCGATAGAGCGCGTCGAGCGCGGCGCGTGGGGTGAGGTCGTCGGGATCGATCTCGGCGATCGCCGAGAGCAGCGCCTCGAGCCGCCCGTCGTCCGGCGCAGCCTCGGGTTCCGGCGCGGCGGCCGGCTTCATCGCCGAGAACAGCGGCAACTCGTCGACGAAGGCGTCGCGCCGTCCGCGGCGATCCTGCTCCTCGAGCTGACGCAGCACCGCCTTGGCGCGTTCGATCACCTTGGGCGGCAGGCCGGCGAGACGCGCCACCTGGATGCCGTAGGAGCGGTCGGCGGCACCGGCGACGATCTCGTGCAGGAAGACGACGTCGCCCTTCCACTCGCGCACTGCCGAGGTGACGTTGGCGATGCGCGGCAGGCGCTCGGCCAGCGTCGTCAGCTCGTGATAGTGGGTGGCGAAGAGGGCGCGGCAGCGGTTGACCGCGTTCAGATGCTCGATCGTCGCCCAGGCGATCGACAGGCCGTCGAAGGTGGCGGTGCCGCGGCCGATCTCGTCGAGGATGACGAGCGCGTTGCGGCCGGCCTGGTTGAGGATCGCGGCGGTCTCCACCATCTCGACCATGAAGGTCGAACGGCCGCGCGCCAGATCGTCGGCGGCGCCGACGCGGCTGAAGAGCTTGTCGACGACGCCGATCCGCGCGGCCCGTGCCGGCACGAAGGCGCCGATCTGGGCGAGCAGCACGATCAGCGCGTTCTGCCGCAGGAAGGTCGACTTGCCGCCCATGTTGGGGCCGGTGACGATGACGAGCCGCCCCTCGCCCTCCGAGGCGCGGGGGCCGAGGTCGCAGTCGTTGGCGACGAAGGGCTCGCCGGTCGTCGCCCTCAGCGCCTGTTCGACGACCGGATGGCGGCCGCCCTCGATGCGGAAGGCGAGGCTCTCCTCGACGATCGGGCGCACCCAGCCCTCGGCGTCGGCGATCTCGGCGAGACCGGCCGCGACGTCGAGGATCGCCAGGGCTTCCGCCGCAGCGCGGATCGCCGGCTCGGCGGCGAGCACCCGCCGCGTCAGATCCTCGAAGATTTCGCCCTCGATGCCGAGCGCCCGCTCGCCGGCGGACGCGATCTTCGCCTCGAGGCCGGAGAGTTCGACGGTCGAGAAGCGCACCGCGTTGGCCAGCGTCTGGCGATGGACGAAGCGCTCGACGTGCGGCGGCTGCGTCAGCTTCTCGGCATGGGCGGGCGTGGTGTCGACGAAGAAGCCGAGGACGTTGTTGTGGCGGATCTTCAGCGACTTGATGCCGGTCGAGGCGACATAGTCGCCTTCGAGCCGGGCGATCAGCCGGCGGCTGTCGGCCGAGAGCTCGCGCGCCTCGTCGAGGGGGATCGACCAGCCGGTCCGCACGAAACCGCCGTCGCGCTTGAGAAGGGGCGGCTCGTCGACCAGCGCCGTCGCCAGTACGTCGGCCAGATCCTGCGGCGCTTCGAGCGCCGCGTCGCGGGCGCGACCCAACTCTTCCGGCACCACGGCGAGCCGGGCGAGCGCCCCGCCGATCGTCCCGGCGGCGACGAGGCCGCGACCGATCGCGGCGAGGTT
>DBMN01000071.1:472-21253 GCA_002298965.1 Rhizobiales bacterium UBA697 | reverse complement strand
ACGGCGCTGGCGCTGGTGGCGGCACGCGCCGGCCGCGAGGTCCGACTGTGGGGGCGCGACGAGGAGACGATCGCGGCGATCGGCGAGACCGGTCGCAATCCGCGTTACCTCGGCGACATCCCGCTCGACCCCGGCCTCTTCGCCACGACCGATCTCTCGGCCGCGCTCGACGGTACCGACATGGTCGTCCTGTCGGTGCCGGCGCAGGCGAGCCGCGCCGCGGCGACCGACATCGCCGCGCTCGTCCCCCCCGGCACGCCGGTCGTCTCGGCAGCCAAGGGGCTCGAACACGGCACGCGGGCGACGATGACGCGGGTGATCGCCGAGGCGATCCCGCAGGCCGTCCCAGCCGTTCTCTCCGGCCCGAGCTTCGCCACCGACGTGGCGCGCGGCCTGCCGACGGCCGTCACGGTGGCAGCGGCCGACGAGGCGGTCGCCTCCGCCCTCTGCCGGGCGCTGTCGTCCTCGACCTTCCGGCCCTATGCCTCGCACGACCTCGTCGGCGTCGAGATCGGCGGCGCGCTGAAGAACGTGCTCGCCATCGCCTCCGGCATCGTCGTCGGGCGCGGCCTCGGGGCGAGCGCTCAGGCGGCACTGACGGCGCGCGGCTTCGCCGAACTGTCGCGGCTCGCGCGCGCACTCGGTGCCGAGAGCGAGACGCTGATGGGCCTCTCCGGCCTCGGCGACCTCGTGCTGACGGCGACCTCGCCGCAGTCGCGCAACTTCTCGCTCGGCCTCGCCATCGGCGGCGGCGGCTCGGTCGCCGACCTGACGCGGCGCGGCACCAAGCTCGCCGAGGGCGTCCACACCGCCGCGGTCGCGGTCGAATACGCCGCCGCCCACGGCATCGAGCTGCCGATCACCGCGGCGGTCGCCGACGTGGTCGCAGAACAACTCGACGTCGGCGGCGCGATCGAACGGCTGATGAGCCGGCCGTTGAAGCGCGAGGTCGGCTGATCGCCGACCGAACACGACCCGGTGAAATGCGCGAAGAAGCGGCCCCGCGGGTGGACCCGACGGGCCCCGCCGCCTACATTCCGCGGACGATCAACTCCGGAGTTTCGCGATGCTCTTCGCCGCCATGTGCCACGACAAGTCCGACGCCCTGCCGATCCGCCTCGCCACCCGCGACGCCCACGTCGCCTGGCTGAAGAGCCTCGGTCCGCGCGTCCGCATCGCCGGGCCCTTCCTCGACGAGACCGGCGAGATCATGCAGGGCTCGATCGTGGTGATCGAGGCGGAGGATCTGGCGGCCGCCAAGGCGACCTTCGCCGAAGACCCCTATGCCGCGGCGGGTCTCTTCGCCTCGGTCGAGATCCGGCCGTGGCGCTGGGTCGTCGGCGCTCCGGCGGCGTGAGGCGACGATGGCGCACTGGCTCTACAAGTCCGAACCGAGCGTCTGGTCCTGGGATGCCCAGGTCGCGGCCGGCGACGCCGGCACGTATTGGGACGGCGTCCGCAACCCGCTCGCCAATGCCAACATGAAGGCGATGGCCGTCGGCGATCGCGGCTTCTTCTACCACTCCAACGAGGGCAAGGCCGTCGTCGGCGTGGTCGAGGTGGTGGCGGCGTGGTCGCCCGACCCCAACGACGCCAAGGGGACCTTCGGCGCGGTGACGCTGAAGGCGGTCGAACCCCTGCCGCGCGCCGTGACCCTCGCCGAGATCAAGGCCGATCCGCGGCTCGCCGACATGGTCCTGGTCAAGAACTCGCGCCTCTCGGTCCAACCGGTCAGCGACGCCGAATGGGCGCTGATCCGCACGCTCGGCGGGCTCGCGCCATGAGCGGCGCCGAGATCTCCGACAAGCTCGCCTTCATCCGCGCCAACACGCGGCTGCAGGCGCCGCCGCACGTGCCGGAGATCTCGCTGCACCTCGCCGACGAGGCGATGGACCTGTGGAAGCTCACGGAAGAACAGCTCGACACGCTCGGCCTGCCGCTGCCCTTCTGGGCCTTCGCCTGGGCCGGCGGGCAGGCGCTGGCGCGCTGGGTGCTCGACCATCCCGAGACGGTCGCCGGCCGCGACGTGCTGGCCTTCGCCGCCGGCGCCGGGCTCGAGGCGATCGCGGCGATGAAGTCCGGGGCGAACCGCGTGCTCGCCACCGAGATCGACCCCTTCGCCCTCGTCGCGCTCGAGCTCAACGCCGGCATGAACGGCGTCTCGATCGGCATCTCCGGCGTCGACGTGCTGGAGACCGGGCTCGCCGGTCTGCCCTATCGTCCCGAAACGGTGCTGCTCGGCGACGTGTTCTTCGAGCGACCGCTCGCCGACCGCGTCGCCGCCTTCGCCGCGTCCTGCGCCGACGAGGGCATCCTGGTGCTGGTCGGCGACCCCGGCCGCAGCTATCTGCCCAAGGAACGCATGGAAACGCTGGCGGAATACCGCGTTCCCACCACCCGCGCGCTGGAGGACGCCGAGGTCAAGAAGACCCGCGTCTGGCGCTTCCTCGGCTGAATTCACCACGATCGCGAGAGAATTTTCGCCGCCGCCCGTCTCGGGTGGACGCTGGCCCGCGGCTTGCCAATTCCTAACCGATCCTTGACAGCACGTCTCGAAACGGGACGATCGGGGATGGTTGGAGTGGCGTGATGCGTATTTCGGAGAGCCGATCCGTCTCGATCTGGTCGCGCGACGCGTCGGGTGCGCGCCGGGTGGAGCCGGCCGCGCCGACGGCGGCCAACGACGGTGACCGGGGCGGAGCCTCCGCCGCGACGGCCGAGACGCTTTTCGACGAGCGAGTCGAGACGCCGACGCGGATCGTCCGCCACCGCCCCTTCGCCCCCTTCATCGCCCAGCTGATCGCCAATCGCGAAGGCTTCGCCGAGACGCGTCGCCGCCGCCGGGCGGAACCCGGTGCGGTTTCCGCCTATGCCCGGGTCGAGCGCGGCGAAGGGCTGCTGGTGCCCGGCTATCTCGTCGACGTGGCGCGCTGAGGCGCCCTCACTCCCGATCAGGGACCGCGGTCGAAGCCGAAGTCGCGGCGGGCGCCGCGGATGGTGATGGTGAAGCCGCCGACCACGTCGATCAGTGCGATCGCCGTCAGGATGAAGAACACCGAGCTCGCGGCACCGACCACCGTCAGGAATTCGATCAGGTGGGCGACGAAGACGGCGAGCGACAGCGCATGGTCGACGATGGTCGGCGAGGCGGTGCGCGTCGCCTTGACGATCTCGACGAAGAGACAGACCAGCGCGCCGAGGATCAGCACGTCGCCGAGCAGCAGCGTGAAGCGCGCGTCGGAGACCATGGTGACGGTGAAGACCGGCTGCACCCAGGGGTCGCCGGCATTGGCGCCGAAGGCTCCGGCGATCACCAGATTGTAGACGAGGAGCGGCGCGAGGGTCAGCGGCACGTTGAGGAACATCGCGGACATCCCGGTGTGGTCGAGGAACGGTCTTCGGCTGCATAGACCGCGACCGCGTCGAAAAAAAGAAGGGCCGGCGCGAGGCCGGCCCTTCGATCTCTTCGGGCAGAGGAACGATCGCTCGTTCCCGCGCCGCGATCACTCGCCCTTGGGCTCGAGGATCTGGCGACCGCGATACATGCCGGTCTTCAGATCGACGTGATGCGGGCGGCGCAGTTCGCCGGAATCCTTGTCCTCGACGTAGGTCGGCGCCTTGAGCGCATCCGCCGAGCGGCGGAAGCCGCGCTTCATCGGCGAGGTCTTTCTCTTCGGAACGGCCATCGTCCATACTCCAGATCAATGGCGCCGGCCTCTCGGGCGGCGCGAAACTTCATGTGGCACCTGAATGCCATCGGTTCCGGTCGGCCGGCCGAAGTCACGCATTTTCGGTGGATCGGCGGGCTTATACAGAACTCGCCGCGGTTTGACCAGAGGAAACGGGCGTTTTTTCGCACACCCCGACGAGGCGTCGTCGGCGCCGCCGCCGCGCTTGCGGAATCCCCTTGGAGCGACGGGCGATTCGCGCTAGCTCGGGTAGCATCGCCCATCCGGACCGATGCCATGCCCGCACTCGTCGCTCTCTCGCCCGCCGCCTTCCTCGACGTGCTCGCCCGCGAGGGTACGCGGATCGAGGCGGTGCTCGATCGGCTCGTCGACGAGACGGCGCGGCCGATGGAGACGGTCAGGCCGCCGCGCATCGTCGCCGCCATGCGCCACGCGGTTCTGGGCGGCGGCAAGCGCATCCGGCCGTTCCTGATGATCGAGGCGGCACGGCTGTTCGGCACCGACGGCGAGGGCGTCGCCCGCGCCGCGGCGGCGCTCGAGATGTTGCACTGCTACAGCCTCGTCCACGACGACCTGCCGCAGATGGACGACGACGACCTGCGTCGCGGTCGACCGACGGTGCATCGCGCCTTCGACGAGGCGACCGCGATCCTCGCCGGCGATGCGCTGCTGACGCTGGCCTTCGACACGATGGCGGATCCGGCGACCCATGCCGACCCCGCCGTGCGCGCCGATCTGGTGCTGCGGCTGGCGCGCGCCTCCGGCGTCGGCGGCATGGTCGGCGGGCAGATGCTCGATCTCACCGCCGAAGGCCGCTGGAGCGCCGACGGCAAGCCGACGAAGCTCTCCGACGCCGAGATCCGCCGCCTGCAGGCGATGAAGACCGGGGCGCTCTTGCGTTTCCCGCTCGAGGCCGGTGCGGTGATGGCCGGGGCGAGCGCCGCGGACGTCGCCCGGCTCGGCCGTTTCGGCGCGATCGTCGGCCTCGCCTTCCAGATCGCCGACGACCTGCTCGACGTCGAGGCGACGGCGGAAGCGATGGGCAAGGCGACCGGCAAGGACGCCGCCCGCGGCAAGGGCACGCTGGTCGCCCTGCACGGCATCCCGGCGATGCACGCCGAGCTCGACCGGCTGATCGCCGCGGCGGCCAAAGAACTCGCCCCCTGGGACGAGCGCGCCGCGACGCTGCTCGCCGCCGCGCACTTCATCGCCGAACGGCAGAGCTGAGGCGGCCCTCCCCTCACCGCCTTCGCAGGTGATCCGTCAACGCCCTGAGCGCCGTCGCAGCCTTCAGCGTCGCGACAGATGATCCACCAGGGCGCGCAGCGCCGGGCGCATCTGGCGACGCGACGGGTGGTGGAGATGGAAGCCGGCGAAGGTCGGCATCCAGTCGACCAGCACCTCCTCCAACCGACCGGCGGCGATGTCCGCGACGACGTAGTCGGAGAGGAGGCAGGTCACGCCGAGGCCGGTCAGGGCCATCTCGAGCAGGGTGGAACCGTCGTCGACGATCACCCGCGGGCGCGGCAGCAGGGTGAAGGCGCGGCCGTCGCGTTCGAACTCCCAGCGATAGAGCGAGCCGTCGGAGAAGCGGCGCAGCAGGCCGGGCATGGCCTCGAGCGCCTGCGGCGTCGCCGGACGGCCGTGGAGGTCGAAGAAGCCGGGCGTGGCGACCACCGCGAGGCGCAGCGTCGGACCGATCGCCACGGCGATCATGTCGCGGTCGAGCAGTTCGCCGATGCGGATGCCGGCATCGAACCCCTCCGCGACGATGTCGACGCGAACCTCGTCGACGACGATCTCCAGTTCGACGTCCGGATAGGCCCGGCAGAAGTCGGCGAGCCGGCGGTCGAGACCGAGGGCGAGGGCGGAACGCGGCACCGACAGGCGCAACCGGCCGGCGGGACGTTCGGGCCGGTCGACCGCCTCGTCGAGGGCGCCGCGGATGGCGTCGAAGGCCGGCGACAGACGCTCGACGAGCCGGCTGCCGGCCTCCGTCAGGGCGACCGACCGGGTCGAGCGGTTGAACAGCCTGACGCCGAGCCGCGCCTCGAGGCCGCTCACCGCATGCGACACCGCCGAGGGCGAGACGCCGAGGCCGCGCGCGGCGGCGCGGAAGGAGAACGTCCGGGCGACCGCGAGGAAATGGTCGAGATCGGCGAGATCGACGCGGGGCATGGACGGGCCATTGATGAGCAGGATCGAACACGGCGTTGCGAAGACATGAGCTTATCAGAACGATCGCCGTCGCCTAGGGTTCGACCTCACGCATTCAAACGAGGGTTCGCCATGCGCACGCGCCGTCTCGGACAAGATCTCGAAGTTTCCGCCATGGGGCTGGGCTGCATGGGCATGAGCCATGCCTACGGCGGCCAGGAGGAGGCGAAGTCGATCGCCACGCTGCATCGCGCCGTCGACATCGGCGTGACCTTCCTCGACACCGCCGAGGTCTACGGTCCCTACGAGAACGAGATCCTGCTCGGCAAGGCGCTGGCGGGGATGCGCGACAAGGTGACGATCGCCACCAAGTTCGGCTTCAGGATCGCCCCGGAGGGCGCCGACGGCACGTCGCGGATGATCGGTCTCGACGGCCGGCCGGAGAACGCCAGGCGCGTCGCCGAGGCGAGCCTGAAGCGGCTCGGCACCGACGTCATCGATCTCTACTACCTGCATCGCCCCGATCCGGAGGTGCCGATCGAGGAGAGCGTCGGCGCCATGGGCGATCTCGTCCGCGCCGGCAAGGTGCGCTTCGTCGGCGTGTCGGAGACCAGTGCCGATCAGCTGCGGCGCGCCCACCGCGAACATCCGATCGCGGCGATCCAGAGCGAGTGGTCGCTGTGGACCCGCGGCATCGAGGACGAGGTTCTGCCGACGGCGCGCGAACTGGGCATCGGCATCGTGCCCTTCTCGCCGCTCGGCCGCGGCTTCCTCGCCGGCGCGGTCGACGCCTCGACCGAATTCGCCGAGACCGACTTCCGCCGCAACCTGCCGCGCTTCCAGAAGGAGGCGATGGAGGCCAACGCCCGTTTCGTCGCGACGCTCGACCGCATCGCCACCGACCACGGCGTCACCAAGGCGCAACTGGCGCTCGCCTGGGTGCTGGCGCGCGGCGACGACGTCGTGCCGATCCCCGGCACGCGGCGGATCGACCGGCTGGAGGAGAACGTCGGCGCGGTCGCGATCACCCTGTCGCCCGACGACATTGCGGCGATCGAGGCGGCGGTGCCGGCGGCCGAAGTGGTCGGCGATCGCTACGGCACGCGCACCACGGCCTATCTGCCGCAGAGCGAGAAGAAGTGACGCCCGCTCGACCGCGCCGTCACTCGGCGGCGCGGCCCTTGCCGAAGCGGGTCTCGATGTAGTCGGCGACCATCGCCTTGAAGTCGGCGGCGATCGTCGGCCCCTTCAGCGTCGCGACCTTCGCCCCGTCGACGAAGACCGGGGCCGACGGCGTCTCGCCGGTGCCGGGCAGCGAGATGCCGATGTCGGCATGTTTCGATTCGCCCGGTCCGTTGACGATGCAGCCCATCACCGCGACGTTCAGCGCCTCGACACCGGGGTAGCGCTCGCGCCATTCCGGCATCGACAGGCGGAGGTGCTCCTGGATCTCGTGGGCGAGTTCCTGGAAGACGGTCGAGGTCGTGCGGCCGCAGCCCGGACAGGCGGCGACGATCGGCGCGAAGGTGCGGAAGCCCATGGTCTGGAGCAGTTCCTGCGCCGCGATCACTTCCTTGGTGCGGTCGCCGCCGGGCTCGGGCGTCAGCGAATAGCGGATCGTGTCGCCGATGCCCTGCTGCAGCAGGATGCCGAGGGCGGCCGACGAAGCGACCAGCCCCTTCGAGCCCATGCCGGCCTCGGTCAGGCCCAGATGCAGCGCGTAGTTCGAGCGCGCGGCGATCTCGCAGGAGACCTTCACCAGATCCTGGATCTGGCTGACCTTGGCCGAGACGACGATGCGGTCGCGCGGCAGACCGATCTCCTCGGCCATCTCGGCCGAGAGCAGCGCCGACTGGACCATCGCCTCGTGCATCACCGCGCGGGCGGTGAGCGGGCTGCCCTTCGCCGCGTTCTCGTCCATCAGGCGGGTGAGCAGTTCCTGGTCGAGCGAACCCCAGTTGACGCCGATGCGCACCGCCTTGCCGTGGCGGGCGGCGATCTCGACGATCGCCGAGAACTGGCGGTCGCGCTTGTCCTTGAAGCCGACGTTGCCGGGATTGATGCGATACTTCGCCAGCGTCTCGGCGCAGGCCGGGTGATCGGCGAGCAGCTTGTGGCCGATGTAGTGGAAGTCGCCGACCAGAGGCACCTTCACGCCCCAGCGATCCAGCCGCTCGCGGATCTTCGGCACGGCGGCGGCCGATTCGTCGCGGTCGACGGTGATGCGGACGAGTTCCGACCCGGCGCGGGCGAGCGCGCGCACCTGTTCGGCGGTCGAGAGCACGTCGGCGGTGTCGGTGTTGGTCATCGACTGCACGACGATCGGCGCGCCGCCGCCGATCACCACGCCGCCGACGTCGACGGCGACCGAGGTGCGACGGGAGAGAGGTTCTGCGGTCGGGTAGGTCGCGGTCATCGAAAACGGCTCCTGAGGTCGCGGTGGACGAATAGCGATCGTGCCGCCGCCTTCCTTCCGATAGGGTCGATCTCCATATCGGTCGAAGCACCATGTCTAGCGAATCGAGGCGCCCATGTCGTCAACGGAGAAGGGATCCGGCCTTGCGGCGATCGCACACGGGATCGCCGCGCCCATCGTCTGTGTCGCGCTGGCGGTGGTGTTCCTCGTCTTCGGCACCGAGCCGGCGGCCTTTCCGGCGCTCGGGCCGGTGCTGTCGCTGGTGCTGCTCGGCGTCTTGCTCCTCACCGTGGCGATCGCCGTGCATCATGCCGAGACCATCGCCCATCGCCTCGGCGAGCCCTACGGCACGCTGGTGCTGACCATGGCGGTGACGGTCATCGAGTGTTCGCTGATCCTCGCGGTGATGCTGTCGGGCAAGGGCAATCCGGCGCTGGCGCGCGACACGGTGTTCTCGGTCTTCATGCTGGTGATGAACGGGCTCGTCGGGCTGTGTTTCCTCATCGGCGGCCTGCGCTGGGGCGAACAGACCTTCCGCGCCACCTCGGCGCGTTCCTATCTGATGGTGCTGCTCCCCTTCGGCGTCATCACCATGGTGCTGCCGGGCTTCACCACCACGGCGGCGGGGCCGTTCTACTCGACGGCGCAGATCGTCTTCGTCTCGATCGTGACGCTCGCGCTCTACGGCATCTTCCTCTACGTCCAGACGGTGCGCCATCGCGGCTTCTTCGACGTCGAGGCGAGCGAGGCGGACATCGCGGCGGCGGCCGCGCCCGGGCCGGGGATGCGGCCCTATCTGCTGCTGGCGCTGTCGCTCGTCGCCATCGTGCTCTTCGCCAAGAGCTTCGCCGCCTCGATCGCGTCCGGCGTCGCGGCGGTCGGGGCGCCGCCGGCGATCATCGGCGTGCTGGTGGCGCTGCTGGTGCTCCTGCCGGAGAGCGTCGCGGCGATCCAGGCGGCGCGCGAGGATCAGTTGCAGCGCTCGATCAATCTGGCGCTCGGTTCGACGCTGGCGACGATCGGCCTGACCTTCCCGGCGGTCGGCGCCCTGTCGCTCGTCATGGGGACGCCGCTCGTCCTCGGGCTCGGGCCGACCGAGATGGTGCTGCTGGCGCTGACCATGGTGGTCTCGATGGTGACCTTCTTCGGCGGGCGGACCAACATCCTCTCCGGATCGGTCCATCTCGTGCTGCTCGCGACCTTCGTCTTCCTCGTCTTCGTGCCTTGAGGCGTCGTGCGCCGAGAGCCGGGCGGAATCCCGCCCTGCGGCCTTGCGCGCGCGATCGTTCCGGCTAGAGTGCCGGCCGAATTCGATCTCCTCTTTTTCAACGATCCGGAGTGCCGACATGGCCGCGAACGACGTCAAGAAGGTGGTGCTGGCCTATTCCGGCGGCCTCGACACCTCGATCATCCTCAAGTGGCTGCAGGTGACCTACGGCTGCGAAGTCGTCACCTTCACCGCCGACCTCGGTCAGGGCGAGGAGCTCGAGCCGGCGCGCAAGAAGGCGGAACTCCTGGGCATCAAGGAGATCTTCATCGACGATCTGCGCGAGGAGTTCGTCCGCGACTACGTCTTCCCGATGTTCCGCGCCAACGCGCAGTACGAGGGCGACTATCTGCTCGGCACCTCGATCGCCCGTCCGCTGATCGCCAAGCGCCAGATCGAGATCGCCCGCGCCGTCGGCGCCGACGCGGTCTGCCACGGCGCCACCGGCAAGGGCAACGACCAGGTCCGCTTCGAGCTCGGCTACTACGCCCTCGAGCCGGACATCAAGGTCATCGCCCCCTGGCGCGAGTGGGACTTCAAGTCGCGCGAGGCGCTGATCGACTTCGCCGAGAAGCATCAGATCCCGATCGCCAAGGACAAGCGCGGCGAAGCGCCCTTCTCGGTCGACGCCAACCTGCTGCACTCGTCGTCGGAAGGAAAGGTCCTCGAAGATCCGTGGATCGAGCCGCCGGAATACGTCCACATGCGGACGATCTCGCCGAAGGACGCGCCGGACGTCGCCACCGAGATCACCGTCGCCTTCGAGAAGGGCGACGCGGTCGCCATCGACGGCGTGGCGATGAGCCCGGCGACGCTGCTCGCCAAGCTCAACGAGCTCGGCAAGGCCAACGGCATCGGCCGTCTCGACCTCGTCGAGAACCGTTTCGTCGGCATGAAGTCGCGCGGCGTCTACGAGACCCCCGGCGGCACCATCCTGCTCGCCGCCCATCGCGGCATCGAGAGCGTGACGCTCGACCGCGGCGCCGCCCATCTCAAGGACGAGCTGATGCCGCGTTACGCGGAGCTCATCTACAACGGCTTCTGGTTCTCGCCCGAGCGCGAGATGCTGCAGTCGCTGATCGACAAGTCGCAGGAGAACGTCACCGGCGAAGTGCGGCTCGAGCTCTACAAGGGCAACGTCCGCGTCACCGGCCGCCGCTCGCCGTTCTCTCTGTATGACCAGGAACTGGTCACCTTCGAGGAAGGCAAGGTCGCCTACGACCACCGCGACGCCGCCGGCTTCATCAAGCTCAACGCCCTGCGTCTGCGCACGCTCGGCCGCCGCAAGAACCGCCTGGGTGCGTGATCGGCGACTTCGGTCGTGCATTTCGGAAGGGCGGCGTCGCGAGGCGCCGCCCTTTCTCGTTTCGGATGCTTTCCACCCTCAGCGCCGTGGGGCGAAGAGGTGGATGGCGAGCGCCAGGCCCTGCATGGTGGCGAAGACCGCCTGGAGGGCGACGACCGGATCGAGGAAGAACGATCCCGCGACGCCGCCGAGGAAGCCCGAGCCCATCTGGAGGAAGCCGAGGAGGGCCGAGGCCGAGCCGGCGATCTCCGGGAAGGGTGCCAGCACCCGCGTCGTCAGCGCCGGGATGACCAGCGCGACGGCGAAGGCATAGAGCCCGATCGGCGCCATCACCACCGCCCAGCCGGGCTCCAGCGGATGTTCGAGCGAGAGCGTCGCCGCCGCACCGACGAAGGCGATGACGAGGCCCGGCGTCACCAGCCGTTCGGCGCCCATGTGGCCCATCAGGGCGCGGGCGGCGAGGCCGCCGACGAAGTAGGACCCGGTCTGGGCGAGCATGCCCATGCCGAAGAGCGTCGGATCGAGCCCGACACGGCCGATCAGCACGAAGGGCAGCAGCGTGCCGAGCGCGTAGATCGAGCCGACCGACAGGCCGAGCGACAGGGCGGGCGCGAGGAAGCGGGCATCGCCGGCGAGCCGGACGTAGGCGGCGAGCATCCGGCTCGGCCGCACGAGATCAGCCTCGGGCGCGGTGTTGGTCTCCACCATGAAGCGATGGACGACGACGAAGGCGGCGATGCCGAGGAGCAGCATGACGACGAAGATCGCCCGCCAGCCGGCGAGTTGCAGCACCACGCCGCCGATGGTCGGCGAGACCGCCGGGCCGATCGACAGAACGATGCCGATGGTCGCCAGCACGCGGGCCGATTCCTGGCCGGTGAAGAGATCGCGGACGATGGCGCGCGACACCGCCACGCCGACCGCGGCGCCGATGCCCTGGACCAGTCGGGCGGCGATCAGGATCTCGACCGTCGGCGCAAAGACCGCCACGAAGCCGCCGACGACATAGAGCGCCAGGAAGACGAAGGCGATCGGCCGTCGGCCGAAGGCGTCGGAGAGCGGCCCGACCACGAGCTGGGTGAAGGCGAAGCCGGCGAAGTAGGCGGTCAGCGTCGCCTTGACCAGGCTCATGGAGGTGCCGAAGGCTGCGACCAGCGCCGGCATCGCCGGGGTGTAGAGCGCCATCGACATCGAGCCGAGGGCGGTCAACAACGCGCCGATCACCGCCGCGCGGGTCGGCGTCATCGCCGCCGCCGGTCGCTCGGCCGGCGGAGGGAGAGTGGACGCGGGTTCGTTCACGAACGGCCCTCCGGCGCTTCGAGGGCGACGAGGGCGGCCCTGACCCGCACCAGCATGTCGCGGAGCTGCGGCACCTCCTCCGCCGAGAGTGCCGCGGCCGGCGCGGCGCGGACCGCGGCGCCGAGCGCCAGCAGGCGTTCGAGCGCGGGGGCGGCAGCCGCGGTCGGGACGACGTTCTTGGCGCGGCGGTCGTGGGCGTCGGGCCGGCGCTCGATCAGGCCGCGCTTCTCCAGCCGGTCGAGATGGCCGGTCAGCGTCATCGGTTCGATGAAGAGCGCCTCGGCGAGCCGCGACTGGCGTTCGCCGGGATGTTCGACCACGGTCTTGAGCACGCGCAGCTCGGCGGCGCGGATGTCGTGCTCGGTGTGGGCCCAGGCCTGTTCGAGGCCGCGCCAATAGAGGCGCGTCACGTCGGAGAACAACATGCCGAGGGTTTCTTGTGACGGCGGGATCATGGGTCTCTCGATCTGTTCGTGGCCCATATGATAAGTGTCCCTTATCAAATGTCGACCGTCATGCGCCCGTCGTCGCCGGATGGCAGACGATCGCGGGGTGCAAGGCTCGACCGAAACGGGGCGATCGCAGGCGTTCCGCCCGCTCGCGCTTGCGAAAACGGGCGGGAAAGGTTAGAGACGGCGCAATCCGTGAAAGTCCCAAGAAACTCGAGACACGGGCGGCGCATCCTATGCGGCCGGCCCGATACCGGCAGGCGTTCCCAATGAAGCTCCGCAACATCGCCATCATCGCGCACGTCGACCACGGCAAGACGACCCTGGTCGACGAGCTCCTCAAGCAGTCCGGCACCTATCGCGAGAACCAGAAGGTCGCCGAGCGCGTGATGGACTCCAACGAGCTCGAAAAGGAGCGCGGCATCACCATCCTGGCCAAGGCGACCTCGATCGTCTGGAAGGACGTGCACATCAACATCGTCGACACCCCCGGCCACGCCGACTTCGGCGGCGAGGTGGAGCGCATCCTCAACATGGTGGACGGCGCCATCGTGCTGGTCGACGCCGCCGAGGGCCCGATGCCGCAGACCAAGTTCGTGGTCGGCAAGGCGCTGAAGGTCGGTCTGCGTCCGATCGTGGCGATCAACAAGGTCGACCGTCACGACGCCCGCGCCCAGGACGTGGTCAACGAGGTCTTCGATCTCTTCGCGGCGCTCGACGCGACCGAAGAGCAGCTCGACTTCCCGATCCTCTACGGTTCGGGCCGCTCGGGCTGGATGGCCTATTCGCCGGAAGGCCCGCAGACCGACGGCATGGCGCCGCTGCTCGACCTCGTGCTCGACCACGTGCCGGAGCCGACCGTCGAGGAAGGCCCCTTCCGCATGATCGGCACCATCCTCGAGGCCAACCCCTTCCTCGGCCGCATCATCACCGGCCGCATCTCGTCGGGTTCGGTCAAGCCGAACCAGACGATCAAGGTGCTGGCGCAGGACGGCTCGCTGCTCGAACAGGGCCGCGTCTCCAAGATCCTCGCCTTCCGCGGTCTCGAGCGCCAGCCGATCGAGCTCGGCGAGGCGGGCGACATCGTCGCCATCGCCGGCCTGCAGAAGGGCACCGTCGCCGACACGTTCTGCGACCCGTCGGTCACCGAGGCGATGCACGCCCAGCCGATCGACCCGCCGACCGTCACCATGAGCTTCCTCGTCAACGACAGCCCGCTCGCCGGCACCGAGGGCGACAAGGTGACGAGCCGCGTCATCCGCGACCGCCTGATGAAGGAGGCCGAGGGCAACGTCGCGCTGAAGATCGAAGAGTCGGCCGACAAGGACTCGTTCTTCGTCTCCGGCCGCGGCGAACTGCAGCTCGCGGTGCTGATCGAGACCATGCGCCGCGAGGGTTTCGAGCTCGCCGTGTCGCGCCCGCGCGTCGTCATGAAGAAGGACGAGGCGACCGGCGAGACGCTGGAGCCGATCGAAGAGGTGCTGATCGACGTCGACGAGGAATACTCGGGCGTCGTCGTGCAGAAGATGGCGGAGCGCAAGGCCGAGATGGCCGAGATGCGCCCGTCGGGCGGCAACCGCCTGCGTCTCGTCTTCTACGCGCCGACCCGCGGCCTGATCGGCTATCAGTCGGAACTGATGACCGACACCCGCGGCACGGCGATCATGAACCGCCTGTTCCACGAGTATGCGCCCCATCGCGGCGAGATCGCCGGCCGCCGCAACGGCGTGCTGATCTCCAACGACCAGGGTGAATCGGTCGCCTACGCCATGTGGAAGCTCGAGGACCGCGGCCCGATGATGATCGAGCCGGGCACCAAGGTCTATCGCGGCATGATCATCGGCGAGCACACCCGCGAGAACGACCTCGAGATCAACGTCCTCAAGGGCAAGCAGCTGACCAACATCCGCGCCGCCGGCAAGGACGAGGCGGTCAAGCTGACCCCGCCGATCCGCATGACGCTGGAGCGCGCGCTCGCCTGGATCCAGGACGACGAGCTGATGGAAGTGACGCCGAAGTCGATCCGTCTGCGCAAGGTCTATCTCGACCCGAACGACCGCAAGCGCTTCGCCAAGGCGAGCGCCTGATCCGTTCGACATCCGACAATCGCGACGGCCGCGATCCGACACCGGGTCGCGGCCGTTGCCGTTTCCGAGCATCGATGCCGCGGAAATCTGCGGCCGGAGCGTGATCGGCGCGCAACTTGCTTTGTCCGAGGCATCGGTGGGACCGACGGGGGAATCGTCGGCTTTCTACTGATTGCGAATGCTTTTCACATTCGTTACGGATAGGTCTCCAGCCACGGGATGAAGCCCATGATCCCCAGCCACGACGTCTCCCTCCTCGCGTCCTCGCGCGAACTCCTGTCCCTCGGCCGCCTCGATCGCGGCTGGTCGGGTTGGGTCGCCGGTCTCGCGCCGACAGGGGGCAACACGACGATCTCGTGGAACGAGCTCGAGCGTCGTCTGCTCGAGATGGGGCTGGTCGAGGGCGCCCGGGTCGAGATCCTGCACGAGGGTCCGATCGGCGGCGATCCGATCGCCGTGCGGGTCGACGACACCACGGTGGCGCTGCGCCGCCGCGACGCGGCCGTGATCCTCGTCACCGCCGCCGAGTGAGCCCATGAATACCCATGTTCCCGAGATCGCCCTCGTCGGATGCCCGAACGCGGGCAAGACGGCGCTGTTCAACGCGCTGACCGGTTCGCGCCAGAAGGTCGCCAACTACGCCGGCGTCACCGTCGAGCGCAAGGAGGGCGGCTTCGTCACCCCCGGTGGGCGCACGGTGAAGGTGCTCGACCTGCCCGGCACCTACTCGCTTCGCGGCCGCAGCCCCGACGAGATGGTCACCCGCGACGTCGTCCTCGGCGCCCAGGCCGGCGAGGAGATCCCCGACGCCGTCGTCTGCGTCGCCGATGCCACCAACCTGCGCATCGTCCTGCGCCTCGTCATCGAGCTGATGAAGGTCGGCCGGCCGATGGTGCTGGCCCTCAACATGATGGATCAGGTCGAGAAACAGGGCGGCCGCGTCGACGTCGACCGGTTGTCGCAGGAACTCGGCATCCCGGTCGTGCCGATCGTCGCCATCCGCAAGGGCGGCATCGACCCGCTGCTCGCCGCGATCGACCGCCTCGCCCTCGACGGCCCCGATCCGCGGCCGCACGGCTGGCGCGAGCCCTCGGCCGAGGAGATCCGCGCGACGCACGCGACCGCCGCCCGCATCCTGCACGACTGCGCCTTCCATCCCGGCGACGAGAAGCTGACGCGCCGCCTCGACGCCGTGCTGCTGCACCCGGTCTTCGGCGTGATCGTGCTGCTCGCCGTGCTGTTCCTGATGTTCCAGGCGGTCTTCACTTGGGCGAAGCCGCCGATGGAGGCGATCCAGGGCGGCATCGCCTGGCTCGGCGCGGTGATCGGCGACGCGATGCCGGAAGGGCTGCTGAAGAGCCTGCTGGTCGACGGCATCATCGCCGGCGTCGGCGCGGTTCTGGTGTTCCTGCCGCAGATCGTCATCCTGTTCTTCTTCATCATCCTGCTTGAGGACTTCGGCTACATGGCGCGGGCGGCGTTCCTGATGGACCGCCTGATGGCCGGCACGGGTCTGCACGGCCGGGCCTTCATCCCGCTCCTCTCGTCCTTCGCCTGCGCCATTCCCGGTATCATGGCGGCGCGCGTCATCGAGAACCGGCGCGACCGCATCGCCACCATCCTGGTGGCGCCACTGATGACCTGTTCGGCGCGCCTGCCGGTCTACACGCTGATCATCGCCGCCTTCGTGCCGGAGGACGCCGAGGTCTGGGGCTTCGGCCTGCAGGGCCTGACGATGTTCGCCCTCTTCGCCACCGGCATCGTCACCGCGCTCCTCGTCGCCTTCGTGCTGAAGAAGCTCGTCTGGCGGGAGGAGCCCGAGCCCTTCATCATGGAGCTGCCGGACTACAAGTGGCCGCAGCCGCGCAACGTGGCGATCGCGCTGTGGATCCGCGCCGGCGCCTTTCTCCGCCGCGCCGGCACCATCATCCTCGCCATCATGATCCTGATCTGGTTCCTGTCGACCTTCCCGGCGCCGCCCGAAGGCGCCGCGGGGCCGGCGATCGACTGGTCCTTCGCCGGTCGGCTGGGTCACTTCCTGGCGCCGATCTTCGCGCCGATCGGCTTCTCCTGGCAGATCGTCATCGCCCTGATCCCGGGCATGGCGGCCCGCGAGGTGGCGGTCGGCGCGCTCGGCACGCTCTACGCCCTGTCGGCGACCGGCGAGGAGGTGGGCGAGGCGCTGAAGCCGATCCTCGCCTCGCACTGGACGCTCGCCACCGCGCTGTCGTTCCTCGCGTGGTACGTCTTCGCGCCGCAGTGCGCCTCGACCATCGCGGTGATCCGCCGCGAGACCGGCTCGTGGACATGGGCGGGCGTCCACTTCGCCTACATGTTCGTCCTTGCCTACGCGGCGTCCTTCGCCACCTATCGGATCGTGGAGGTCCTCACGCGATGAACGACACGATGATCGTCTACGGCGTGGTACTGGGTGCCGCGCTCTACGTCGGCCTCAAGTACCTGCCCGCCGGCCTCAAGGCCCGCTTCGGCCTCGGCGGCGGGGGCAAGTCCTGCGCCTCGGGCTCGTGCGCGACCAAGCCCGACGGCGGCTGCGACGGCTGTCACTGACGGCTCGGCCCGCCCTCAGGCGGTGGTGACCGCGAAACGCGGGTGCATCCGTGCCGCGATCGGCGCGACGCGCTGGGTGCGCGAGAAGCTCATGATGCCGTCGCGCCGCGGCTCGAGCGGCCAGTCGCCCTCGACGACATAGGGTCCGCCGCCGCGCGACGCCTTCGACGAGTAGAGGACGAAGCGCTCCGGCGTCCACGCCGAGCCCGCGAACCCGCCGCGCAGCGCCAGCCATTCCGCCACCGCTTCGTGCGACACGCCCTTGCAGCGGGCGATCGTCACGTGGGGGGTGAAACGCCGCGGCTCGGGAGGGAGCCCGAGCCGTTGGCAGATGCGTTCGTGCTCGCCCTGGAGCTCGATGAGCGGTGCACTCGGTGCCACCTTGGCGACCAGCGAATGGGGCTGGCGGCCGCCGAAGGCCATGACGCCCTCGATGCGGACCTCGAACCGTGACCGGCGGATGCGCGACATCTCCTCGGCGATCTCGTCTGCGAGGCGCTCGTCGACGTCGCCGATGAAACGCAGGGTGACGTGGTAGTTCTCCACGTCGATCCACTTGGCGCCGTGCAGGCCGCCGCGCAGGAAGGACAGGGAGAGGCCGAGGCTTTCGGGGACTTCGAGGCCGGTGAAGAGGCGCGGCATGATCGGGTCCCCCGGTCGCACCCGGCGGACGTGGCACCGCCACGCCCGGATCGGGCCGGCATCGCACGGTCGAATCGCCGTCGCGACGCCTCGTGAGGAAATCGTAGCGAAGGACGGCTGCACATCAAGAAGGCGCGGGCGCCGGCATGCCTGCTCTGCGGGCAGTGTGGCCGAAAGGACTCGCCCCCCTCCCGCACGGAACCTGTCCCGCTCAGATCCGGAACCGCGCGATCACCGGAACATGGTCCGACGGCCGCTCCCAGCCGCGCGCCGCGCGCAGCACCTCGACGCCGGCGAGCCGGTCCTCGAAGTGGGGCGAGGCCCAGACGTGGTCGAGGCGGCGCCCCTTGTCGGCGGCCGACCAGTCGGCCGCGCGGTAGCTCCACCAGGTGTAGATCTTCTCCGGCACCGGGATCGCCCGGCGCATGACGTCGATCCAGGCGCCGCCCTCGCGGATCGCCTCGAAGGCCTCGGTCTCGATCGGCGTGTGCGAGACGACCTTGATGAGCGCCTTGTGCGACCAGACGTCGTCGACCAGGGGGGCGATGTTGAGATCGCCGACCACCACCGAGGGGGTCTCCGCCGCACCGCTGCCGAGCCAGGCCTTCAGCTCGTCGAGGAAGGCGAGCTTGTGGGCGAACTTGTCGTTGATCGCGGGATCCGGCTCGTCGCCGCCGGCGGGGACGTAGAAGTCGTGCAGCCGGACCGGCAGGCCGGGGACGTCGAGCGTCACCGCGAGATGGCGGGCATCGCCCTTGGCGCAGAATTCGCGGCGCTCTTCCTGAGCGAAGGGGATCTTCGAGACGATGGCGACGCCGTGATAGCCCTTCTGGCCGTTCATCGCGACGTGCTCGTAACCGAGCTTGCGGAAGGCGCTCGCCGGGAACGAGCCGTCCGGGCACTTGGTCTCCTGCAGGCAGAGCACGTCCGGGGCATGGGAGCCGAGGAACTGCTCGACGATCGGCAGGCGCAGGCGGACGGAATTGATGTTCCAGGTGGCGATGGAGAGCGTCGACGTCAAAGGTCACCTCGTCGGGCGGGGATCGCCCGACGGGTGCGGGGATCGATCGTCAGCGGATGATGGTGCGATCGATGAAGAACATCTTCTGATCGACCGGCTGGTTGGCCGTGACGTTGTAGATCGCCACCGCCGTATCGTAGCCCTGCGCGTCGGTCACCGTCCACTGGCGCAGCTCGTTCGACTTGCGGTCGAACACCATGGTGAGGCGGCCGTCGCCGAACACCGTCGACTGCTCCAGCACCACCGAGACCAGATCCGGCTCGAGGCTGACGCGGGTGACGCTCGCCTCCGAGGTCAGATCGATGTGGTCGGCGAGCAGGAAGCGCAGCGGCGTCTTCGACAGCGGATAGAGATCCTGCGTCGCCTGCTTGGTGTTGCGCACCACCACGTCGATGCCGTCGGCGATGATGTCGAGGTTCGACGGCTTGGCGTAGAGGAAGCGGATCTTGCCCGGCCGCGCCATGTGGAATTCGCCCTCGGCCTTGTCGCCGTCGGGGCCGAACTGCACGAACTCGCCGGTCATGGTGCGCACGGCGTTGAAGTATTTGTTGATCGCACCGAGCGCCTCGCGCTGCTGCGGGGTCAGGCCCGAGGGGGCGACGCCGGCGCCGCCCTGCACCGGCTTGGCGGGCTTGGCCGCCGCGGCCTGCTGGGCCAGCGCCTGCGGCGCGAGGCCGACGACGAGACCGCCGAGGGCGAGGCCGAGGGCGACGCGGCGGGTGGGACGGTGGGTGAAGGGCATCGGGTGTCCTCGAAGACGGGTCCGGAGAGCGCCGAGGCTCGGCGCGCGAACGATTCGGAGGCCATGGTCGACCACGACCATGGCGGAACTTCGGACGATCAGTCGACGTCGCCGCCGCCGACCAGGATGTCGCGCTTGCCGGCGTGGTTGGCGGCGCCGACCAGACCCTCCTTCTCCATCCGTTCGATCAGCGAGGCGGCCCGGTTGTAGCCGATCTGCAGACGACGCTGGATGTAGGAGGTCGAGGCCTTGCGGTCGCGCAGCACCAGCGCCACGGCGCGATCGTAGAGATCGGCCGATTCTTCGAGACCGCCGACGTCGCCCTCCGGGCTCGCCTCGTCGTCCTCGGAGGTGATGGCGTCGAGATACTGCGGCGCGCCCTGACGCTTCAGGTGGTGGACGATCTTCTCGACCTCGTCGTCCGAGACGAAGGGTCCATGGACGCGCTGGATGCGACCGCCGCCGGCCATGAAGAGCATGTCGCCCTGGCCGAGCAGCTGTTCGGCACCCTGCTCGCCGAGAATGGTGCGGCTGTCGATCTTCGACGTCACCTGGAAGGAGATGCGGGTCGGGAAGTTGGCCTTGATCGTGCCGGTGATGACGTCGACCGAGGGACGCTGCGTCGCCATGACGATGTGGATGCCGGCGGCGCGCGCCATCTGGGCGAGGCGCTGGATCGCGCCTTCGATCTCCTTGCCGGCGACCATCATCAGGTCGGCCATCTCGTCGACGACGACGACGATGTAGGGCAACGGCTCGAGCGCCAGCTCCTCCTGTTCGAAGATCGGTTCGCCGGTGGTGCGGTGGAAGCCCGTCTGCACCTCACGGGTCAGCACCTCGCCGCGCGCATTGGCCTCCGCCACGCGGGCGTTGAAGCCGTCGATGTTGCGCACGCCGAGCTTGGACATCTTGCGATAGCGCTCCTCCATCTCGCGCACCGTCCACTTCAGCGCCACGACCGCCTTCTTGGGGTCGGTGACGACGGGGGTGAGGAGATGGGGGATGTTGTCGTAGACCGACAGCTCGAGCATCTTCGGGTCGATCATGATCAGGCGGCACTGCTGCGGCGTCAGCCGGTAGAGCAGCGACACGATCATCGTGTTGATCGCCACCGACTTGCCCGAACCGGTGGTGCCGG
>DBMN01000071.1:196-317 GCA_002298965.1 Rhizobiales bacterium UBA697 | reverse complement strand
ATGTCGTCGGCGAGACCGATGACACGGGAGGACTTCACACCCGGCGCGGGTTCCAGCTCGTAGAGGGTGACGACCGGACCGGGGCGAACGTGGTTCACCTCGCCCTTGATGCCGAAGTCGT
>DBMN01000071.1:0-137 GCA_002298965.1 Rhizobiales bacterium UBA697 | reverse complement strand
CAGCAGCGACAGCGGCGGGAACTGCCAGCCGTGGGCGGTCTCCACCACGTCGTCGCGCATGCCGACGTCGCGGGCGCCGGGGCGCCCCGGGGTCGGCGGCTTGGCGGCCGGGGTGACGGCGACGCGGCGATCGACCA
>DBMN01000033.1 GCA_002298965.1 Rhizobiales bacterium UBA697 | reverse complement strand
GGCGCGCGCCGGTGCGGTCGAGGGCCGGGGCGACACCGCGCGCGCCTCGGAGGCGTCGTACGCCGCCCTCGTCGTCGCCGAACTCGCGCGGCACAAACACTATCCCGAGGCCGCCCGGCAGCAGCGCCTCCAGGGGGCCGTGCGCCTGTCCTTCCGGGTCGACGCCGCCGGACGGATCGCGGGCTACACGATCACCCAGTCGTCCGGCCACGACGCCCTCGACGCCGCGGCGCGCGGCATGATGGCGGCGGCCCGCCTTCCGCCGCCGCCCGGCGGGTCGTTCTCGGGGCGATATTCGGCGGTCTTCTCGATCCGATGAGGTCGTCCCGGCAGGCCGTCGCCGGGATCGGTCCGCGAGCGGGCTGCATCGCCGACGGTCAGGCCCCTCGGCCCGGCGGGGCGTGAGCGAGGTCGGCGACGTCGCCGTCGAAGACGACGATCCGGCGGATCTCCGGCGCCATGAAGGCCTTCATGCCCTGGTGCGCCGGGCTCGTCTGATAGGCGTCGTGGGCGGCCTCGTCGACGAAATGGGCGACGACGGCGTGGCTCAGCCCGTCGGCGCGGGCGGCGGTGTTTTCGCCGTAGGCGTAGCCGAGCACGCCGTCGCACTCGCGGCGGACGCGCTCGCACCAGCGCTCGACCTCGGCGTGGAAGGCCGCGTCGGCCGCGATCTCCATCAGGACCACGTGCATGAACATCAGCCCCTCCCGCGGTTGGCGAGCGCGTTCCAGCCGCGGGCGGCGAGACCGACCAAACCTTCGCGGAACGACAGCACGCAGACGACGAAGATCACGCCCTGGACGATGAACACCCACGAGCCGAGCGGCGCGAGATAGTTCTGCAGCGACACGAAACCGGCGGCGCCGACGATCGGCCCGGCGAGCGTGCCGATGCCGCCGAGCAGCGTCATCAGCACGACCTCGCCGGAGGCGTGCCAATGGACGTCGGTGAGCGAGGCGACGCCGAAGACCAGCACCTTGAGACTGCCGGCGAGCCCGGCGAGCGCCGCCGACATGACGAAGGCGGCGAGCTTGTAGCGGGTGACCGGAATGCCGAGCGACAGCGCCCGCTGCTCGTCGTCGCGCACCGCGCGGATCGTCTCGCCGAAGGGCGACCGCAGGATCCGGAGGATCGCCGCATAACCCAGCACGAAGACCGCCAGCACGAAATAGTAGAGGACATGTGCCTCCTCGAGCCCGATCAGGCCGAACAGCCGGCCGCGCGGCACGCTCTGCAACCCGTCCTCGCCGCCGGTGAAGCTCGCCTGCACGGCGACGAAATAGACCACCTGCGACAGGGCGAGCGTGATCATCGAGAAGTAGATGCCGGTCCGCCGGATGGCGATCGCGCCGAAGACGAGGCCGAGGCCGGCGCCCGCGAGGAGGCCGACGAGGAGCCCGAGCTCGGTCGACAGCCCCCAGTTCTTCATCGCCCAGCCGGTGGCATAGGCGGCCGCGCCGAAATAGGCGGCGTGGCCGAAGGACAGGAGACCGACGTAACCGAGCAACAGGTTGAAGGCGCCGGCGAAGAGCGCGAAGCACAGCACCTTGGCGAGATAGGTCGGATAGAGCAGGTAGGGCGCGACCAGCGCCGCCACGACGACGACGGCGACGAACCAGGTCCGCGCGCTCGGCGAGACGTCGAATCCGCGCCGCGTCGCCTCCGCCGCGATGGTGTTCTGCGCCTGGATCTTGCGCCCGAAGAGGCCGGCCGGCCGCACCAGCAGCACGATCGCCATGATGACGAAGATCACGAAGTTGGAGGCTTCCGGCCACACCACCTTGGTCAGGCCCTCGATCACGCCGAGGGCGAAGCCGCTGACGATCGAGCCGCCGATCGAGCCCATGCCGCCGATCACCACGACGGCGAAGACCACGACCACCAGATTGGAGCCCATCAGCGGGCTGACCTGATAGATCGGCGCGGCGACGACGCCGGCGAGGGCGGCGAGCGCGGTGCCCAGCGCGTAGGTGATGGTGATCCACAGCGGCACGTCGATGCCGAAGGCCTTGACCATGCCGGGGTTCTCGGTCGCGGCCCGCAGCACCGCGCCGACCCGGGTCTTCTCCAGCACCAGCCACACGGTGAGGCAGATCACCAGCGAGAACACCACCGCCCAGGCGCGATACCACGGCAGGAACATGAAGCCGAGGCGGATGCCGCCGCGCAGCGCGTCCGGCATGGCGTAGGGCAGGCCGGACACGCCCCAGATCTGGCGCAGCGTGCCCTCGATGACCAGGGCGAGACCGAAGGTGAGCAGCAGGCCGTAGAGATGGTCCATCCGGTAGGTGCGGCGGATGACGGTCCGCTCCAGCACCACGGCGGCGATGCCGACAGCCAGCGGCGCGAGGATCAGCGCGCCCCAGTAGCCGATGCCGAAGTACGTCGCCAGGATCCAGGCGACGAAGGCGCCGAGCGCATATTGGGCGCCGTGGGCGAAGTTGATGATGTTGAGCATGCCGAAGATCACGGCGAGGCCGAGCGACAGGGTCGCGTAGAAGGCGCCGTTGATCAGCCCGAGCAGCAGTTGACCGGCGAGCGCGTTGGCAGGAATCCCGAACAGGTCGAACATGGAGGTTCCTTTCAGACGCCGAGGTGTCGTTCGAGCCGGCGCGCGTCGGCGCGGGCTTCGGACGGGGTCAGTTCGTCGACGATCACGCCGTGGTCCATGACGTACATGCGATCCGCGACCTCGGTGGCGAAGTGGAAGTTCTGCTCGACCAGCACGATGGTGAAGCCGCGCCGCTTGAGCGCGACGATCGCGTCGGCGATCTGGCGGACGATGACCGGCGCCAGCCCCTCGGTCGGCTCGTCGAAGATCAGCAACTTGGCGCCGGTCCGCAGGATCCTGCCGATCGCCAGCATCTGCTGTTCGCCGCCGGAGAGATTGCCGCCGGACGAGCGGGCGCGCTCGATCAGGTTGGGAAAGAGCGTGTAGATCTCGTCGAGCGACAGGCCGCCGGGCGCGATCTGCGGCGGCAGCATCAGGTTCTCGGTGACCGTCAGGCTGCGGAACACCGCCCGTTCCTCCGGGCAGTAGCCGAGGCCGAGGCGGGGAATGCGATGGGCGGGAAGGCCGATCGTCTCGGTGCCGGCGAGGCGGATCGAGCCGGTCCGCCGATCCATCATCCCCATGACGGCGCGCAGCGTCGTCGTCTTGCCGGCGCCGTTGCGGCCGAGCAGCGTGACGAGTTCGCCCTCGCCGACATGGAAGGTGACGCCGTGCAACACGTGGGATTCGCCGTACCAGGCCTGGAGGTTGTCGATGGTGAGCATGGTCATGCCGTCACCTCGCGCCGTTCGCCCATGTAGGCGGTGATCACCCGGGCGTCGCTCGACACCTCGGCGTAGCTGCCCTCGGCCAGCACCGCGCCGCGCGCCAGGACGGTGATCCGGTCGCAGAGTCGGGCGACGACCGAGAGATTGTGCTCGACCATCAGCACGGTGCGATCGACGGCGAGCCGCTGGACGAGCGAGGCACAGCGTTCGATGTCCTCGCGCCCGAGGCCCGCCATCGGCTCGTCGAGGAGCAGCACCGCCGGCTCGAGCGCCAGCGTCATGGCGAGTTCGAGCGCCCGCTTGCGGCCGTAGGGCAGCAGCGCGGCGCGGGTCTCGGCGACGTCGCCGAGCCCGACCTCGTCGAGGAGCGCGCGGGCCGGTTCGTCGAGCGGTGCGAGCCGGGCGGGGCTCGCCCAGAACTGCGGCCCGAGACCGTGTTTCTGCATCAATGCCATGCGCACGTTCTGCCGCGCCGTCATGCCGAGGAAGACGGAGGAGATCTGGAACGAACGGATCAGCCCGCGCCGGGCGACGGCCTCCGGCCGCTCCCGCGTGATGTCGACGCCGAAGAGCTCGATCCGGCCGGCGTCGGCGTCGAGAAAGCGTGTCAGCAGGTTGAAACAGGTGGTCTTGCCGGCACCGTTGGGGCCGATCAGCGCGTGGATGGACCCGCGTCGGACGTCGAGCGAGACGCCGGCGACGGCACGGAATCCGCCGAAACTGCGGACGAGGCCCCGACAGGACAGGGCGACGGTCGATCTCTCGGTCATGGCGTCACATCCTCGCGAGCAGGCCGCCGTCGACGGCGACGACTTGACCGTTCACATAGGACGCCTCGTCGGATGCGAGGAAGGCGACGACGGGGGCGACGTCGTCGGGCGTCGCCCAGCGATCGACCGGCACCGCGGCGGCCATGAAGGCGGCGAAGTCCGGATTGGTCTGGAGCGCCGCCGTGAAGGAGGTCTTGACGAAGCCGGGCGCGACCGCGTTGCAGGTGATGCCGCGGCCGCCGTATTCGACCGCCACCGCCCGGGTCAGCGCCGCCAGCGCGCCCTTGGCCGTGGCATAGGCGGAGATGTTGGGCATCGCCGCCTCGCCGGCGATCGACGCCATGACGACGACCCGGCCGTGCCCACGCGCGATCATGTCGGGAAGCGCGGCGTGCAGGCAGTTGAAGGCGCCGTCGACATGGACCGACTGCAGCGACCGCCATTCGGCCGGGTTGAGATCGATCAGCGGTTTGCGGACCTGATTGCCGGCATTGCAGACGAGGACGTCGACGACGTGCCCGCCGCCGGCGAGCGCCGCGAAGGCGGTCTCGACCGCGCGCGCGTCGGCGACGTCGAAGGGCGCCGCGACGGCGGTGATTCCCTCTTCGCCGAGCCGGGCGCAGGCCTCGGCGCAAACCTCGGCGGCGAGGTCGTTGACGACGATGGTCGCCCCCTCCGAGCCCAGACGCCGCGCCACGGCGAAGCCCAGTCCTCCGGCCCCTCCGGTGATCAGCGCGGTTCGGCCGACGAAGCGCGAGGCCCTCGTTCGGTTCTTCATGTGGCGGCTCCTCCGTGTTTTTCTTGACAGTAATCTCACTATACGCGATTGTGTGTATATCGCCAATAGTGAGATTATTGATCGGGAGGAGAGAATGGCACTCGAAACACCCGGCCTGGTGGGTACCGACGCGCTCGGCCCCCTCGCGTCGCGCTTCATCGAGGTCGATGCGCTGCCGTGGAAGCCGACCCCCGTCGCCGGGGTCGACATGAAGATCCTCGTTCAGGACAAGGAGACCGGGCTGCTGACGGCGCTGTTCCGTTGGGAACCGGGCACCGAACTGCCGCTGCACGAGCACGTCGAGATCGAACAGACCTGGGTCCTCTCAGGCTCGATCGTCGACGACGAGGGCGAGGTCGGTCCGGGCCAGTTCGTCTGGCGCCCCGCCGGTAACCGCCACATCGCCCGCGCGCCCAACGGTGCGCTCGTCCTGTGCTTCTTCCTGAAGCCCAACCGCTTCATCGAAGCCTTCGGCGGCGCCACGCTCGAGTGAGCGGCGGCGCCCCTATCTGAACGACGAGAAGACAAGACCGAAAACGGTCGAAACGGGAGGAAGTCATGACGAAATGCTCCACCGCCCTCGCGGCGCTCGCCCTCGCGCTGTCGACGGGGGCGGCCTCGGCCCAGGTCAGCGACGACGTCGTCCGCATCGGCGTGCTCAACGACCAGTCCGGCATGATGGCGGACCTCTCCGGCGCGCTCGCCGTCGATGCCGTCCGCATGGCGATCGAGGACTTCGGCGGCAAGGTGCTCGGCAAGCCGATCGAGGTCGTCTCCGCCGACCACCAGAACAAGGTCGACGTCGGTCTGGCGACCGCCCGCAAATGGTACGAGCAGGGCGGCGTCGACATGATCCTCGACGTGCCGAACTCGGCCATCGCCCTCGCGGTGCAGGACCTGACCCGCAAGATGGACAAGGTGGCGATCTTCACCTCGGCCGGCACCTCGGATCTGACCGGCAAGAGCTGCTCGCCCAACGGCCTCCACTGGACCTACGACACCTATGCCTACGCCTCGGCCGTGGCCTCGGGCATGGTCGCCGACGGCGGCAAGACGTGGTTCTTCGTCACCTCCGACTACGCCTTCGGCCACGCCCTCGAGCGCGACGCGAGCGCGGTGGTCAAGGCGCGCGGCGGCGAGGTGCTCGGCTCGGTGCGCCATCCGATCGCCAGCGCCGACTTCTCGTCCTTCCTGCTCCAGGCCCAGTCGTCGAAGGCGCAGGTGATCGGCCTGGCCAACGGCAGCGGCGACACCGTCAACAGCATCAAACAGGCGCGCGAGTTCGGCATCGGCGGCGACGACGGACAGCGCATCGCCGCCCTCTACATGGAGATTACCGACGTCCACTCGATCGGCCTCGAGGCGGCGCAGGGCGTCAGTCTCGTCGGCGCCTTCTACTGGGATCAGACGGAGGCGACGCGGGCTTGGTCGGAGCGCTTCTACAAGCGCAACGGCAAGATGCCGTCGATGATCCACGCCAGCGACTACGCCGCGACCATGCACTATCTGAAGGCGATCCAGGCCGTCGGCTCGGACGCGGCCGGACCGGTGATGGCCAAGATGAAGGCGACGCCGATCGACGACTTCATGACCAAGGGCGGCAAGATCCGCGAGGACGGCCGAGTGCTGCGCGACCTCTACCTCTACCGGGTCAAGAAGCCGAGCGAGTCCAAGCGTCTCTGGGACTACTATCACGTGCTCCGCACGATCCCGGCCGAAGAGGCTTTCCGCCCGCTCGCCGCCGGCGGCTGTCCTCTGGTGGCCAAATGACGACGGGCGATCTCCTGAACGGCCGACGCGTGGTCGTCTCGGGCGCGGCGCACCCGGCCGGAATCGGCCGGGCGATCGCCGAGACCTTCGCCCGCCACGGCGCCCGGGTGGTCTGTCTCGACGTGGCGGCGCCGGATGGCGTCGCCGACCTCGCCGAGGGCCTCGACTACGCCGTCTGCGACGTGACGTCGGAGGCCGACTGCCGTACGGCGATCGCCGCGGCGGCCGAGCGGCTGGGCGGGCTCGACACGCTGGTCAACAACGCCGGCATCGTCGGCGCGATCCCGCTCGCCGATCTCCGCGAGGAGGACTTCCTGCGGATGATCGACGTCAACCTGAGCGGCACCTACCGGCTGACGCGCGCCGCGCTCCCCTTCCTCGAGAAGGCGGGCGGGGCGGCGGTCGTCAACATGGCGTCGATGTCGGCCTCGCGCGGCGGCGGCCTCCTCGGCGGCTCGCACTACGCCGCCTCCAAGGGCGGCATGATCAGCTTCACCAAGGCGCTGGCGCGCGAGCTGGGCCCCCGCGGCATAAGGGTCAACGCCGTCGCTCCGGGCATCGTCTCGACGCCGATGACGAACGGGCGTTTTCCGCCCGGACAGGAGGAGGCGTTGCGCGCGGCGATCCCGCTCGGCCGCTTCGCCACGCCGGAGGATGTCGCCGGCGCGGCGCTGTACCTGGCCAGTGGGCTTTCGGCGTATTGCACCGGAATCGTCTTGGAGGTGAATGGCGGGTATCACATACACTGACGACGGACGAAGGGTTCGACGGTGACGGAACGCAAGGACAAGACCGAGGCGGGTGAGGGCGGCGGCAGCAGCCTCGAGCGCATGCTGGCCATTCTCGACCTCTTCGACGACGGCTCCATGGTGGTGACGGCGGACGACGTGGTGCGCGCCTTCGACTGCTCGCGCGCCACCGCCTATCGCTATCTGAAGTGCCTCGCCGGCTCGGGCCTGCTGAGCGCCTCCTATCAGGAGGGCTACGGCGTCGGCCCGCGCGTCGCCGAACTCGATCGCCTGCTGCGTCTGCACGACCCGCTGGTCGGCGTCGCCCGCGCGATCATGCGCGAGACGACCGAGGCGACCGGTCTCAACCTGATGCTCTGCGGCTTCTACCGCGACAAGGTGATGTGCCTGCACACCGAGTGGAGCAACCCCGACGTCCACTCGAGCTACGAGCGCGGGCGTCCGATGCCGATGTTCCTCGGCGCCACGGCCAAGGCGATCCTCGCTCACCTGACGCCCTATCAGCAGCGCAACCTGATGCTGCGCAAGCGCGACGAGATCGCCGCCGCCGGGCTCGGCGACGACTGGGACGCCTTCCGCGCCAATCTCCTGCGCTTCCGCCGCGAGGAGGTGATCGTCACCCACGGCGAGATCGACCCCGGTCTGGTCGGCGTCGGCGCACCGGTCTTCGCCTCGGAGCGGCGCGTCGCCGGCAGTCTCGTCGCCATCGTCGCCGACGACGCCGCCAAGGGCGCGGCGCTCCAGACCATCCGCGAGACCGTCGGCACCGCCTCGCGCCGCATCTCCGATCTCCTCAGTGCCGAACGCAGCGCCAAGTGAGCCGGGCCCCGCGGGGTGGGGTCTCGGTCGTCGGCGACGACCGGGACGTCGTCGTCAGGACCGGGCGCCCAGCAGCTGGCGATAGCGGATCTGGTCGGCGACCACGGCGGCGACGAGGAGAAGGCCGATCAGCACCATCTGCATGTAGGAGCCGATCTGGGCGAGGTTCATGCCGTTCTGCACCAGGACGATGAAGAAGGCGCCGAGGACGACGTTCTCGACCCGCCCCATGCCGCCGCGCAGCGACACGCCGCCGATGACGCAGGCCGCGATCGATTCCAGCGCGATGGTGCCGCCGAGGTTCGATTCCCCCGATTCCACCCGCGCGGTCAGCAGGAGGCCGGCGATCGAGGCGAGGAACGAGCACAGGCAGTAGGCGACGATGAGCGTCCGCGTCACGTCGATGCCGGAGAGGCGCGCCGCCTTGGCGTTGCCGCCGATCGCCAGGATGTGACGCCCGACGCGGCCGCGCTGGACGAAGACCCAGACCGCCGCGATGCAGACGATCGCCACCAGCACCGGCACCGGCAGCCCGAGCACCCGGCCGAAGCCGAACGTGTCGGCGAATTCCGGCGGCAGGCCGGAGATCGGTACGCCGCCGGTCAGGAACAGCGAGGCGCCGGCGCCGATCGACTGCACGCCGAGCGTCATGATGAAGGGCGACACGCCGAACTTGGCGACGCCGACGCCGTTGACGATGCCGAGCACCAGCGCGGCTGCGATGCCGGCGAGCGCGCCGAGGACGATCGCCACGCCGACCGCGTCCGGAAAGAAGGCCGCGACCCGGACCATCACCATCGCCGAGACCACCGAGGTCAGGGCGATCGCCGTGCCGACGGCGAGGTCGAAGCCGGCGGTCATCAGCACCAGCATCTGCCCGAGCGACACCAGGATCAGATAGACCGACTGCCGCGCGACATTGACGAGATTGTCGATCCCGAGGAACTGTGGCGAGGCGAGCGAGAAGACGACGAGCGCGATCGCCAGGAAGAACGGCAGCACGCCGACGGCCAGGAACAGGCTGCGCACCGGTGCGATCAGGGACGGTCCCAGCGGCGGGCGGTCATCGATGATGGGGCTCATGCGGGGGTCCTTTCGTCGTCGAAGAAATGGCGCAGCACTTCGGTCTCCGAGATCGCGTCGCCCTCGAGTTCCGCGGTGATGCGGCCGTCGGCGAAGACCAGCAGGCGGTGCGACAGGTTCATCACCTCGTTGAGGTCGGAGGAGACGACGATCACCGCCTTGCCGGCGCGGACGAGGCCGTCGATCAGCCGGTAGAGCTGGGCGCGCGTGCCCATGTCGACGCCGACGGTCGGTTCGTCGAAGACGTAGACGTCGAAGTCGCGGCCGAGACCCTTGCCGAACAGCACCTTCTGCTGGTTGCCGCCGGAGAGTTGCGAGACGAGGCGCGGCAGGTGGCGGCGGGCGACCTCGACCCGGTCGGCGATCGCCCGGGCGACGCGGCGGGCCGTGCCGATCGACACCAGACCGAGCGGGCGGACGACCTCTTCCGCATCCAGCAGTCCGAAGACCAGATTGTCCTCGACCGAAGCGGCGAGCTGCAGCCCGTCCTCCTTGCGATCGGGCGGAAGATAGTGGAGCCCGGCCTCGACCAGATCGGCGACCGAGCCGGCGGAGACGTCGCGGTCTCCGAGGACGATGCGGCCGGCCTTCTTCGGCGCGAGGCCGAGCACCGCCTGCCACAGTTCCGACTTGCCGGAGCCGACCAGCCCGGCCATGCCGAGCACTTCGCCGGCCCGCGCGGTGAAGGAGACGCCGTCGACCGACCGGGCGACGAGACCCTCGACCTCGAGGCGCACCGCGCCGGGATGGCGCGGAATGTCGGGATAGATCTCGCCGACGGCGCGCCCGGCCATCAGCTCGAGCAGCGTCTCTTCGGTGACGCCCGCCGCCGGCACGGTGGCGCAGAGGCGGCCGTCGCGCAGCACGGTGATGCGGTCGGCGATGCGGGCGAACTCGTGGATGCGGTGCGAGATGTAGACGATGCCGATGCCGTCCGCCTTCAGCGCCTCGACCACGCCGAAGAGGTGGTCGGTCTCCTTGTCGGAGAGCGAGGCGGTGGGTTCGTCGAGGATCAGCACCGAGAGGTCCGAGCGCAGCGACTTGGCGATCTCCACCATCTGCTGCT